>DASRUX010000165.1:0-6980 GCA_035655235.1 Rhodocyclaceae bacterium | reverse complement strand
GAAGGGCATCAGCAGTTCGTGGAGCGCCCCGGTGCGGTTGGGGGCGGACATGATGACCGAGGTCTTGTCCCGGCCGGACGGGCCGGCGTCGTGGCGGCCCAGTACCAGGAAACGGGTGGTGTTGTTGGGCTCATCCTCGATATTCTCGGCCAGCTTGGGCAGGCTGTAGCGCTCCGCCGCGGCTTCGCCGGCGATGGCGGCAGCCCCCTCCTCCTCGGCCGCCCGCTGGGCTGCCTGGGCATTGCTGCCCACGGAGATGCGGGGCACATCCGGCAACATGCGGTTCAACCACTCGTGGCACTGGGCCAGGGATTGGGCGTGGGAATAAACCTTCGTGACATGGCTGAGGGAATCGACCTTGGACAGGAGATTCTGGTGGATGCGCAGGACCACCTCGCCACAGATTTTGAGCGGAGTCGCCAGGAGCAAGTCCATGGTCCGGCCGACGGCGCCCTCGGTGGAATTCTCCACCGGCACCACGGCATAGCTGGCGTGGCCGGCTTCAACCTCGCGGAAGACATCGTCGATGGAAACCTGGGGCAACAGCCGGGCGCCGTGGCCGAAATGCTTGGTGGCGGCGGACTCGGAGAAAGTCCCCAAGGGCCCCAGGAACGCGATGCCCAGGGGCTGCTCCAAGGACAGGCAGGCGGACATGACTTCCCGGAAGAACCAGGTGACGTATTCGTCGGTCAGCGGGCCCGGATTGCTGTCCTGGATGCGGCGCAGGACCTGGGCTTCCCGCTCGGGGCGATAGATGTGGCCGATTTCCCCGTAGCGGGACTTGATCTCCCCCACCTTCTGGGCACAACCGGCCCGCTGATTGAGGAGTTTCAGCAGTTGGGCGTCGATGCCGTCGATTTCCGTCCGGACAACGGCCAGCTCTTTCTGGAGTTCGTCGCTCATGCCTGGCCTTACGCGTGCTTGTTGGCGAAATCGTTCATGAATGCCGTCAGGGCCTGGACGCCGGCCAGGGGGATGGCATTGTAGATGGAGGCCCGCATCCCGCCCACCGACTTGTGGCCCTTCAGGGCGTGGAGCCCAGCGGCCTTGGATTCGGCCAGGAATGCGGCATCGAGTTCCGGATTGGCCAGGGTGAAAGGCACGTTCATGCGGGAACGGCAGGCAATGTCCACCGGATTGCGGTAGAAACCGCCGGAATTGTCGATACAGCCGTAGAGCAGTTCTGCCTTATCCACATTAGCCTTCTCGATGGCGGCTAGGCCGCCCTGGCGCTTGAGCCACTGGAAGACCAAGCCGGCGATATAGATGGCGAAGGTGGGCGGCGTATTAAGCATGGAGCCATGCTCCGCCATCACCGCGTAGTCCATGACGCTGGGGATGTTGGTAGGAGCGCGGCCGATCAGGTCTTCCCGGATGATGACCAGGGTCAGGCCGGAGGGTCCGATGTTCTTCTGGGCGCCGGCGTAGATCACGGCGTACTTGGACACATCCACCGGCCGGGACAGGATGTGGGAGGACATGTCCGCAATGAGGGGCACGTCGGTCCGGGCCAGGCGCTCGTCGGAAACCTCCACGCCGTGAATGGTCTCGTTGGTGCAGACGTGGAGGTAGGCCGCGTTCGGATCGAGGCGAACTTCCTCGGCTTCCGGCAGGCGGGTGAAGCCGGAATTCTCGGTGGTGGCGGCGCAGCGCACGGTGCCGAAGCGCATCGCCTCCTTGATGGCCTTCTTGGACCAGGAACCGGTGACGATGTAGTCGGCAGAGCGGCCGCCCAGGAGGTTCATGGGAATCTGGGCGAACTGCTGGGTCGCCCCGCCCTGTAGGAACAGCACCTTGTAATTAGCGGGGATGCCCATCAGTTCCCGCAGATCGGCTTCCGTCTGTTCCAGGATGGACATGAATTCCTTGCCCCGGTGGCTCATTTCCATGACACCGCAGCCGGCGCCGTGCCATTCCAGGAGTTCCTCCTGGGCCTGGCGCAGGACTTCCTCGGGCAGCGCGGCGGGACCGGCGCTGAAATTCCAGATTCGGGACATCACTCGGCCTCCACTTCCGCCTCGGTTTCGGACTCGGTCTCGATGACCTTCTCGACGCCGGCCAGCTTCTCGCCGTCGTCCAGGGAAATCAGGGTGACGCCCTGGGTCGCCCGGCCCATGCCGCGAATCTCGGCCACCCGGGTGCGAATGAGGACGCCGCCGGTGGTGATGAGCATGATTTCGTCCTCGTCACCCACCAGCTTGGCGGCAACGATCTTGCCGTTGCGCTCGGAAGCGGCGATGGCCATGACGCCCTGGGTGCCGCGGCCGGAGTGGCGGAAGTCGCCCAGGACGGTACGCTTGCCATAGCCGTTCTCGGTAGCGACAAGCACGGTCTGTTCTTCGTTCTCGGCCACCAGCAGGGAAATCACCGTCTGGTCGGGCTGGAGCTTCATGCCGCGAACGCCACGGGCATTACGACCCATGGGACGGACATCTTCTTCGTCGAACCACACAGCCTTGCCGCCGTCGGACACCAGCATGATGTCGTTGCTGCCGCTGGTCAGCTCGGCGCCCACCAGATAGTCGCCCTCATCCAGGGCGACGGCGATGATGCCGGCCCGGCGCGGGTTGGAGAAGTCGGACAGCGGGGTCTTCTTGACGGTACCCTGGACGGTGGCCATGAAGATGTACTTGTCTTCGGCGAATTCCTTGACCGGCAGAATGGCGTTGATCTTCTCGCCTTCCTCCAGGGGGAACATATTGACGATGGGTTTGCCCCGGCTGGTGCGGCTGCCCTGGGGCACTTCATAGACCTTGAGCCAATACAGCCTGCCCCGGTTGGAGAAGCACAGGATGTAGTCGTGGGTATTGGCCACGAACAGGTGGTCGACGAAATCGTCTTCCTTCATGGCCGCCGCCTGCTTGCCGCGGCCGCCACGTTTCTGGGCGCGGTAGTCGGTCAGGGGCTGGGACTTGATGTAGCCGGTATGGGACAGGGTCACCACCATATCCTGCGGAGTGATGAAGTCCTCGATGCCCAGTTCCTGGGTGTGCAGCACGATCTCGGAACGGCGGTCATCGCCGAATTGTTCGCGGATGGCGGTCAGTTCGCCGACGATGATTTCGGTGATGCGCTCGGGGCGGGCCAGGATGTCGAGCAGGTCGGCGATCTTGTCCATCACCTCCTTGTACTCGTTCACGATCTTGTCCTGCTCCAGGCCGGTCAGGCGCTGCAGGCGCAGTTCCAGGATAGCCTGGGCCTGGGCGTCGGAGAGCAGGTAGCCCTGGGCGGAGAGGCCGTATTCCGGCGCCAGACCTTCCGGACGGGAGGCATCGGCGGCGGAGCGCTTGAGCATTTCTTCCACCACCGGGCTGCGCCAGGTGCGCTCCATCAGGCCGCGCTTGGCATCCGCCGGAGTCGGCGCCGCCTTGATGAGGGCGATGATCTCGTCCACATTGGACAGGGCGACAGCCAAGCCTTCCAGGATATGGCCACGATCCCGGGCCTTCTTCAGCTCGTAGACGGTACGCCGGGTCACCACCTCGCGACGATGGGCAAGGAAGCATTCCAGCATCTGCTTCAGGTTCAACAACCGGGGCTGGCCATCCACCAGGGCGACCATGTTCATGCCGAAGGTATCCTGGAGCTGGGTCATCCGATAGAGGTTATTGAGCACCACGTCGGCCACTTCGCCGCGCTTCAGCTCGATCACCACCCGCATGCCGGACTTGTCGGACTCATCACGGATGTCGGAAATACCCTCGATCTTCTTCTCGTTCACCAACTCGGCGATCTTCTCGATCAGGGACTTCTTGTTAACCTGATAGGGAATCTCGTCGACGATGATGGCCTGGCGGTTGCCCTTCTCCAGGTCTTCGAAATGGGTCTTGGCCCGCATGACGACGCGGCCGCGGCCGGTCATGTAGCCCTCGCGCACTCCCATGACGCCATAGATGATGGCGGCGGTGGGGAAGTCGGGGGCCGGGATGTACTGGATCAGGTCCTCGATGCTGATGGCCGGGTTCTCCAGCAGGGCCAGGCAGCCGGCGATCACCTCATTGAGGTTGTGGGGCGGGATGTTGGTGGCCATGCCCACTGCGATACCGGCCGAGCCGTTGATTAGCAGATTGGGAATGCGGGCCGGCAGAATCAGGGGTTCCTGCTCCGAGCCGTCATAGTTCGGCCCGAAATCGACGGTTTCCTTGTCGATATCCTCCAGGAGCTGGTGGCCGATCTTGGCCATGCGCACTTCGGTGTAACGCATGGCCGCCGCATTATCGCCGTCCACCGAGCCGAAGTTGCCTTGGCCGTCCACCAGCATGTAGCGCAGAGAGAAGTCCTGGGCCATGCGGACGATGGTGTCATAAACCGCAGTATCGCCGTGAGGGTGATACTTACCGATGACATCGCCGACGATACGGGCCGATTTCTTGTAGGCCTTGTTCCAGTCGTTGCCCAGCTCGTGCATGGCGAACAGCACGCGGCGATGCACCGGCTTCAGGCCGTCCCGCACGTCCGGCAGGGCCCGGCCGACGATCACGCTCATGGCGTAATCGAGGTAGGAGCGCCGCATCTCGTCTTCGAGGCTAATCGGCAGCGTTTCTTTGGCGAATTGATCCATGTGTCTCTTGCCGCACCGTTGGCCGGCGCGCAGCTTATTGGTTGAATTAAGCGGAATTTGCTATTTTAGCACGCCAACCCCCGCCAGACGGTCGGTAAACAAGCAAAACCAACCAGGAAAACCATGCCGGAAAACATAGACCTGCTGATCGAAGCCCGTTGGGTGGCACCGGTGGAGCCCGATACTCTGCTCCATCACTACAGCATAGCCATCCGTGGCGAGCGCATCGTCGCCCTACTCCCCGCGGCGGAAGCCCTGGACCGCTTCGAGCCCCGGCAACATATCCGGCTTTCCGATCACATCGTCATTCCCGGCCTCATCAACCTGCACACCCACGCAGCCATGACGCTCCTGCGCGGTTACGCGGACGACCTGCCTCTCATGGAATGGCTCCAGACCCGCATCTGGCCGGCCGAAGCGGCCCACGTCTCGCCCCAGTTCGTCCGGGACGGCACCCGCTTGGCGTGCGCGGAGATGCTCAAGGGCGGCATCACCTGCTTCAACGACATGTATTTCCACCCGGAGGCGGCAGCCGAGGCGGCCACGGAATTCGGCATGCGCGCCGTCCTGGGCATCACCGCCATCGAGTTTCCCACCGCCTACGCCAGCGATGCCGACGACTATATCGCCAAGGGCCTGGCGGCGCGCGACCAGTGGATCGATCACCCGCTTCTGTCCTTCTGCCTCGCCCCCCATGCCCCCTATACGGTGTCCGATGCCACCTTCGAGCGCATTCTGACCCTATCCGAACAGCTCGACCTGCCTATCCACTGCCACATCCATGAGACGCTGGCGGAAATTGACGAAAGCCTCAATCAGCAAGGAACCCGCCCCGCCGCCCGCCTCGAACGCCTGGGGCTGCTGGGCCCCGGCTTCATTGGCGTACATGCCGTACACCTGGAAATAGAAGAGATGGACCTGCTCGCCCGCCAAGGCTGCTCCATCGCCCACTGCCCCTCCTCCAATCTCAAACTCGGCAGCGGCATCGCCCCGGTCGCCGAATTGCTGAAACGGGGAATCAATGTCGGACTGGGCACCGACGGTGCGGCCAGCAACAATCGCCTCGATCTATTCCAGGAGATGCGCCTTGCCGCCTTGCTGGCCAAGGGAAGCACGGGCGACGCTTCCGCCCTGCCCGCCCACCAAGCGCTACGCATGGCAACACTGAATGGCGCCGCCGCCCTGGGCCTCGATCAGGAAGTCGGTTCCATCAAACCGGGCAAACTCGCCGACCTGTGCGCTGTCGAATTGTCCAGTCTTGATGTTTCACCCTGTTTCGACCCGATTTCACATTTGGTGTATTCGTCAGGACGTGAGCATATTTCTCACGTATGGGTGGCCGGAAAGTGTTGCGTGGAGCGCGGCGAATTGACTTTTACCGGCCAAAATGATTTGAAAAATTCCGTCAGCCTATGGCAGAATAAAGTAGATAGTCGCTAATAGCCTTGATTGCGGGGGCGAAGCGGTTCGATCAACTAATAATTTCTTCAACGAGGGAAGCAATGATCAATAAATTCGTCAAGAAAACGGTTATGCTGGCTCTGGCCACCGGCCTTGGCCTCGGTGCCACCCTGTCCCAAGCCCAAGAGCGTGTCTACGCCATCGACCAGGGCACTGGCGTCGTCAAGAGCGGTTTCGGCCTCTGCTGGCGCACCGGCTACTGGACCCCCGCCGCTGCCGCCAAGGATGCTGCTGGCTGCGAGTGCGACAAGGACCTGCTCCCGAAGGAAGCCTGCGAGCCGAAGACCACTAAGGCTGTCCTGCCCCCCCCGACCGATGACGGCAAGGGCAAGGTCGGCGGTGGCAAGGTGACCCTGGCTGCCGACACCCTGTTCGATTTCGACAAGGCTGTTCTGCGCCCCGAAGGCAAGGCTGCCCTGGACAAGGTGATCGCCGATGCCAAGTCCCTGAAGCTGGAAGTGATCCTGGCCGTCGGCCACACCGACCGTATCGGCAAGGATGCCTACAACCAGAAGCTGTCCGAGAAGCGCGCCGCCGCCGTCAAGGAATACCTGGTTTCCAAGGGCATCGAAGCCAACCGCGTCTACACCGAAGGCAAGGGCGAGAAGCAGCCCAAGACCGGTGACAAGTGCAAGGGCCTGGGCGCCGAATCCGGCAAGAACAAGAAGCTGGTGGCCTGCCTGCAGGAAGATCGCCGCGTTGATGTTGAAATCATCGGCACCAAGTAATACCTGCCGATGCATCAAAAGCCCTGCTTCGGCAGGGCTTTTTACTTTCTAGAACACGATTTCCACGGAGTTAGCATGGTCAATGCCGATCCCGCCGAACTGGACAAGTTTGGAGAACTGGCCCACCGCTGGTGGGACCCCAACAGCGAGTTCAAGCCCCTGCATGAAATCAACCCCCTGCGTCTGGACTGGATTGACCGCTCCGTCGGCCTGGCCGGCAAGAAGGTTCT
>DASRUX010000164.1:0-28206 GCA_035655235.1 Rhodocyclaceae bacterium | reverse complement strand
CCAAACTGGCTGCCGATGCCGCCGCCGAAGCCGACGGTCTTCGTGCTGCCGCCGCCAAGCGCGGCATGAACGATTACATCTCCAAGATCCGCAATAAGATTCGCGGAAACATCGTGCTACCCCTGAACATCCAGGGCAACCCGGAAGCATCATTTGAGGTCAACCAGCTGCCTTCCGGCGAGGTGTTGTCCGTAAGACTGAAAAAATCCAGCGGCAATTCAGCTCTGGATGCCGCAATCGAGCGCGCGATCCTTAAATCTTCGCCGCTTCCTAAACCCGACGACTCCTCTTTGTTCAAACGAGAGCTTGAGATCAAATTCAAGCCTCATGAAGAGTAAAATCCCAAAAATTTTCGGATTCTGACCGCAATGCGCCCAATTATTCGTCCTCTTTTCGCGCTGGTCGCGTTGGCGGCCAGCGTTCTTGCCCACGCTCAGCTCTCCATCGAGATCGTCGGCCCTGGCACTAACCGCATCCCCGTCGCCATCGCCGATTTCGGCGGCGATGCCGGCTCTTCCCGGGCGCTCACCTCCGTCATCCGCGGCGACCTGGAGCGTAGCGGCCTGTTCCGCCTGGTGGACACCACCGGCGCCGCCCTGACCGAAACCTCGCCGGTAGATTACGGCGCCTGGCGCAGCAAGGGCGCCGACGCCCTCGCCGCCGGCAGCCTCGGCTCCGCCCCCGACGGCCGCCAGGAAGCCCGCTTCCGTCTTTACGACATCAACAAGCAGGCTACCCTAGCCGGTGCCGCTTACGTAACCTCGACCGCTCAACTCCGCGCCGCCGGACACCGCATCGCCGACACCATTTACGAGAAGCTGATCGGCGAGAAGGGCATCTTCTCCACCCGCATCGCCTACGTGGTCAAGGCCGGCGGCCGCTACGAGCTGCAGATCGCCGACGCCGACGGTCAGAACGCCCAGACCGCCCTGGTTTCCAAGGAGCCGATCATCTCCCCGACCTGGTCCCCGGACGGCAACCGGGTCGCCTACGTGTCCTTCGAGAACAAGAAGCCGATCATCTTCGTCCATTCCCTGTCCACCGGCCGCCGCCAGGTGGTGGCCAATTTCAAGGGCTCCAATTCCGCCCCGGCCTGGTCCCCGGACGGCCACAAGCTGGCCATCGTCCTGACCAAGGACGGCAATTCCCAGCTTTACACCATCAACGCCGACGGTAGCGGCTTGCAGCGCCTCGCCAGCTCCTCGGGCATCGACACCGAGCCCCGTTACTCCCCGGACGGCACCTCCATCTACTTCACCTCCGACCGGGGCGGCAGCCCGCAGATCTACCGCATCGGCGCCACTGGCGGCGACGCCCAGCGGATCACCTTCGAGGGTAACTACAACGTCACCCCGCGCCTTTCCCCGGACGGCAAGACCATGGCCTTCATCACCCGCCGGGAAGGCCGCTTCCAGCTTGCCGTCATGGACCTCGCCAGCAAGCAGGTCCAGGTGCTCACCGATTCCCACAAGGACGAATCCCCGACCTTCGCGCCCAACGGCCGCATGATCCTGATCGCCACCGAAATCGGCGGCCGGGGCGTGCTTTCCGCCGTGTCCACCGACGGCCGCATCAAGCAGCGCCTGACCATCGCCGCCGGCGACGTGCGCGAACCGGCCTGGGGTCCCTTCGGCCAGTAAATCCACCCACCACCATCCGCTTCAGGAGAATGAATAAATGAAACAACTGCTGCTCCCCGCCCTGCTGGCCGCCCTGCTCGCCGGCTGTGGCTCCACCCCGACGACCGACGAGGGCGCAAAGGTAGAAACCCGCCCCCCCGCCAGCGGCACCGGCGTGACCACCGTGACCGCTCCGGAAATGAACGGTTCCGGCCTGCCCCGGGAGCTGACCGATCCGAAGAGCGTCCTGTCCAAGCGCAGCATCTATTTCGATCTGGACAAGTACGAAGTCAAGGATGAGTACAAGGAACTCGTGGCCGCCCACGCCAAGTTCCTGGCCAACAACCGCCAGTTCAAGATGCTGCTCCAGGGCAACACCGACGAGCGCGGCAGCCACGAATACAACCTGTCCCTAGGCCAGAAGCGCGCCGACGCCGTGAAGAAGTCCCTGCTGCTCCTGGGCGCCAAGGAAGACCAGATCGAGTCCGTCAGCCTGGGCGAGGAAAAGCCGAAGGCCGAAGGCCACGACGAGTCCGCCTGGTCCCAAAACCGTCGCGCCGACATGCTGTACAAGGGCCCGACCGGTAACGGCGAGTTCTGATCATGGTTCGCCCGGCCAAGCTAACTGTCCGTGCCTGCCGCATTGCCCTGCTGGCGGCGGCCCTGGGCGCCGGCCAAGCCCAGGCCGGGTTGTTCGATGACGACGAGGCGCGCCGCCAACTGGCCGAGTTCAAGGCCAGGACGGAAACCCAGTTCGATACCCAGGCCAAGGCCCAGCTGGAACTGGCCAACCAGATCCAGCACCAGGCCGACGAAATGGCCAAGCTGCGCGGCCAAATCGAGACCCTGACCTACGAGCTGGAAACCGCCAAGAAGCGCCAGCAGGACTTCTATATCGACCTCGATACCCGTCTGCGCAAGGTGGAGTCGGGGGCGACCGCCGAAACCCCCGCGGGCGAGGCGCCCAAGGACGCCCCCAAGGCGGCGGCCAATCCCGCCCTGGAAGGCCAGGAGTACGAAAGCGCCCTCGGCCTCTTCAAGAACGGCAAGTACAAGGAAGCGGCGGCCGCCTTCGGCGCCTTCCTGCAGAAGTTCCCGGATGCCGCCCTGGCGCCCAATGCCCAGTTCTGGCTGGGCAACGCCTGGTACGCTCAGCGGGATTGCAAGAAGGCCATCGAAGCCCAGAGCGTGGTCACCGCCAAGTGGCCGGATAGCCCCAAGGCGCCCGATGCCATGCTCGCCGTCGCCACCTGCCAGCAGGAACTCGGCAACGCAGCGGCCGCCAAACGTACCCTGGAAACCCTGGTCGCCAAGTATCCCGGCTCCCCGGCCGCCGACAACGCCGGCCACAAGCTGAAGAAGAAGTAGTTCGTGTCGTTGCGCATCAGCGAGATTTTCTTTTCGCTCCAAGGCGAAGCATCCCGGGTCGGCCTGCCGACCGTGTTCGTTCGGCTGACCGGATGCCCCCTGCGCTGCACCTGGTGCGACACCGCCTATGCCTTCACCGGCGGCTCGGCCATGGAGATCGACGAGGTCCTGGCCGAAGTCGCCCGCCATCCGACCCGGCAGGTCTGCGTCACCGGCGGCGAGCCCCTGGCCCAGAAGGAATGCCTACCGCTCCTCACCGCTCTGTGCGACCGGGGCTATGACGTTTCCCTGGAAACCTCCGGCGCCCTGGATATTTCCGCCGTCGATCCCCGGGTATCCCGGATCATGGACCTGAAGGCGCCGGGTTCCGGCGAGGACGCCCGCAATCGCCCGGAAAACCTGCCCTGCCTCAATACCCGGGACGAGATCAAGATCGTCATCGCCTCCCGGGCCGATTACGACTGGGCCCGGGATATGATCGCCAGCCATGGGCTGGCCCAGGTCTGCCCGGTTCTGCTATCTCCCGCCCAGGGGCAGCTGGAGCCGGCAGAACTGGCCGAGTGGATTCTCGCCGACGGCCTGCCGGTGCGCTTCCAGATGCAGTTGCACAAAGTCCTTTGGGGTAACATGCGGGGGAAATGACCCCGAGGAGATTTCCATGACGAGCGAGCGCCGTCAGTTCACCCGCATCCAGTTCAATGCCGACGCCCACCTGTCCCTGCCGGACGGTAACTTCGCCGTGGATGTGGAAGACATCTCCCTGAAGGGGGCCCTGGTCCGCCCCCGGGGCGAGCTGTTCGCCACCGTCGGCACCAACGGCACCCTCGAACTGATCCTGAACCAGGGGGACGCGTCCATCCGCATGGAAATCACCGTCGTCCACCATAGCGCCGGGGAGTTCGGCCTGGCCTGCCGCGAAATCGATCTGGACAGCATCACCCACCTGCGCCGCCTGGTGGAACTCAATATCGGGGACGAATCCGTCCTCAACCGCGAAATCAGCGCCCTGACCCGTTCCGATGCCTGACAAAGCCGTTGTCCTTTTGTCCGGCGGCCTGGACTCCGCCACCTGCCTCGCCGTCGCCCGCAACCAGGGTTTCGACTGCTATTGCCTGTCCTTCGATTACGGCCAGCGCCACCGGGCCGAGCTGGAAGCCGCCGGCCGGGTAGCCGCCGCCCTGGGCGCCGCCGAGCACCGCATCCTCAAACTGGACTTGGCGCAGTTCGGCGGTTCGGCCCTCACCGACACCACCATCGCCGTGCCCACCGAAGGCGTCCAGCCGGGCATCCCGGTCACCTACGTGCCCGCCCGCAACACCATCATGCTTTCCCTGGCCCTGGCCTGGGCCGAAGTCCTGGACAGCCGGGACATCTTCGTCGGGGTGAATGCGGTCGATTACTCCGGTTATCCCGACTGCCGGCCCGAATACATCGCCGCCTTCGAGCGCATGGCCAACCTGGCCACCAAGGCTGGGGTGGAAGGCGCCAAGCTGACCCTCCACGCCCCCCTCATCAATCTCAGCAAGGCCGACATCGTCCGTACCGGTAACCGCCTCGGGGTCGATTACGGACTCACCGTCTCCTGCTACCAGGCCGATGCCGACGGCCGCGCCTGCGGCGTCTGCGACTCCTGCCGCCTGCGGCGCGAGGGATTCCTCGCCGCCGGCCTGGCCGATCCCACCCGCTACGCCACCTGACCCATGGAGGCCGCCGCCCAGGCCAGCACGGTCCTCTGGCTGGCTTTCGCCATCGGCTTCGCCTTCGGAATCGTCGCCCAGAAGACCCGCTTCTGCACCCTGGGCGCCATCGCCGACATCGTGAACATGGGCGACTGGAACCGCATGCGCATGTGGCTGTTGGCCATCGGGGTCGCCATCCTCGGCGCCTCGGCCCTCCACGCCGCCGGGCTCATCGACCTGGGCAAATCCATCTACCGCAGCCCCAATTTCACTTGGCTTTCCTACATCGTAGGCGGCTTCACCTTCGGCATCGGCATGGTCCTCGCCTCGGGCTGCGGCGCCAAAGCCTTGCTCCGCGCCGGCGGGGGCAATCTGAAATCGCTGGTGGTGCTGGTGGTCGGCGGGATCACTGCCTACATCACCCTGCGGGGCATCCTCGGCGTCTTCCGGGTCAAGGTGCTGGAAAGCGTCGCACTGACTCTCCCAGCCGGGCAGGACGTGCCGGCGCTTCTGGCATCTGGCGGCCTGGCACCCGGGGCCGCCCTCTGGGGTTCGGCCCTCGCCGTCGGTGGCGGCCTCGTCGCCTTTGCCCTATCCCGCCGGGAATTCCTGACCGTCGAAAACGTATTGGGCGGACTTGCCGCCGGCCTCGCCGTGATTGCCGCCTGGTACGTGAGCGGCCACCTGGGCTACCTGGCGGAAGACCCGGAAACCCTCCAGGAAGCCTTCATCGCCACCAACTCCGGCCGCATGGAGGCCCTGAGCTTCGTTGCCCCCCAGGCCTACGGGCTGGAACTGCTCATGCTCTGGTCGGACAACAGCCGGCGCCTGACCTTCGGCATCGCCACCGCCGTCGGCGTCCTGGCCGGCTCCACCGCCTGGGCCATCGCCACCCGCAGCTTCCGCTGGGAAGGCTTCCGGGACACCGAGGACACCGCCACCCATCTGCTCGGGGCCGTCCTCATGGGTTTCGGTGGCGTCACCGCCATGGGCTGCACCATCGGTCAGGGCATCTCCGGCTTTTCAACCCTGGCCCTGGGTTCCATGCTCACCTTCGCCGCCATTGTCGGCGGGGCTGTCGTCGCATTGAGGCTCCAATATCGCCGCTTGATGCGGACCGCGTGACTTATCCTATATTTCGTCATTCATTTCGTTGACACTTTCCGCTGGGCTTCACTATAATTCGGCCTCCCTTGCAACGGGGGTCGGTAGCTCAGTCGGTAGAGCAGCGGACTTTTAATCCGTTGGTCGCGAGTTCGAGTCTCGCCCGACCCACCAATCCACCGGATGCAAAGTGAATGGGTTGTTAGCTCAGTTGGTAGAGCAGCGGACTCTTAATCCGTAGGTCGAGTGTTCGAGCCACTCACAACCCACCAGAATTCAAACGGCTCTCCTTGCGGAGGGCCGTTTTCACATCCGCCTCTGCCCCATGGCCAACGCGCAACACCACGATCTTCCCGGGGCCGATGTCAATTCAATAGGCATATCCAATTGCGCTATGCGGCCGCCTGCGGCATAGTGCCCCCATGCCTTTGCGCGCCTTCGTTTCGCTCCTGCTGACCCTGTTCCTGGCGTTCTCGCCGGCTGCGCGGGGAGCCGACGTTGCCCTTGTCCTGAGCGACACCGCCGGCGCCTATTCGGAGTTTGCCGCAAGCTTCCAGCAATACACCGAAGGCTCGAACTGGCGGGTTCGATGGTCGGGGAGCGTGGATAATTTCGATACCGCGCCTCGGACCGACCTCATTGTCACCGTCGGTTCGGAGGCAACCCGCGCCGTGCTCCATCGGGGAGTCGCCGCCCCGGTCCTGGCCACCCTACTCCCCCGCCCGGCCTATGAGCGCGCCCTGGCCGATGCCGGCGGCAGCCGTCCCCGGGGCGGTTCGACTGCGATCTTCTTGGACCAGCCCATCACTCGCCTGCTGGCCTTCACCCGCTATCTATTCCCCGACCGGCACCGGCTCGGCCTCTTGGCGGGAGCGGAAACCAAGGCGATGCTGCCCCAGATCCGCCAAGCAGCTGGCGGGGCCGCCTTCAGCCTGGAAATCGAGGAGTTGGAGGCCAACGCCAACCCTGTTCCGGCGGTCAACCATCTCCTGCTGCGTAGCGACATACTGCTTGCCCTCCCGGACAGCGCCGTTTACCGCCGGGACAACGTCCGGGCCATTCTGCTGACTTCCTATCGCTTCCAGCGTCCAGTCATCGGTTTTTCCCCATCCCTGGTGACTTCCGGCGCCTTGGCGGCCATTTATTCGACCCCCTCCCAGATCGCCCGCCAAGCGGCGGATATCGTGAGGACGCAGCGCCCGGATTCGATCAGCTTGCCGCCACCCCAGCCGCCGAGCCTGTTCGCCATCGCGATCAACCATAACGTAGCCCAGGCCCTCGGCCTGGCACTCCCCGACGAACCCGCAATACGCCGCGCCTTAGCTGCGGACAAGGACGCCAGATAATGGAATTCAATCTGCGCCAACGCCTGCTGATTCTCAGCCTTCTCCCCAGCGCCCTGCTGGCCGTCATCCTGGTCGCCTACTTCGTCTTTTCCGGCATGCGTGCCCTGGAGGGAGAGCTGAGGGAACGGGGCATGGCGGTGGTCCGCTACCTGGCGCCGGTCAGCGAATACGGCGTCATCGCCGGGCACCTGGAAAGCCTGCAGAGCCTGGCCCAGACCACCGTGCAGCAGCCGGGCGTCAAGGCCGCCGTGGTGGTGGGGCGTTCAGGACAGATCCTTGCGGTCAGCGGCCGCGTGTCCCTGTCCAGCAGCCAGTTGAAGAAGGCGCCGACCGAACCCGGCATGGTGGCCGATACCGAGCAGTGGATCGCCTTCGGCGCGCCGGTCCTGCGCACCCTGGCGGAAACGGACACCCTGTTCGACCCGGCGGGAGCCAAGACCGCGCCGGAAATCATCGGCCAAATCTTCGTCGAATTCGACAAGGGGGAGCTTCTGGAGCGGCAGCGCGGACTTGTCCAGCGGGGCATCATGATCATCGCCGTGGGGCTCCTGCTCATGGCGGTGGTGGCCCTGGGGATCGCCGATACCGTCACCCGGCCGGTGATCCGGCTGGTCAAGGCAGTCCGCTCCATGGGCCTGGGACAGTTCGATACCCGGGTGACCGACCTTTCCTTCGGCGAATTCCGGGAGCTGGAACAGGGCTTCAACGACATGGCAGCCCGCATCGCCGAAGTCCACCAGACCATGCAGGAACGTATCGAAGGCGCCACAGCCCAGTTGGCCTTCCAGGCGCGGCACGACCCCCTCACCGGGCTGGTCAACCGGCGGGAATTCGAAGCCCGTCTGGAAAAGGCCATCACCGCCATCCGGGCCGGCGGCGAAGAGGCTACCCTGCTCTTCATCGACCTGGACCGCTTCAAGGTAGTCAATGACACCTGCGGCCATCCGGCCGGAGACGAGCTGCTGCGCCAGATTTCCCGCCTCTTCCAGGGGCGGCTGCGGGAAGAGGATACCCTGGCCCGGATCGGCGGCGACGAGTTCGGGGTCCTGCTTTCCAACTGTGTCGGGACGCGGGCCCTCCAGGTGGCGGAGGACATCTGCAACCTGACCTCAGCCTACCGTTTCATCTGGCAGGACAAGATTTTCGCCATCGGCGCCAGCATCGGCCTCACGCCCCTGAACCGCCAGGTCAAGGATGTGGCGGAAGCCTTGGCCGCCGGCGATTCGGCCTGTTACACAGCGAAGGAAAAGGGGCGGAACCGGGTGCATGTGCAGGTTGCGGCCGCTCCCCAGAATCGCCGTCAGGCCGACCAGCCCTGGCAGGAACGCATTTCCCGGGCTCTCGCCAGCAACTCGCTGGTCTGCGATGCCTTCCCGATCCAGCCTATCCGGGCCGGAACCGAGAGTGACCAGTTCGTCGAAATCTGCGCCCGCCTGGATGACCACGCCACGCCCATGGTACCCACCTCGATGCTCCTGGAGGCGGCCGACCGCTACGACCTGGCCCATCACATCGATCGCCAGGTACTCGAATACGCCATCGCCGCCCTGGCCCGAGTGGAAACCAACGGCCGGCGGATGCGTTGCCTGATCCCCGTCTCAGCCGCCTCGGTGCGCCGGCGTGAGACCCTGGATATGCTGACGGCGGCCCTCGCCGGCAAGCCCCAACTGGCATCCAATCTGTACCTGCTGGTGACCGAGGAGTGCGCCGTCCAGCACGCCACCCCGGCGGTGGAACTGTGCCAAGCGGCCCGCTCCCTCGGATGCCGCATCGCCCTGGGGGAATTCGGCGGCGGCTTCGCCTCCTTCGGCCACTTGCGCAGCATCGCGCCGGACTGCGTCAAGATCAGCCGCAGCCTGACCCGGGATCTGGACAGCAACCGCAGCGCCCGCGCCCTCATCCGGGCTATCCAGGAGATCACCGACGACCTGGGCATCGAATCCATCGCTGAAGGGGTGGATGACCTGGAGACCTTCAAGATCCTCCAGGAAATCGGCATCACCTATGCCCAAGGCCGCGCCGCCGCCCCCAGCGAGCCCTTCGAGGACTGGGTGGAAGGGGCGGTGATCCGCTGATTCAGTAGTTGATCCGCAGGCTCAGCCAGTGGGTTTCGGTGACGATGCGCGAATCCCGCAGGCCGTCGTGGGAACCGTTTGATGCCTGGGCCGTATAGGCCACCTCCCCCCGGGTCGGACCCGCCTTGAAGGGATAGGCCAAGCGCCAATCCACCCGTTCAAAGGCATGGACGAAGGAGTTCCGGGTCCAGCGCATGAAGCCCACCTTGTAGTACATCACCGAGGCTTCCAGCCCGAAAGGCAAGACCTGGGTCAGCATGGCGGAGCTGGAATGGGCGGGGGCCGACTCCCGGGTGTGCCGGGAAATCTTGTCTACGTTGTCCCCATTGTCGGCAACCAATGAGGCGGCGGCCAGGTTGGAACCAATGACGATGTAAGCATGGCTGAAAAGCAGCCGGGTGGAATCGAAAGGCTGCCAGCGGGCTTGGTATTCGTAGCCACGGATGCTGACTTTCTCGCCGTTGAGGGCCGTATCAGCCCGTCCGCACACATTGTAGGGAGGACCGTTGCCGAGCAGGGCTGCCGGAAATTCGCAATTCGGCGGCGTCAGGGCATAGGGGACCAACTGGATGCGGTTCGGCAGGCGCTCATGGAACAGCCGCACATCCAGGCTTGCCCTCAGGCGGCTGAATTCGGCCAGGTAGCCCGCTTCCAGGGTATCCATCTGTTCGGCGTCGAGGCCGGGCCGATAGAGGAAATTCCGGCTGGAAACCGGCCCGTTGAGGGCCACGTCCCGGCTGTCGCCCCGGGCTTCCGACATGCTCGGCGTACGATGGGCCCGGGCGGCGATGACCCGCAGGGTATGCTCGGGATTGACGTGGTAGCTGATGCTGGCCCGGGGATCGAAGACACCGCCGCTCAAGCTGTCATGGCCCAGGTTGGCCCCGAGATTGACCAGCCAGGCGGGAGTCGGCCGCCATTCCAGGTTACCGAACAGCCGGATGACTTGGCGGAGCTTGTCGTCGTTGGTGAAGAACTGGCGTGTGGAGCGGACCCTGGAATCGCTGATCCCCAAGCCCCACACCAACCGGGTGGCAGTCCAGGGCACGAACAGGTGCTGGAGTTCCAGTTCGGTGGTTGCCGACCGGCCACCATTGTTGATGTTGAAGCGGAACCCGCTATCCCTGGCCTGGTAGCGATCCGATCCCCAGTCCTCCACCCGGGAGAACAGCAGCTTCACCTCTTCGTCGCCGGAGAGGGCGCGGCGCCAGCCCAGATTGAAGGCCGTACTGCTCTGGCTGAAATCCCGGGGCACGTCCGATGTGTCGTTGGGTCGGCCGAACTGGGAAATATCGCTGGCCTGGGAGAGACTGAACCGCAGCTCGTCCCGGTCGTTCAGGGCAAGATCGGCACGCAGGTCGAACAACTGGGCATGGCGGCTGTCGTGGGGATCGATCCAGGTGCCGCCGTTTTCCATCAGTCGAAGCCCACCATCGCCCTGCTGCTGATAGGTAAAACGAACATCGGCCTCCCCCATCTTGCCGCCCCAGCGGAGGGTTTCGTCCCGCACGCTCTGGTTGCCGTGGTTGGCGGCAAACATCCAGCCCCGGGCCTGGGAAGCGTCCTGAGTGATGATGTTGATCACCCCCATGAAGGCATTGGAACCGTAGGCAGCGCTGTTGGAACCGCGGATCACCTCGATGCGCTCGATGTCCTCGATGGCTACCGGCAGGAGATTCCAGTTCACGCCGGAGCGGAAAAGCGGCGAGTACTGGGAGCGGCCATCCACCAGCACCTGCACCCGGGGCGAATTGGCCTCGTTGCTGAGGCCGTGGTATGCCACCCGGGGAGCATCCTGGTTATGGGGAGTGACGAAGAAGCCGGGAACCAGCCGCAACAGGTCCGAGACTTGGCGGATGCCGGACTGGCGGATCAACTCCCTGTCCAGAACCGTGACCGCCCCCGGTGCGTCGGCCGTGGCCTGGGGCAAACGGCTCACGGTGGCGACGACGGGTAGGCTGCTGAAATAGAGGTCTTCTTCCGCTGCCGGGACGTCCCCGCAGGCCATGGCGGCAATCGCCGCCAAGACATGGGTTCCGGGCCGCTTACTCGATTGTGGGCAGCGACCCCAAATCATGGTCAATACTCGAAGCGGAGGGATACCCAATGGGTTTCCGTCGCCTGCCGGCTGGACAGGCGACCATCCTGGGGATGGTTGGCCAGTTGGGCCGTATAGGCGATTTCAGCCCGGGAGGAACCCAGCAGGAACGGCTTGGCCAGGCGCCAATCGACCCGCTCATAGGCGCTGGAGAAGGAATTGCGCTTCCAGCTCATGTAGTCCGCCTTGTAATACATGATCGACGCCTCCAGGTTATAGGGCAGGCGTTGCATCAGCATGGCGGTAGTGGAATGGCGGGGAGCGGATTCCCGGGTCTGGCGGGAAATCTTTTCGATATTGTCGCCCACGTTGTCCGCAATCACTGACGGATCCGTCAGGTTGGCGAAGATGCGGATGTAGGCATGGCCGTACGTGATCCGAGTGGACTCGAAGGGTTGCCAGCGCCACTGGTATTCAAGGCCCTGGATGGACACCCGTTCGAGATTGAGGGCCGCATCGGCACGGCCGTACGGAAACACGCTCATGTTGTTGGTGCCCAGGCGGCCTCCCGGCGTACCCAGGACACCCAGCGGATCCCGGTCTTCCGGGCTTCCCGCCGGCAAGGGGTAGGGAACGATGGTGATCCGGTTCGGGATGCTCTCGTGGAACCAGCGCACGTCGACGCTGGCACCCAGACTCTTGAACTCGCCCAGATAGCCGGCTTCCACCGTATCGATGAGCTCCGGCTTGAGCCCCGGGGCAGCCAGGTATGTGCGATCAACCGGCGAACTCGCACCGACAGGGGTCTTGCGGGTATCGCCCAGGGCTTCGTACAGGCTAGGGGCTCGATGGGCACGGGAAGCAACCAGGCGGACGGTATTCTCGGGAGTCAGGTGGTAGCTGACACTTGCCCGGGGATCGACGATCTCGCCGGAAATGCTGTCGTGCTCCAGACTGCCGCCCAGGTTGAACAGCCACTTGGGCCCAGGACGCCACTCCAGGTTGCCGAACAGGCGGGCATTGGTGCGATGCTTCCAATCCGTGGTGTAGAACTGGTATTGGGAACTCAACGCCACATCCGTCAGGCTCGTCCCCCAAACCAGCCGCGTGTCCCGCCAGGGGACGAAGATGTGCTGGAGTTCGAGTTCGTCGCTGGAAGACTTGCCACCGGTGTTGTTCTGAGACATGTAGGCGACCGAAGCGCCGTTCACGTCGTTAAAGGATACCCTCTCCAGATAGCGGCCAGATGCCCAGTCGTCCACATGGGAATAACGAAGTTTTAATTCGTCGCCGCCATCAAGGGCACGACGCCATTCGGCATTGAGAAAAGTCGAACTCTGGCTCAGGTCCCGGAACGGGTCGCTCGTGCTCCTCGGCCGGCCAAATTGGGAAATATCGGCCACCTGCCCCATGGAAAGGCGCAGCTCGTCCCGTTCGGTCAGGGGAATGTCGGCCCGCAGATCGAAGAGCTTGGAGTGGCGGCTATCGTGGGGATCGAACCACCCGAGGTTGCCGTCGAACATTTTGCGGAAGCCACCGTCTCCCGTCTGCTGAACGGTGAAGCGCACATCCGCCGAACCCACCTTGCCGCCCCAGCGCAAGGTTTCATCCCGGATGCTCTGGTTACCGTTATTCACTGCCACCAGCCAGCCCTTCGCCTGGGAGGCGTCCAGGGTAATGATGTTGATCACCCCCAGAAAGGCGCTGGAGCCATAGGCGGCGGAGTTGGAGCCCCGGGACACCTCGATCCGCTCGATGTCGTCCAGAGCCACCGGCAACAGGTTCCAGTTCACGCCGGAACGGAACAAGGACGAATACAGGGAGCGGCCATCCACCAGCACCTGGACCCGGGGGGTGTATTCCTCGTTGCTCAGGCCATGGTAGGCCACCACGGCCCCCTCCTGGTTGGGAGGCGTTACCTGGAAGCCCGGCACCAGGCGAAGCAGGTCGGCAAAGTTGCGGGCACCCGAAGCGCGGATCGTGTCGCGGTCGATGACCGTCACCGATCCCGGTGCTTCCGACAGGGGCTGAGGAAGGCGGCTGACGGAAGCCACCACCGGCAAGGTGCTGAAATAGAGATCCTCGTCATCCGCCGCCGACGCTGGAACCGATGCGAAACCGGCGATCATCGCCAGCCATGAGGCGGCAAACCCGCCCAGAGGCCGGCGGCGACATCTCCGGTGGATCATATACGGGCATCCACGCCGTCGGTGGGCCCGAGACGGTCGTGCCAGGCCTTGGCAAAACACGCCGACCGCCGGCCGATGCGGACCCCGTAGCGGCCCTGGGCCAGCAGGCAGAGATCGAGACCGGCGGCGTCCACCGCGGTGACGCCGGACAGGTCCATTTCATCGACTCCGACCCGGGTCAGGCTGTAGGTCACATCGTTCTGCAGCGCCCCGTTGAGGCCGCCGGCGATGCGCATCACCTTGTTGCCGCCAACCTCGTGCATGCTCAGGCTGGAGGCATGGCCCTCGGCCAGGGATTCCGCCATGGCGTCGCTGATCAGGATACGGCTGATGGGCCCCGGTTCGAAGCGCAGGCCGTACAGATTGCCCAGGCGATTGACGACGACGGCGGTCAGGTCGATCCGGGCAGGCCCGAAAAGGGAAAACTCGCAGCCCACCCGGCGCCCGACTTCCAAGGTCAGATCGGACCGCAGCATCAGCCCGGACAGGGAGACGTTCTCGATACTCCCGGCACCTGAAGCGCCTTCGGAGCCGATCGCGATGGGCGGAGGAGAGGAAAAGCGGATACGCTGGTGACGACGCTTATCTTGCATAGTTGTATTGGAAGGAACGCGGCCACGGTCCGGCAAGCCAAGTCTGCATCTTATCAAGTTGGCTAACCTTTGGCATACCCGGGCGGCAAGGATCAATTGACTTTTCATTGCCTTGCCGATATCTTGCAACACACCCGGGAGCCGCATTCCCTGGTGGCGCCGATTTGAACTCAGCTTGCGGGCGCCCAAAACAAATACGGCTAAATCGAGGACAGACGTTTCCAGAAACCCAGTCCGCGCCTTCGAGCCACAATGCGACTGGGTTTTTTGTTTTTGGACCATGACCGATAACCGATCCGTCGGACTCGTCGTTCCCCAAAGGGCGAGATTCGACCAACCGATCAGCCTGAGGAGCGGCGCCGTCCTCCCGGGCTTCGAGCTCGTCTACGAAACCTACGGCGAACTCAACGCCGACCGCAGCAACGCCGTCCTGGTCTGCCATGCCCTCTCCGGCAGCCACCATGTGGCGGGCGTCCATGCCGACGGCAGCACCGGCTGGTGGGACAACCTGGTCGGCCCCGGTAAGCCTCTCGATACCAACCGTTTCTTCGTGGTCGGAGTCAATAATCTCGGCGGCTGCTACGGCTCCACCGGCCCCATGTCCGTCAATCCCGCCACCGGCAAGCTGTATGGCGCCGATTTCCCCGTCGTCACGGTGGAAGACTGGGTGGCGGTCCAGGCCCGCCTCGCCGATCGCCTGGGCATTCACTGCTGGGCTGCCGTCTTGGGTGGCTCCCTGGGCGGCATGCAGGCCCTGGAATGGACCCTGCAATTCCCGGACCGCATCCGCCACGCCTTGGTCATCGCCTCGGCGCCGCACCTGTCCGCCCAGAACATTGCCTTCAACGAGGTCGCCCGCCAGGCCATCCTCACCGATCCGGACTTCCACGGCGGCCACTACTACGAGCACGATGTGGTGCCGGCCCGGGGCTTGCGCCTGGCCCGCATGATGGGCCACATCACCTACCTGTCCGACGACCAGATGGCGGAGAAATTTGGCCGCCAGTTGCGGGACGGCAAGCTGAAATTCAATTACGAGGTGGATTTTCAGATCGAGTCCTACCTGCGCTACCAGGGCGACAAGTTCACCACCTACTTCGACGCCAACACCTATCTCATCACCACCAAGGCCCTGGACTACTTCGACCCGGCCGGCGCCTATGGCGGCGACCTGCAGGCCGCCCTGTCCCGGGCCAAGGCGGATTTCTTCGTGGCTTCCTTCACCACGGACTGGCGCTTCTCCCCGGAACGCAGCCGGGAGATCGTCTACGCCCTGCTCCACAACGGCCTGGACGTGAGCTACGCGGAAATCGACTGCCCCCACGGCCACGATTCCTTCCTGCTCGACGACTCCCAGTACCACGCGGTGGTCGGCGCCTATTTCGACAGGATCGAAACATGACGGAAATTTTCGGCCGCTTCGACTTCGACGTCATCGCCCGCTGGATTCGCCCCCAGGAGCGGGTTCTCGACCTGGGCTGCGGAGACGGGTCGCTCCTCAAATTCCTGGCCGCCGAGCGGGGCGTGCACGGCTACGGGGTCGACAACGATCCCGGCAACGTGCTGGCCTGCGTCAGGAACGGGGTCAATGTCCTCCAGTTCGACCTGGAGCGCGGACTCCAGGGTTTCGAGGACGATTCCTTCGACCACGTCATCATGTCCCTGTCCCTGCAGACGGTGCGCCACACCGAGGGCGTCATCCGGGAGATGCTGCGGGTGGGCCACGAGGCGGTGGTGTCCTTCCCCAACTTCGGCTACCGGGGCCATCGGGAGGCCATATCCCAGGGGCACATGCCGGTTTCCGAAGCTCTGCCCTACCAGTGGTACGAGTCCCCCAACGTGCGCTTCTTCACCATCGCCGATTTCGAGTCCCTCTGTGCCGGCAAAGGCATTGAGATCCGCGAAGGCCTCTTCTTCGACGAGGGCCGGGAAGTGACAATCGATCCCAACCTGAACGCTGAACTGGCCCTGTACCGTCTCGGTCGACGAGCCTGATGCCTCCCTGGTTAAGCGCCCTGCTGAGCCGGAAGATGCTGATCTGCATCTTCACCGGCTTCAGCTCCGGCCTGCCCCTCTACCTGCTCCTCAACCTGCTGCCGGCTTGGCTGCGGAGCGTAGGCATCGACCTCAAGACCATCGGCTTCTTCGCCCTCATCCAGTTCCCCTACACCTGGAAATTCCTCTGGGCGCCGCTCCTGGACCGCTACGCCGTCCCCGGCTTCGGGCGCCGGCGTGGCTGGATGCTGGTCACCCAGGTGGGGCTGCTGGCCGCCATCGGCAGCCTGGGCGGCCTCGATCCTGTGGGGAACATCTGGCCCGTCCTCGGCTGCGCCGCCCTGCTCGCCTTCCTGTCGGGCACCCAGGACATCGCCCTCGACGCCTTTCGCCGGGAAATTCTCAAGGACGAGGAGCTGGGCCTGGGCAATGCAGTCCACGTAAACGCCTACCGCATCGCCGGCCTGGTGCCGGGTTCCCTTTCCCTGATCCTGGCCGACCACCTGCCCTGGGGCGAAGTCTTCTGGATCACTGGCGCCTTCATGATCCCGGGAATGGTCATGGCCCTGCTGGTGCAGGAGCCCAAGCTGGCCGGCACGCCCAAGACCCTGCGGGAGGCGGTAGTGGAGCCCTTCCACGAATTCATCACCCGCCAGGGCTGGCGCGGCGCCCTCCTGGTGCTGGCTTTCATCTTCCTCTACAAGCTGGGCGACAGCCTGTGTACGGCCCTGGCCACCCCCTTCTACCTGGACATGGGCTTCACCAAGACGGACATCGGCCTCATCGCCAAGCACGCCGGCCTGTGGCCCGCCGTGATCGGTGCCCTCCTAGGCGGGCTGTGGATGGTGAAGCTGGGCATCAACCGGGCGCTGTGGCTGTTCGGCGCGGTCCAGCTTTTCTCTATTTTCGGCTTCGCCTGGCTGGCCTCCCAGGGACATTTCCAGGAAATCGGTTCGGCCGAGCGCATCTCCTTGGCCCTGGTGATCGGACTCGAAGCCCTAGGCGTCGGACTGGGCACTGCGGCCTTCGTGGCCTATATCGCCCGCTCCACCCACCCGGCCTACACCGCCACCCAACTGGCCCTGTTCACCAGCTTGGCCGCCGTGCCCCGGACCTTTGTAAACGCCTCCGCCGGCTGGCTGGTGGAAATGCTGGGCTGGTACGGCTTCTTCTGGCTGTGCGCGGTCCTTGCCGTTCCCGGTATGGTCTTGCTGCTCAAGGTTGCTCCCTGGCGGGCGGCGGGAGAAAAGGCTTAGCGGCGGTTGCGGCGCCGATCCAGCCACCAGGCATAGGCCGGCAGGAAGATGACTGACCCCGGCAGGAGCAGCATGAGCAGGTACGGGGAGAGATGGGCGACACGCCGCAGGTGGGTGAGCAATTCCACCTTTTCCTCGGGAGTCCAGCGCCCGCCGTTGCGGGCTTTCATGAGTAGGGGCATGAGGCCGCGGACAGCGGCCATCTCGGCGGCGATCCGCCGGGCTTCACGGTGCTGGGACGCGAAAGCCCGCTGCCACCATGTGGGCGCGACTGCCTGGTCCGCTCCTGGTCCTCCCCCGGCCATGGCGCGACCTCAGTCGATTCCCTGGAGCTTCTTGCGCAGGCGCTGGAAGGTCTGCCAATAGACGAAGCCGCGACGGCCGATTCCCCATAGGGGGCGGATCATGCGCACGACCCGGCGGGGCCGGGCAACCACCAGGGCGACGGCGGCTCCCACGACAACTTTGGGATGACGCTGCAGCCAATGGACGCCGTCCACCGCCCGGTCACCCATGTGCAGGAGCCCCTCCACGGGCCAGATGTTTTCTGCCAGGGCGTCGCGCTGCATGGCGATCCTGGCTTTCAGTTCGCCACGCTTTTCTGCCAGGGCGATGAGGTCGGCGTTCATTGCCGTTCCCGCATGGCGCTACGCAGGCGGGCAACGTCGGCGTCCAGTTCGGATAGGCTGGCCTGGAACAGATTGGTGCTCCGGGTAACCAGCTTCTTGGCCTGCATGACGAGGAAGAATCCACCACCCAGGGTAATCAGGGCGGAGAAGCCGAAGATGGCCACCCGCTGCTCCCAGAATGCCGCCGCCAGGCAGGCGATCAGGAGAATGATGCCCAGCCCCAGGAGAAACAAGGCGGCCACCCCGCTGACCAGGGCGCCCAGGAGGCGGGTCTTTTCCTCCTGGAGCTCGGTGCCCAGCAGCTGAAGGCGCGTCCTGCCGATGGCCACCACGGTGGCCACCAGGTTACGCAGGGCGGCGAACAGTCTGCCGCCGCCGAGTCCGGCCGCCATGGCGTGTTAGCGCCGGCCGATCAGGACGCCGAGGGCGAGGCCGACAGCAGCGGCAACGCCCACTGCCTGCCAGGGATGGTCGTGGACGAAGTCGTCGGTCGCATTGGCAGCCGCCTTGGCCTTGTCCAGAACGGCAGCCTCGGCGTCGGCCAGGCGCAGCTTGGCATCGCGGAGGCTGGCTTCGATCTTGGCCCGCATTTCTCCCATTTTTTCGCCGGCTGCGCCCGCCGTGGCGCGCAGGATTTCTTCCGCGTCGCTAATGACGACTTTCATGTCGGAAACCAGCTTTTCCTTGTTTGCTGCGGTCAGTTCTTCAGCCATTTAAAACCTCGCTTGTTGATTGGTTATGCCAAATTACAGGTTATCCCGTTCAGGGGCCGAAATCAATTGAGCAAAACCCCGCCGTCGTAATCGATGATCACCGGAGCGTGATCCGAAAAACGCTCGTCCTTATACACGCTGCCCCGCACCGCCGCGGCCGCGATTCCCGGCGTGGCGACGTGGTAGTCGATGCGCCATCCCACGTTCTTGGCCCAGGCCTGGCCCCGGTTGCTCCACCAGGTGTAGGCGTCGCCCCCGGCTTCCGGATACAAGCGGCGATAGACATCCACCCAGCCCAGTTCGTCGAAGACTCGGCTCAGCCAGGCCCGCTCCTCGGGCAGGAAGCCGGAATTTTTCTGGTTGGATTTCCAGTTCTTGAGGTCGATTTCCCGGTGGGCGATGTTCCAGTCGCCGCAAATGACGATCTCCCGCCCCTCCGCCCGCAGTTGGGCGAGATGGGGAAGGAACACCTCCATAAAGCGGAACTTGGCTTCCTGCCGCTCCGGCGACGAGGAGCCCGACGGAAGATAAAGGGAAATGACGGACAGCTTGCCGAAATCCGCCCGCAGGTAGCGCCCCTCGGCATCGAACTCCTCGTTTCCAAGACCGGCCACCACCCGATCCGGCGTATGCCGGCACCACAGCCCGACGCCGCTGTAGCCGCGCCTTTCGGCGCAGTGGTAGTGGGCCTGCAGGCCGGCAGGGGCCATCATTTCCGGGCTGAGGTCGGGCAACTGGGCCTTGAGTTCCTGCAGGCAGATGACATCCGCCTCTTGTTGGGCGGCCCAGGCCAGGACATTTTTGTTCCAGGCGGAACGGATACCGTTGAGATTGAGAGAGATGATGCGTAACATGGAATTTTGCGATGGGCCGCCGAGCGGCCCGACAACAAGGTAATTGTGGGAAAAATGGACTTTCGTCAGGAATTCATCGAATTCGCCCTGGAACGCAAGGTATTGCGCTTCGGCGAGTTCAAGACCAAGGCGGGGCGGCTGTCGCCCTACTTCTTCAATGCTGGACTCTTCAACGACGGCGACTCCCTGGGCCGGCTGGCGCAATTCTACGCCAAAGCCATCCAGGCCGACGGCATCGCCTTTGACATGCTGTTCGGGCCGGCCTACAAGGGCATCCCCCTGGTCGCCGCCATTTCGGTGGCCCTGGCCCAGGGCGGCTCCAATTATCCCTTCGCCTTCAACCGCAAGGAAGCCAAGGACCACGGCGAAGGCGGCAGCATTGTCGGCGCGCCCCTGACCGGCCGCGTGCTGATTGTCGATGACGTGATCTCCGCCGGCACCTCGGTACGGGAATCGGTGGAAATCATCCGGGCCGCCGGCGCCACGCCGGCCGGCGTCCTGATCGCCCTGGACCGCATGGAGAAGGGCCAGGGCCAATTGTCCGCCGTGCAGGAAGTCCAGCGGGACTATGGCATCCCCGTGATCGCCGTTGCCAGCTTGGCCGACCTCATGGCTTATCTTGAGCATAGCGCCGAGTTCGGCGCCCATCGCGCCGCCGTCGCGCGTTATCGGGAGGAATATGGTGTGGCCGCTTAGATTTGCTTCCCTCACTCTGGCCCTGCTGGCTGCGAACGTGGCCCAGGCAGGCAACATGCTGTGCTGCCAGGACGCCACGACAGGGCGTCGCGTCTGTGGCGACAGCCTACCTGAGCAATGCCGGGGCCGGGCTTACAAAATCCTGGACGGCGCCGGCAATGTGATCAAGGAAGTCGGCCCCCCCATGACCGCCGAACAGAAGGCCCTGGCGGCGGTGGAAGCCCAGCGCAAGAAGGAAGAAGAAGCCGCCCGGCAGGAACAGCGCCGCAAAGATCAGGCCCTGCTGGCCACCTACAGCAGCCTTCAGGACATCGAGCAGGCCCGTACCCGCGCCGTGAACGATGTCCTGGAAGCGGTGAAGCAGGCGGAAGCGAAGGTGGACGGCCTGCGCAAGCAGCGCAAGAAATACGAGGCCGAAATGGAGTTCTACAAGAACAAGACGCCGCCTCCGGATCTCGCCAAGAACCTGCGGGATATCGATTACGACATCAAGGCCCAGACGGGCCTCATCGATTCCAAGAAGGCCGAGCTGGAGCAGGTTCGCACCAAGTACGACACGGACAAGCGCCGTTACACGGAACTGGCCGGCGGCCGCTGAGGCGACCGGAGAAAAACAAAGGGGGCGGAATCACCGCCCCCTTTTTCATGGGTCCTGCCGGGTTCTCAGCCCTGCAGCTTCTTCCGCAGCAGTTCGTTCACTTGCTGGGGATTGGCCTTGCCCTTGGCAGCCTTCATCACCTGGCCGACCAGGGCATTGAAAGCCTTTTCCTTGCCGGCCCTGAATTCAGCCACGTTCTGGGGATTGGCGGCCAGCACCTCGTCCACCAGGGGCTCGATGGCGCCGGTGTCGGTGATCTGCTTCAAGCCCTGCTTATCGATAATCTCGTCGGCGCTGGCACCTTCGCCATTCCACAGGGCGTCGAATACCTTCTTGGCGATGGCGTTGGAGATGGTGTTGTCGGCGATGCGGACCACCAGCCCGCCCAGTTGCTGGGCGGATACCGGGGAATCGGCCAGGTCCCGGCCTTCCTTGTTGAGGCGGGCAGCGAGGTCCACCATCACCCAATTGGCGCAGGGCTTGGCGTTCGCCTTGCCGGCGGCGGCCACGGCAGCCTCGAAGTAGGCGGCGGTTTCCTGGTTGGCGGTGAGGGTGGTGGCGTCGTACTCGGACAGGCCCAGGTCGGCCATGAAGCGTTCCCGCTTCTGGCTCGGCAGCTCCGGCAGTTCGCCCTTCACCCGCTCGATCCACTCGTTGGAGATCGCCAGGGGCAGCAGGTCAGGATCAGGGAAATAGCGGTAGTCGTGGGCGTCTTCCTTGGTCCGCATGGTGCGGGTTTCGCCGGTGTCCGGGTCGAACAGCACCGTGGCCTGCTGGATGGTGCCGCCGTCCTCCAGGGTATCGATCTGCCAGCGCACTTCGTAGTCGATGGCTTCCTTGAGGAAACGGAAGGAATTCAGGTTCTTAATTTCCCGGCGGGTACCGAAATTGGGGTCGCCCACGCGGCGCACCGAAACGTTGGCGTCGCAGCGGAAGGAGCCTTCCTGCATGTTGCCGTCGCAGATGCCGATCCAGCGCACCAGGGAGTGAAGCGCCCGGGCATAGGCCACGGCCTCGTCGGAGGAACGCATGTCCGGCTCGGTGACGATTTCCAGGAGAGGGGTACCGGCCCGGTTGAGGTCGATGCCGGACTTGCCGTGGAAGTCCTCGTGGAGGGACTTGCCGGCGTCCTCTTCCAGGTGTGCCCGGGTTAGGCGGATGGCCTTTTGATAAGCCTTGTCGCCTTGACCGACGGAGACGACCACGCCGCCGCCCACCACCACCGGCAGCTCGTACTGGCTGATCTGGTAGCCCTTGGGGAGGTCGGGGTAGAAGTAATTCTTGCGGGCGAACACCGATTTCGGCGCCACCTCGGCGCCCACCGCCAGGCCGAAGCGGATGGCGCACTCGACGGCGCTCCGGTTCAGGACGGGCAGCACCCCGGGCAGGGCCAGGTCGATGGCGCAGGCCTGGGTATTGGGCTCGGCGCCGAAGGCGGTCGGAGCGCCGGAAAAGATTTTGGAGACGGTCGAGAGCTGAGCATGGGTCTCGATGCCGATGACGACTTCCCACTGGGCCATAAGGATTCTCTTGTCAGATGCTAGAAGCAGCGGCCGCTCTTGGCTTCCACCATGATCGGCCAAAGGTAGCTGAAAGCCTCCCCGTCACAGGACCGGGGGCAGTTGTTGAAAGCAACGGTCACCCGATCCCCCTGCTCCCACAGGCGGACGGTGCAGTCCGAGCCGTCCTTGGCCGCCAGCAGGGCCTGGGGCAGGGTCTCAGTCTGCTTGAAATCCCGGAGGTTGAAGTGGCAGCTGCCCCGCTTAGGGATGTCCACGTTGGCCGAGAAGTTCTTCACCTCGGCATTCTTCACCAGGAGGGTCAAGCGGGTGCGGGTGCCGACATCGTCCTTGCTGGAGCACTTGGAGCGGACGTTGAGGGGGCGGATGGGCATGGGCTTCAGGTTGCGCCCGGCCAGGTACTTGAGGGGCTGGGACTCGATGTGCCGCTCCACCGGCGGCGGAGGCGCCTCCTCCACCACCTTGGGCTCGGGCGGCGGCGCCTCGACGTGCTTTTCCACCTCGGCGCAACCGGCTACCAGGCCGATTGTCAGGCAGGCGGCAAGCCGGCGCCGAATCATCATTCCAGACCTGCGGGGGCGCGGCGGTGCCAGTCGGTGGCCTGCTGGTAGCGGTGCGCCACATTGAGGAGCCGAGCCTCGGAGAAATAGCTGCCGATGAGCTGCAGGCCGACGGGCAGGCCTTTGGCGAAGCCGCAGGGTACGGACATGCCGGGCAGGCCGGCGAGGTTCACGGCGATGGTATAGATGTCGGACAGGTACATCTGCACCGGATCGGACGCCTTTTCGCCCAGCTTGAAGGCGGTGCCCGGGCTGGTGGGCCCGAGGATCACGTCGCACTCCTTGAAGGCGGCGGCGAAGTCGTCGGCGATGAGCCGGCGGATGCGCTGGGCCTGCAGGTAGTAGGCGTCGTAGTAGCCGTGGGAGAGGACATAGGTGCCGATCAGGATGCGGCGCTTCACTTCGGCGCCGAAGCCCTGGGCCCGGGTCTTGCAATACATGTCGTTGAGGTCGCCGTATTCCGGCGCCCGGTAGCCGTAGCGCACCCCGTCGAAGCGGGACAGGTTGGAGCTGGCCTCGGCCGGGGCGATGACGTAGTAGGCAGCCACGGCCAGATGGGAATTGGGCAGGGAGACCTCGACGACCTTGGCGCCCAGCTTCTCGTACTCGGCGATGGCGGCGCGGACGGCGGCCATCACCTCGGGATCGCAGCCATCCCCGAAGAATTCCTTGGGCAGGCCGATCTTGAGGCCATCCAGGGGCTTGTCCAGATCGCGGGCGTAGTCTTCGGCGGGGCGTTCCAGGGAGGTGGAATCCCGCTCGTCGAAGCCGGCCATGGTGTTGAGCAGCAGGGCGCAGTCCTCGGCACTGCGGCCCATGGGGCCGGCCTGATCCAGGGAAGAGGCGAAGGCGATCATGCCGTAGCGGGAAACCACGCCGTAGGTGGGCTTCAGGCCGGTGAGGTTACAGAGGGCCGCCGGCTGACGGATGGAACCGCCGGTGTCGGTGCCGGTAGCCACTGGCGCCAGGCGCGCCGCCACGGCCGCGGCGGAACCGCCGGAGGAGCCGCCGGGAACCCGTTCCTGGTCCCAGGGATTCTTCACCGGGCCGAAAAAGGAGGTCTCGTTGGAGGAGCCCATGGCGAACTCGTCCATATTGGTCTTGCCCAGGGACACCAGGCCGGCACCGCGCTCCATGCGCTCGATGACGGTGGCGTCGTAGGGGGAGACGAAATTGGACAGCATCTTCGATCCGCAGGTGGTCAGCCAGCCTTCCGCACAGAAAATATCCTTCTGGGCCACGGGGATGCCGGTCAGGGGGCCGGCATTGCCCTGGGCGATGCGCTGGTCGGCGGCGCGGGCCGCGGCCAGGCTCTTGTCGGCATTGACCGTGACAAAGGCATTGAGTTGCGGGTTGAAGCGTGTAATCCGGTCGAGGTAAAGCTGGGTCAACTCGACGCTGGAGATTTTCTTCGCAGCCAGGGCCTGCGACAGTTCCTTGAGGCTCTTCTCGATCATTCGATCACCTTCGGCACCAGGAAGAGGCCGGCTTCGACCTCCGGGGACACCGCCTGGTAGGCTTCCCGCCGGTTGGGCTCGGTGGCCTTGTCCTCGCGGAGGCGCTGGCTGACGTCCTGGGCGTGAGCCATGGGCTCGACGCCTTTGGTGTCCACCGCCTGCATCTCTTCGATGAGCTGGAAGATATTATTGAGTTGGCCCTGGGTCGTGCGGGCCTCGGATTCGCTCACTTCGATACGGGCAAGATGGGCGATGCGTTGAACCTGTTCCAGTGTAAGGGACATGGGGAATGCGATTCGGGTTGGGGGCCGGTCCGCGCACAAAAAATAGGCGGCGCCGTCACAAAATTTGAAGCGTTATAAGGTATCATAAAAATTTTCCCTACCGCATCCCCCAGCGGAGTTCAAAGATGTTTGGTTTCCTGCGCAGCTACTTTTCCAACGACCTCGCCATCGACCTTGGCACCGCCAACACCCTCATTTACGTGCGCGGCAAAGGCATCGTCCTCGACGAACCTTCAGTCGTCGCCATCCGCCTCGAAGGGGGCCCCAACGCCAAGAAGAGCATCCAGGCCGTCGGCAAGGAAGCCAAGGAGATGCTGGGCAAGGCCCCGGGCTCCATCACCGTCATCCGTCCCATGAAGGACGGCGTGATCGCCGACTTCACGGTGACCGAGCAGATGCTCAAGCAGTTCATCAAGAAGGTGCACGACTCCAAGCTCTTCTCCCCGAGCCCGCGCATCATCATCTGCGTCCCCTCCGGCTCCACCCAAGTGGAACGCCGCGCCATCCGCGAATCCGCCATCGGCGCCGGAGCCAGCCAGGTTTACCTCATTGAAGAACCCATGGCCGCCGCCATCGGCGCCGGCCTGCCCGTCGCCGACGCCACCGGCTCCATGGTGGTGGACATCGGCGGTGGCACCACCGAAGTCGGCGTCATCGCCCTGGGCGGCATGGTCTATGCCGGTTCCGTGCGGGTCGGCGGCGACAAGCTCGACGAAGCCATCATCAACTACATCAGCCGCAACTACGGCATGCTGATCGGCGAGAACACCGCCGAGAACATCAAGAAGAACATCGGCTCCGCCTTCCCGGGCGCCGAAGTGCGGGAGATGGAAGTGTCCGGCATCAACAAGGCCGAGGGCATTCCCCGCAAGTTCACCATTTCTTCCAACGAAATCCTGGAAGCCCTCACCGATCCGCTCAACCAGATCGTTTCCGCCGTCAAATCCGCCCTGGAAAAGACGCCGCCGGAACTGGGCGCCGACATCGCCGAGAAGGGCATGGTCCTCACCGGCGGCGGCGCGCTGCTGCGCGACCTGGACCGTCTGCTCATGGAAGAGACCGGCCTGCCGGTGATCGTGGCCGACGAGCCGCTGACTTGTGTGGCCCGCGGTTCCGGCCTGGCCCTGGAAAAGATGGACAAGCTCGGCAGCATCTTTGCTTCCGAATAATTCGACGCCGGCCTGCAGGTGAGTAGGTAATGGCCGGCATCGACCATTCCCCCCAGCCGTTCTTCAAGCGTGGGCCAGCACCCCTGGCCCTGCTGACTTTCTACGTCGCCCTGTCGGTGGCGTTGCTGGTGGTCGACCTGCGCATGCGCAGCCTCGACCTCATCCGGCAGAGCGTTTCCCTCTTCGTCGATCCCTTGCAACGGGTGGCCCAGACCCCGGGCAGCCTGGTGGATGTCGTCCAGGGTTACCTGGTGGGGCTGTCGGCCCTCCAGGAGGAGAACAACCAGCTCAAGCACGCCCAGCTGCGCACTGCCCCGGACCTGCAGCGCCTGGCCCATCTGGAGATGGAGAACGCCCGGCTGCGCCAGCTCCTGTCCGTCAAGGAGCGGGAGAACGCCAAGGGCCAGGTGGCCCAGATTCTCTACACCGCCCGGGACCCCTTCTCCCGCCGGGTGGTGGTGGACAAGGGCCAGCAGGGCGGCATCGCCGCCGGCCAACCGGTGATTGACGAGGCCGGCGTAGTCGGCCAGGTGACCCGGGTCTTCCCCTTCTCTTCCGAAATCACCCTGATCACCGACAAGGACCAGGCGGTGCCGGTCCAGGTGGTCCGGACCGGCATGCGCTCGGTGGCCTTCGGCCTGGGCAATGGCCAGCTGGAGCTGAAGTACATGCCCGCCAATGCCGATGTCCAGGCCGGCGACCTCTTGGTGACCTCAGGCCTGGACGGGATCTACCTGCCCGGCTTCCCGGTCGCCAAGGTTGCCCAGGTGGAGCGCAACGCCGCCTATTCCTTCGCCCGCATTTTCTGCACTCCCATCGCCGGGGTCGAGAACTTCGGCGAGGTGATGATCCTCGATCCCCGCCAGCCCTTGCCGGAAAAGCCGCCGGAAGTGGCCAGCCGTGATTCGAGCAACGACGACAAGCCGTCCCTGCGCCCCAAGAAGAAGCGCGGCAAGGGCCAATAGAACGCCATGCAACCGACCTACACCTCCTCACGGATCCTGCTGCCGGTCAGGCCCTGGTTCATCTTCTTCAGCCTCTTCTGCGCCCTGCTCCTCAATTTCCTGCCCACCGCCCATTGGCCGGCGGTGCCGGACTGGGTGGCCCTGGTGCTGTGTTTCTGGTCGGTCCGGGAATCCCGCCATGTGGGCATGGGCTGGGCCTTCATCTGCGGCATCATCATGGACGTGGCCGACGGCGCCGTCCTTGGCCAGCATGCCCTGGCCTACGTCCTGCTGTCCTTCGGCGCCACCTGGCTGTCCCGGCGCATCCTCTGGTTCCCCCTCGCCCAGCAGGCGCTCCATGTCATGCCCTTGCTGGTCGTCGCCCAGGTGGTTCCGGCCATCGTACGCATGCTGGCCGGCGCCGATTTCCCCGGCTGGGGCTATTTCATCGGCCCCTTCATCGCCTCCGCCCTGTGGGTGCCGGCCACCTTCGTCCTCCTGCTGCCCCAGTACCAGCCGGTGGACCAGGACCCCGACCGTCCCATCTAGCAGTTCATGAGCGATTTCCATACCTCCGAAAGCGACCTGGAACGGTTTCGCTTCCGCTTGAGCTTTGCGGCGGTGGCGGTGTTGGTCGCCTTCGGCATCCTGATTGCCCGCTTTTTCTGGCTCCAGGTCCTGCACCACGACTATTACAAGACCCGGGCCGAGGACAACCGCATCTCCCTGGTGCCCATCGTCCCCAACCGGGGGGTGATCACCGACCGCAACGGCATCGTCCTGGCCCGCAATTATTCGGCCTTCACCCTGGAAGTGACGCCGTCCAAGGTCGCCGACCTGGAAGCGACCATCAATGCCCTGGCCGAGCTGATCGACATCCAGCCCCGGGACCGCAAGCGCTTCAAGCGCCTCATGGACGAGGCCAAGAATTTCGAGTCCATCCCCATCCGCACCCGCCTCAGCGACGAGGAAGTGGCCCGCTTCACCGCCAACCGTTACCGCTTCCCCGGCGTCGAGGTGAAGGCCCGCCTGTTCCGCCAGTATCCCTTGGGAAGCGTCGCCTCCCACGCCCTGGGCTACATTGGCCGCATCACCGACCGGGACCTGGAGTGGATCAGCGACCAGGAACAGGACGCCAACTACAAGGGCACCGAGCATGCCGGCAAAACCGGCCTGGAGCAGCGCTACGAGTTCGAACTCCACGGCCAGACCGGCTACGAGGAGGTGGAAATCGACGCCGGCGGCCGGGCCATCCGCAGCCTGAAGCGGATCCCGCCGGTATCCGGCAACAACCTGGCCCTGACCCTGGATGCCAAGCTCCAGGAGATCACCGAAAAGGCCTTCGGCGACCGCAAGGGCGCCCTGGTGGCCATCGAGCCTTCCACCGGCGGCATCCTGGCCTTCGTGTCCACGCCCACCTACGACCCCAACCTGTTCGTGGACGGCATCACCCCGGACAACTGGAAGGAACTGAACGAATCCCCGGACAAGCCCATGGTGAACCGCGCCCTGAACGGCGC
>DASRUX010000163.1:0-5333 GCA_035655235.1 Rhodocyclaceae bacterium | reverse complement strand
TTCTTCATGGCCTTTTCCCAGCGCTTGCCGCCGTTGTGGCAGACGATGTGGGTGGGCTCGATGCCGAATTCCAGCAGCAGCTTGGTCAGGCCCAGGGTGAAGTCCGGATCCCCGTAGAGAGCCATCTTCTTGCCGTGCAGCCAGGCGTGGGAGTCGGTCATCATGTCCAGGAGGCGGCCGCGTTCCTTGGCGATGGACTCGGGGATCGACCTGCCGGTGACCTCGGCGACCTTCATCAGGAACTCGTCGGTCCATTCCACGCCCATGGGGATGTTGGTCTTGGGCACTTCATGGTTCCAGGTGTTCTCGACGTACTTCTTGGTCTTGTCGAGGCCCAGGGGCTGGACCAGGAAGGTGGTCTTGGCGTTGGGGGCGTCCTTCACCTCGTCCATGGTGGTGCCGCCGGCGTACATGCGGAATTCACCGTCGGCCGGGGTGTCCAGCACCTCTTCCGGATCGGAGAGCATGGTGTAATCCACGCCCATTTCCTTCAGGTAGCGCTTGATCACCCGGTAGTTGCCCAGGTAGGTCTCGAAGCCCGGCACGATGTTGATCTTGCCGTTGGACCCGACCACCTTGCCCTCCATGTTGTTGAGGGTGAAGTAGCGCAGGATGCCTTCTTCCATGTTGTCCCAGCCGGTGATGTGGGAACCGACGAAGGACGGGGTGTGGGCGAAGGGGACCGGGAAGTCCTTGTCCAGGTAGCCCTCGTTCTTGGCGTTGTTGATGAAGGCGTTCAGGTCGTCACCGATCACTTCCGCGATACAGGTGGTGGACATGGCGATCATCTCGGCGCCGTAGAGGCGGGTGGCGTTGGCCAGGCCTTCATGGACGTTCTTCTGGCCGCCGAACACGGCTGCGTCTTCGGTCATGGAGTCGGCGATGAAGGCGACCGGCTCCTTGAAGTGGCGGTTGAAGTAGGTGCGGAAGTAGGCCACGCAACCCTGGGAACCGTGGATGTACACCATGGTCTTGTGGAAGCCCAGGCCGCACAGGGAGGAACCCAGGGGCTGGCAGGCCTTGGCCGGGTTGATGGTCAGCGCTTCGCGCTTGAAGTTGAGGTCCTGGTACTCCTGGGTGGTGGTCCAGTTGAAGACTTCCTTCACCTTGTCGGCGGCGTGGCCTTCCTCGAACTGCTTCTTGCCCTTCAGGACGTCCTTGTACTCGTCGTTGCGGAAGAGCGGGAAGCAAGGCTTGATCTTGTCTACGGTTTGCATGTTCGTTCTCCTAGTCTCAGGCAGCCTTTTTCCACGGGGCCTTCAGCATGGTCCAGCAGGGATTGTTCAGGGTCATGTCCATATCCCGGGCGAAGATGGCGAAGCCGTCGGCGCCGTGGTAAGGACCCGAGTAATCCCAGGAGTGGAGCTGGCGGAAGGGCACACCCATCTTGTGGAAGACGTACTTTTCCTTGATGCCGGAACCGATCAGATCCGGCTTCATGGCCTTCACGAACTCTTCGAATTCGTAGCCGGTCACGTCGTCGTAGATCAGGGTGGCGTCCTTCACGTCATGGATGGTGCGGTCGTAGTCGTCGTTGTGGGCGAACTCGTAGCCGGTGCCGATGACTTCCATGCCCAGGTCCTCGTAGGCGCCGACCACATGGCGGGGCCGCAGGCCGCCCACGTAGAGCATGACCTTCTTGCCTTCCAGGCGGGGACGGTACTTGGCGATGACGGCGTCCATCATCGGGGTGTACTTCTCGATGACGCGCTCGGCGCCTTCCTTGATCTTGTCGTCGAAGTGGGCGGCGATGGCGCGCAGGGACTCCTTGATCTTGGTGGGGCCGAAGAAGTTGTATTCCATCCAGGGAATACCGTACTTCTCTTCCATGTGGCGGGAGATGTAGTTCATCGAACGGTAGCAGTGCAGCAGGTTGAGCTTGACGTTCGGGGTGTTCTCCATCTCGGCGAGCGTCCCGTCGCCGGACCACTGGGCCACGACGCGCAGGCCCATCTCTTCCAGCAGGATGCGGGAGGCCCAGGCGTCGCCGCCGATGTTGTAGTCGCCCAGGATAGCCACGTCGTAGGGGGTGGTTTCGTAGGCCTGGCCGTCACGGTTGGACAGGATGTGGTCGCGCACGGAGTCGTTGGCGATGTGGTGGCCCAGGGACTGGGAGACGCCGCGGAAGCCTTCGCAGCGCACCGGGACGACCGGCTTGCCGATTTCGGCCTGGGCCTTCTTGGCCACGGCTTCGATGTCGTCGCCGATCAGGCCGATCGGGCACTCGGACTGGACGGAGATGCCCTTGTTGAGCGGGAAGAGCATCTCGATTTCGGAGATCAGCTTGGACAGCTTCTTGTCGCCGCCGAAGACGATGTCCTTCTCCTGGAAGTCGGAGGTGATGTTCAGTTCGCAGAAGGCATCGACGCCGGTGGTGCCGACGTAGTAGTTGCGGCGGCCGGCGCGGGCGTACTGGCCGCAGCCGACGGGCCCGTGGGAGATGCTGATGATGTCCTTGATCGGACCCCACACCACGCCCTTGGAACCGGCGTAGGCGCAGCCCCGCATGGTCATGACGCCGGGCAGGGACTTACGGTTGGAGGTGATGCACTTCTTGGAGGATTCGAGGGCCTTGTCATTGACCATCAAATGCTTGGCGCGGTCCTTCTTGGCCTTCTCGGGATAGACCTCCAGCACCTCGGCGATGAGGGCCTGGGATTCTTCGCGGGTGAGCGACATGCTGTGACTCCTTTCGTTGCGCCGGCCCTAATCCGGGCACGGCGCCAACATAGGTTTGAATCGGTGTTTCCTGAGCGGACGAGGCTTAGGCGGCGGCCAGCTCGGCGGCGGTCTTGCCGACGATGGACTCGTCTTCCACTTCCATGATGCCGAACTCCATCAGCAGCTCTTCCAGCTCTTCCATCTCCAGGGGGGTGGGGATGACGAACTTCTGGTTGCCGATGATCTTGTTGGCCAGGGCACGGTACTCGTCGGCCTGCTTGGCCTTCGGGTCGTACTCGATGACGGTCATGCGGCGGATTTCGGCGTGCTGCACCACGTTGTCCCGGGGCACGAAGTGGATCATCTGGGTACCCAGCTTGGCGGCCAGGGCTTCGATCAGCTCGTCTTCCCGGTCGGTGTTGCGGGAGTTGCAGATCAGGCCGGCCAGGCGGACGCCGCCGGAGTTGGCGTACTTCACGATGCCCTTGGAGATGTTGTTGGCGGCGTACATGGCCATCATTTCGCCGGAGCAGACGATGTAGATTTCCTGGGCCTTGTTCTCGCGGATCGGCATGGCGAAGCCGCCGCACACCACGTCACCCAGCACGTCGTAGAACACGAAGTCCAGGTCGTCCTCGTAGGCGCCTTCCTCTTCCAGGAAGTTGATGGCGGTGATGACGCCGCGGCCGGCACAGCCGACGCCGGGTTCCGGGCCGCCGGATTCCACGCACTTGACGCCGCCGAAGCCCACGGAGAGCACGTCTTCCAGTTCCAGGTCCTCGACGGAACCGGCTTCGGCCGCCAGGTGCATGACGGTGGTCTGGGCCTTGCTGTGCAGGATGAGGCGGGTGGAGTCGGCCTTCGGGTCGCAGCCGATGATCAGAACTTTCTTGCCGGCTTCGGCCAGCGCCGCCACCAGGTTCTGGGTGGTGGTGGACTTGCCGATGCCGCCCTTGCCGTAGATGGCGCATTGACGCAGTTTAGCCATGGTGTAATCTCCTAAGTCAGTCAGTCGATTGAATCGATTGCGAGGGAATTGAGAGTCGCGCCTCTTCCACTGCACGGACCGTGCCAGACGGTCAAAAATCTGGTAACCGACTGAAAAACAAATGGAAAATAATTTTGCGCCGGGGGCGGCGGGGTATTCGGAAAGCGACAATTCCACGGGCTTTTGTCGGGCTGGCTACAATGGCCCCGTCCTTCCGAGGGAGGCGCGCCTGCCCATCAACCGCTGCAACCTGCCGGCGGTGATCCTGGGCAGTCCCACCTACCAGCACAATCCCGTTCCCCTCTGCCTGGACGGCGTCGCCGAACTGCACCAGGACCTCTTCCGCCGTCTGGAAGGCGTGGCCGATCCGGCCATCCGGGCCGAAATCTTCGGGGACTATGTGACCGTCCATTTCCGCCTGGAACACCCGGAGGAAGCCGGCCTCACCGGCGGGCGCAAGGGCCGGGCCAAGGCCAACTACATCCGCATGATCCGGGGCTGGAGCTTCGACTCCGACAGCCGGGAGGGGGCGGTGCTGAAGGGCTGGGTGGAATCCCGCTTCGGCTTGACCCCCCGCTTCCACGGCGAGCCCCTGCGGGACCCCTCCGATGCCGCCTACCGCCGCTACCTGGAAATGCGCTCCCACGGCCTGTACGGCACCAATGCCCTGGAATCCCAGCTCGACCTGGTCTATGCCTACTGCCAGTACGAAATGGCCCGCCTCCACCCGGGGGCGCCCCACGTCACCCTGTACCGGGGCGTGAACCGGGTGGGCGAGCATGAGGTGCTGGCCAAGATGGGCGGCGGGGGGCGGCTCCTGCTCCTCAACAACCTCAATTCCTTCACCTCCAACCGGGAAAGGGCGGGGGAATTCGGCGACTACATCCTCACCGTCAAGGTTCCTCTCACCAAAATCTTCTTCCATTGCGGACTGATTCCGGGAATCCTGCAGGGGGAAGACGAATTCCTGGCCATCGGCGGCGTCTACGCAGTGTCCCTTTCGACCCTGTAGCCGCTTCCTTGCCCCTCTGGTCCTATCTTCTGCTGGCCGCGCTGCTGGCGGCCCTGGCCGTTGGCCTGCCCCTTGCCTTCTGGGTGCGCCGGCTGCAATCCTCCCTCCAGGCCATGCTGGATAAAGCCGAGGAGCGGGAATCCGCCGTTCCCCTGCCCGTGCTCCAGGATGCCATTCCGCTGGAAACCTTCCACGACTCCCTCACCGGCCTGCCTAGCCGCTCCCTGCTGGTGGACCGCCTGCAACACGCCATCCTCAAGGCGGAGCGGGAAAAGCGGCGGTTGGCGGTCATGTCCCTGGCGGTGGATGGCTTCCAGGCGGCCGGAGAGGCCGGCGACCGCCTGCACCGGGAGGTGGCCGAGCGGCTGCGTACCTGCCTGCGGGGCACCGACACCGTGGCCCGCCTGGGGGACGGCGCCTTCGTCATCCTCCTGGAAGACCTGGCGGCGCCGGAACACGCCGGCAGCGTCGCCGCCAATCTGGTGGCGGTCATCGCCCTGCCGGCGGAAATGGGCGGGCAGAGCCTGCAAATGGCCGCCGCCGTCGGCATCGCCCTTTATCCGGAGGACGGCAGCGATGCGGAGGTGCTCCTGACGGCCGCCGACGCCGCCCTCGCCGCTGCCCGGCGGGCGGGCCAGGGGGGATTCCGCTTCTTCCATCCCGACTTCACCG
>DASRUX010000162.1:0-7302 GCA_035655235.1 Rhodocyclaceae bacterium | reverse complement strand
CCTGCCGGTGGGGGCGGCCCTGCTGGTGCCCCTCATCTACGGCCCGGACAGCGGCGAGTATTTCGCCGCCTACACCGGCCTCATGCGCTGGACCAGCTGGGAAATGCCCCTGCTCCTGGGCGTCCTCCTCTTCCTGCGCTGCGGTTCCAAGGCGCCGGGCTTTGGGCTTTCCCTGTTCCTCTTCGTCGCCGGCCTGCTCCTGGGCGCCGCCATCAACGGCCAGACCACCCTGGTCACTGCCCACTACCACGGCACCATCGGCGCCGTGACCCTGGCCTTCATGGCCACCGCCTTCGTCCTCATGCCCCGCCTGGGCATCGAGGCCCCGAGTCCCCGGGCCATCCGGCTGCAACTGGGCTTCTACGGCTACGGCATCTTCCTGATGATGGCCGGCCTGGCCGGCGCCGGGCTCATGGGCGCCCCCCGCAAGACCCCGGGGGACCTGGCCCTGACCTGGAGCGTGGAAACCGTCTCCCGCATCTGCCTGGGCATCGGCGGTTCGCTGGCCACCATCGGCATCGTCATGTTCGCCGTCCTGCTCCTGAAGCGCCTGTTTCCCATTCCCGCTGTTGCCGTGTATTCCCGATGAACACTGCCATGCCTTCTCCCGAATCTGCTCCCCACTCCTCTGGCCGGCGCCGGCAGGATGTGCGCTGGCGGGCCGTCGCCCTGACGGCCATCCTGGTGGCCTTCGGCGGCCTGCTGCTGTCGTTCTACGACAAGCTGCCCCAAGCCACCGACCGGCTGCGGGCGGCCGTCCACACGGACTCCCGGCAGCGGCTCGAAATCGAGCAGCGCTTCCAGCAGGGGGTGGCCATGCTCCACACCCGCCAGTACGAATACGCCATGACCGCCTTCCACCGGGTCCTGCAACTGGACCCGAAGATGCCGGAGGCCCATGTGAATCTCGGCTTCGCCCTCCTGGGCCTCAACGAGTACGCCGCCGCCCGGGATTTCTTCAATACCGCCATCGAGCTGCGTTCCAACCAGCTCAACGCCTACTTCGGCCTGGCCGAGGCCCTGGACGCCCTGGGGGACAGCTTCGGCGCCATGCAGGCCATGGAAACCTATGTCCACCTGGCCCCCAAGGACGATCCTTTCCGCCGCAAGGCCGAGTCGGCGGCATGGGAATTGCGTGAGAAGCTGGACAAGCAGAAACAGGCCGTCGCCGCCGCCCCGGCCGGCAACAGACCGGCCCCCGGGCCGGGAGGAAAGCCATGAGCATTTACCGCTTCTCGTCGCCCTCGACCTTCTATCCCCTGGCCGGCAAGCTGATCCCGGTCTTTGCGGCCCTGTCCGTGCTCTTCGGCCTGGCCGGCCTCTACCTGGGGCTCCTGGTCGCCCCCACCGACGCCCAGCAGGGCGAGGGCTACCGCATCATCTTCATCCATGTCCCGGCCTCCTGGATGTCCATGTTCATCTACCTGGTGATGGCCTTCTGGGCAGCCATTGGCCTAGCCTTCAACACGCGCCTCTCGGGGATGATGGCCACGGCGCTCGCCCCCACCGGGGCGCTCATGGCCTTCCTGTCCCTGTGGACCGGGGCCCTGTGGGGCAAGCCGATGTGGGGCACCTGGTGGGTGTGGGATGCCCGGCTGACTTCTGAGCTGATCCTCCTCTTCCTCTACATCGGCTTCATCGCGCTCCAGTCCGCCATCGACGATCCCCGCCGGGCCGACAAGGCCGGGGCGGTGCTGCTCCTGGTCGGGGTGGTCAATGTGCCCATCATCTATTTTTCGGTGAAGTGGTGGAACACCCTGCACCAGGGGGCTTCCGTGTCCTTGACCAAGTCGCCGTCCATGGCCGCCACCATGCTGTGGGGCATGCTCCTCATGGGGCTGTGCTTCTGGATGTACTCCATCGCCGTCGCCTTCGCCCGGGTGCGCACCATCCTCCTGGAGCGGGAGCGCCACACCGAGTGGGCCAAGGCCGTCCTGGCGGGAGAGACGAAATGACCATTTACTGGAACAGCCTGTCCGACTTCATCGCCATGGGGGGCTACGCCGGCTATGTGTGGGGCTCCTTCGGGGTCACGGCGCTGATCATGGCGGTGGAACCGATCTTCGTTGCCCGAAGGAAGGGCGAAACTATCCGGCGGCTCAAGCGCCAAATGCGGAATTCCGACTTCTAGCATTCCCCATGCGGCTCTGCACCATGCGCTGGCTGGACGAGGTGGCCGGCGGCGCCCTCTGCCGGGGGTTGGCCCGGTTGGTTGGGCTGGGGCTCGCTTCCAGGCCGGCGGCGCCAGACAAGACCGGGCCGGCCCTCTTCATCGGCCTGGCCGAGATGGGCAGCGTCGTCCTTGCCGACCCCGCCATGGTGCGGGCCCGGGATATCCACGGCGCCGATCCCCACTTCCTCATCTTCCGCCAGAACCGGGATTGCCTCGCCCTCACCGGCACGGTGCGGCCGGAAAACGTCTTCTGCCTGCGCACCGACAGCTTGCTGTCCCTGGCCGCCGACGTGCTGCGCTTCATGGTCTGGGCCCGGCGGCGGGGCATCGCCACGGCCATCGACATCGACCCCCGGGCCAATTTCCCCGCGCTGCTCGCTTTCCTGTCCGGTGCCGGCCGTCGGGCGGGCTTCCGCCATGCGGCGGACGGGGAGGGCGGTCGCGCCGCCCTCTATAACCGGGGCGTCGATTACCGGCCGGATATCCACCTCGCCCGCAATCTCCTCGCCCTCGCCGACGCGGCCCTGGAGGCCTATCCCCGGGACACCGCCTCCCGCTTGCCACCCTTGCCCTCCATCGTCCGGCGGGAGGTGACGCCCATGGAGCGGCTCACCGTCCTGGCCCGGCTCCTGGCCCTGGGCGGGGATTTCGACCCGGCCCGCCACCGCATCCTCCTGGTCAATCCCAACGTGGGCGACCTCCTGCCCCTGCGCCGCTGGCCCAGCCGGAACTTCAAGGCCCTCATCCAGGCGGTCCTGGCCCGGCGTTCCGACACCTTCGTGTTCCTGCTGGGGAGCGACAAGGACGCTCCGGCGGTGGCCGCCCTGGAGGCCGAGGTCGGCGACCGGCGCTGCCGCTCCCTGGCCGGGACGTTCGCCCTGGCCGAGTTGCCGGCCCTTTTCGAGAGCAGCGCGGTCCTCCTCAGCAGCGATTCCGGCCCGGCCCATTTCGCGGCCGTGACTTCCCTGCCGGTGGTGGTCCTGTTCGGGCCGGAAAGCACGGCGCGCTACCGGCCCCTGGGCAAGGCTACGGCCATCGCCGCAGGCCTGCCCTGCTCACCCTGCCTCAGCCCCGGCGACGGGCGCCGCACCGCCTGCCGGGACAACCGCTGCATGCAGGCCATTTCCGTGGCGACGGTGCTGGCGGAGGTGGAGCGGCGCCTGGACGCAGCGGGCGCCCCGGCCTTGCCCTACGAATCCGCCCTGGCCGCCTGACGCCGCAACCCGCTCAGGCGGACCACGGCGAGCACGAGAAGGGCCAGGGAAACCAGCGGGGCGTACTGGAAATGGATGGCGCCGGCCACCGCCTTGAGGGGCAGGATGGCCGCCAGGGCCAGCCCCAGGGCCAGGACTTCGGCAAGGCTGGCGCCCCGCTCCTTCATGTCCGCCCACAGCCAGGCTACCCCGGGCATGAGGAGCACCAGGTCGTAGCTGTAGGCCATGGGCACGGCCAGCAGGGTGGCGGCCCCCAGGACGGCGGTCTGGAGCCCGACATGGGACGGCCGCGAGCGCTTGTGCCACCAGGCCCACAGCACGGCGGCCAGGGCCAGCGCGGCGGCGACGGCCTGGGCCTTCCAGGCGGCCTCCGCCCCGACCCCGGCCAGGCGCAGCATGCCCTGCACCGTCACCAGGTCTTCGTAGCTGTAGGCGCCGGCTGCGAAGCCGTTCCGGTAGAACTCGATGGTGCCGATCAGGCCGTACCAGGGGTCCATCCCGTAAGCCAGGATGCTGGCCGTCACTAGGCCGACCAGGGTGATGGCGGCGATGCCGAAGGGCTTCCAGTGCTCCCCCGCTACCAGGGCGAAGGGCACCAGGATACCCAGGTGGGGCTTGACCGTGGCCAGCCCGATGCAGATGCCCGCCGCTACCGGCCGGGCGTGGACCAGGGTCAGGCCCAGGCCGATGAGGCCGCCGCTCAGGAAGCCGGTCTGGCCGAACATCAGGTTGTAGAAGGCCGGCGGGGAGGCGAAGGCCAGCAGCAGCCCGGCCCGCCGCCCCAGGGCCCGCGCCATGGCCAGGCCATAGGGAATGGCGGTCACCGCCAGCCAGGCGGCGAGGGATGCCAAGTAGGGCAGGTAGGCGAGGGGATAGAGGAAAAGGATGAAGAAGGGCGGGTACATCCAGGGGGCGAAGCCGATGCTCCCGGCCTGGCGGTCGTCCAGCCGGCCGCCGTAGGCTGCCTGGGCGGCGGCGACGCTGGCCTGGAACATGCGCTCGGGGATGTAGAGATCGGCCGCCGGCTCCCGCTGGACCAGGAGGGATACCGCATATTTTGGCGTGAAGTCGGTGAATACCGGCATCTCCCCCCGGGCGGCCGCCCGGTAGCCGCCGACCAGCACCGCGACGGTGAAGACGAGGTAGCCGAGGATCAAGGCGCCGCCGGCAAGGGGGATGGTCCAGGGAGGAAGGCGCTTGATGAAGTCCATGGTCGGGGCAGGGGCAGGGGATGGGCTGCCGGTCGCAAGTTTCGCGCCGGACCGGATGGGCGGCCCTGGCGAAGGCGGCTTCCCGAAATCGGGAATCGCCGGCCTGTTTTCTCTCAGGCGGGAGAAATTCCCATTTCCGTGCTTCGCCGAACCCGCGCTGGGCGCCGAATGGCCCGCTCCTTGCGTGATGCATGGGGGATGGCCGGTGAATTTCCATGGGGGGCGAAAAATTGAACATCACAAGGCAATCGGCTTGCCTGGGACTGGCAGGCATCCTGCTGGCCGGCCCGGCCCTGGCCGACGACGCCGCTCGCATCCGGGAACTGGAAAAGAAGCTGGAGCGCAGCATGCAGCGCATCGACGAGCTGTCGGCCAAGGTGCAGCGCCTGGAGCAGGGCGCCACGGCCGCTGCGCCCGCCGCCGATCAGGAAGCGCGGGTCGAGGCCCTGGAACGCCGGGTCGGGCAATTGGGCGACGGCATCTCCCGCCGGGTCCTGGAAGACAATACCCTGCTGCGGGGCTTCGCCGACGTAGGCGCCGGCTACAGCGGCGAGAACAATCCCAGCTTCGGCCGGGGCCGCAAGGGCTTCGGGGTGGGCAACCTGGATCTCTACCTGACGCCCCAGATCGGGGAGCGGGTGCGCAGCCTGGTGGAATTGAATTTCGAAGTGGGCGAGGACGGCCACACCGACGCGGACCTGGAACGGGCCCAGCTCGGCTATGCCTTCAGCGACGCCGCCACCGTCTGGCTGGGCCGCTTCCACACCCCCTACGGCTACTGGAACACCGCCTACCACCACGGCGCCCAATTGCAGACTTCCCTCTCCCGGCCCCGTTTTCTCGATTTTGAGGATCGGGGCGGTATCCTGCCCGCCCACACCGTCGGCACCTGGCTCAGCGGCTCCGTGCCGGCGGCGGCCGGGCAGTTCGGCTACGACCTCTACGGCGGCAACGCCCAGCGTATCGAGACCGACGCCGGCCGGCGCACCCTCAACCCCATGGCCTGGGGCCGCCGGGACAGCGCCTATACCGCCGGCTTCAACGCCTGGCTGGAGCCGGGGGCGGTGGATGGGCTGCGCCTGGGGCTCCACGGCCTGCGCAGCACCATCGAGGACGATGCCGCCGCGCCCAACCGCACCCGGCTCGCCATGGTGGGCGGCTATGGCGTCTACCAGGCCAACCATTGGGAAGTCCTGGCCGAGTATTTCCAGTTCGGCAACCGGGACCTCTCCGGCGGCAGCGGCCTCCACCGCAGCCGGGCCGGCTATGCCCAGGCCGGCTACGCCTGGGGCGCCGTCACCCCCTATGCCCGGCTCGAAAGCGCCCGGCTCGACCAGCGGGACAGCTATTTCCTGAGCCAGTACTATGGCCGCTCCTATCGTCGGGGCGTCCTGGGCCTGCGCTACGATCTCGATCCCCGGGCGGCCCTCAAGTTCGAGTTCGCCAACACCGACCAGCGGGACCTGGGCGCGGCCAACGACCGCTACAACGAGGCCCGCATCCAGTATTCCATCCGTTTCTGACAGGAGCGCCATGGCCATCCGGAAGACCTTTCTCGCTGCCTCTGCCTTCGCCGCCCTGGGCGCCCAGGCGGACGGCTACGTCATCGCCCACCTCACCGTCAATGTGGCGCCGGAGGAGGTGAGGCAGATATTCACGGGCAACATGCAGTTCTCCGGCGCCCGGCGGCTGGTGCCGGTGGATAACGGCGCCGTGCAGGGGGACTTCCTCTACAAGGTGGTGCGCATGGACCCGGACCGCTACAACGCCGTGTGGACCCGCAAGGCCTTCCGGGAAGGGGTGGCGCCGCCGCCGGTCCTGCTCAGCGACCAGGAGGTGATGGATTTCGTCCGCCGTACCCCGGGCGCCATCGGCTACGTGGGCACCAACCCCGGCAGCGCCAACGTCATCCTGAAGTACTGAGCCGCCGACCGCCGGCGGGGGATTTCTGGAATCGTTCTTGCTAGTCCAGGGCTATCCACCCTGGAGTCGTTCCCAATATGATCCCTGAACTCGGGCACTTCGCCCTGATCATGGCTTTCGCCCTTGCCCTGGTGCAGGGCTTCCTCCCCCTGGCCGGCGTCATCCGCGGCGACCGGCCGCTGATGTCCCTGGCCCGGCCCACCGCCCAGGCCCAGTTCGCCTGCCTGGCCATCGCCTTCGGCTGCCTGATGGCATCCTTCCTGGGCAACGATTTCTCGGTCCGCTACGTGGCCGAGCACTCCAACACCCTGCTCCCCAATTTCTACAAGGTGGCCGCCCTGTGGGGCGGGCACGAGGGCTCCATGCTCCTGTGGGTCTTCATCCTCGGCCTGTGGGCCGTGGCCGTGAGCCTCTTCAGCCGGCGCCTGCCCACCGAGAACGTGACCACCGTGCTGTCGGTCATGGGGCTGATCAGCATCGGCTTCATCGCCTTCCTGCTCTTCGCCTCCAACCCCTTCGAGCGCATGCTGCCGGCGGCTCCCGACGGCGCCGACCTCAACCCGCTCCTCCAGGACCCGGGCATGGCCTTCCATCCGCCCATGCTCTACATGGGCTACGTGGGCTTCTCCGTGGCCTTCGCCTTCTCCATCTCGGCCCTCATTTCCGGCCGCCTGGATGCCGCCTGGGCCCGCTGGTCCCGGCCGTGGACGACGGTGGCGTGGACCTTCCTGACCCTGGGCATCGCCCTGGGCTCCTGGTGGGCCTATTACGAGCTGGGCTG
>DASRUX010000161.1:0-13950 GCA_035655235.1 Rhodocyclaceae bacterium | reverse complement strand
TTCGGCAAACGGCTGGAAGACCTGATCGGCAAGCGCTGGCACCCCATCGCCGTGATGGAGGACGTACCTCATATCGAGGCCAAACTCGCCGCCCTGAGCCCATCCAATCCAGTGGTCACCATCGAGAACCGGGTTTACGACGGCCAGGGCGAAATCCACTGGATGGAATTCGTTAACCGGGCCTTCTTCGACGCCGACGGCAACATCACCCACATCCAGGCGGTCGGCCGCGACATCTCCGTCCGCAAGGAGGCAGAAATCGCCCTGGCGATCAACGCCCAACTGGAGGAGAAGGTGGCCCAGCGCACCGCCGAACTCCAACGAGCCAACCAGGAGCTGGAAAACTTCACCTACGCCGCCTCCCACGACATGCGGGCGCCCCTGGGGCGGATCAACAATTTCAGCGCCCTCCTCCGCCAGCGGTATATCGGCCACCTGGATGAGGAAGGCCGGCTATTTCTCGACCTCATCCACCAGAACGCCTCCCGCCTCTACCAGTTGGTCGACGACCTCCTCGCCCATGCCCGGATGGGGACGGAAAAGCTGGAGATGGCTTCCATCGACCTGGAGGCCACCGTCCAGGTGCTGGTCCATGAGCGGGCCGACGACATCCAGCGCCTGGGCGCCCAGGTCCGCATCGACGTGGCGCCGGGGATGCAGGCTCCCGCCCATGCCCTGGTCCTCAATCAGGTGCTGCGCAACCTGCTGGACAACGCCCTCAAGTACTCCGCCATGGCGAAGCCGCCCAGGATCGAGATCGGCGCCGGCCCATCGGAATCCGTCTGCCGCGTCTGGGTGCGGGACAACGGCATCGGCATCGACCCGGCCTATCACCAGCGGATTTTCGAAATCTTCCGGCGACTCCACACCTACAGCGAATTCCCGGGCAGCGGCGTGGGCCTGGCCCTGGTCAAGAAGGCCGTGGAGCGGATGAACGGACGGGTCTGGGTGGAAAGCGAACCGGGCGTCGGGGCGACTTTCTTCCTGGAGTGGCCAGCCCCGGGCCCTATGCCGATGGCTATTTGAGGTTCTTGCCGAAGAATTCGGAAATCCGGTCAAACGGTATCTTGTCCATGCGGTCGTACAGATCCACATGGTTGGCGTTCTTGACGATGAGGAGTTCCTTGGGCTGGGCGGCGGCCTGGTAGGCGTCCTCGCTGAAATATCGGGAGTGGGCATTCTCGCCGGCAATGAGCAGGATCGGACGGGGCGAGACTTCGTCGATGTAGGTCAAGAGCGGCAGATTCATGAAAGGCATCGGACCGGTGGCCGTCCAGGCGCCGACGGAGTTCTGGGCATTCTTATGGAAGCCCCGGGGCGTGCGGTAATACTCGAAGAACTCCCGAATGACCGGATCGGCGTCGCCTTCCAGCGTCTCTGGCAAGATGCGGGGGCCGGCGGCGGGGGAACCCTTCTCGGCATCGGCCCACCGTTGCCGGCTCATCTGTTCCAGCATCCGGGTCCGCTGTTCCTTGGTCAGGCTGTCGTTCAAGCCCTTGGCCATGGTGCGGGACATGTCATACATGCTGGTGGTGACGACGGCCTTGATGCGCTTGTCCACCGCCGCGGCGCTCAGGCCCATGCCGCCGAAGCCGCAGATGCCGATGATGCCGATCCGGTTGCGATCCACCGAAGGCTGCAGGCCGAGGAAATCCACCGCCGCGCTGAAATCCTCGGTATTGATATCCGGGGAAGGAACATTGCGCGGCTGACCGCTGCTTTCGCCGGTATAGGATGGGTCGAAGGCCAGGGTGACATAGCCCCGCTCCGCCATGGCTTGGGCGTACAGCCCGGAGGACTGTTCCTTCACCGCGCCGAACGTGCCGCTGACGGCCAGCGCAGCCAGCCGTTGGTTGCCCCGGTTCCTGGGCAGGTACAGATCGGCGGCCAGGGTAATGCCGTAGCGGTTCTTGAACGTCACTTTCCGGTGGTCGACCTTGGCGTTCTTGGGGAAGGTCTTGTCCCATTCCTGGGTCAACTCCATGGCATCCCCCCGTGCTGCGGGAGGCTTGGCCTGAGCCCAGACGGGCTGCGAGCCGACGATAATGGCGGCACAGGCAATGAGGGCGCCCTGGACAAGGCGCTTGCGGGAAATACGGTTGTTCATTTGGGTCCTCCTCGATCAGGTATTGGTATGCCTCGGCGACAGCGCATTCTTGAGAATGGCGGTCACCACCGCCGGGGTATAGGTGTCGGCGATCCCGAAAAGGCGCACGTTGCCCAGGACGTTGTCGACGATGGCGGGCAGGTCGGCCTCCCGGATGCCCAACTGGGGCTGGCGCGTCGGGGTACCGATCTTGTCGAACCAGGCCTCCAGCGCCGCAATGCCCTTCTCTCCGCCCTCGACCCCGAAGACGTTCCTGGCAAAGCGATCGAACTGGGCCGGGTTGCGGCCCAGGTACCACTTCATCCAGGCCGGCACGACAACCGAGAGGCCGGCGCCGTGGGGCACGTTGAACAGGGCCGAAAGGGAATGCTCGATGGCATGGTTGGGATAGCTGAAGCCTGCGGTGCCGGAATAGGTGATCCCATTCAAGGCCAAGGTCGCCGCCCAGGCGAACTGGGCGCGGGCGTCGTAGTCGGCCGGATCGGCTAGCAGCGCCTCGGTGGTTTCGATCACCGTACCGATGAGGGATTCGACCAGCCGGGACTGCAGCTTCGGATGCACGCCGGCGGTGAAATAGGCTTCGATCAGGTGGGCGATGACATCCGAGGCCGAATAGACGAGGTAGTCCCGGGATACCCCCTGCATGAGCGCCGGATTGACGATGGAGACCTTGGGATACAAGGCAGCAGACCCGATGAAGAACTTTTCCTGGGTTTCGTCATTGGTGACCACCGCGCTGGAGTTCATCTCACTGCCCGTTGCCGCCAAGGTCAGGATGGCGAACAGGGGAAGCGCCGATTCGATGCTCCCCTTGCCGACGAACAGGTCCCAAACGTCCCCGGCGTAGCGGACACCGGCAGCGATCGCCTTGGCGCTGTCGAGCACGGAGCCGCCACCCACGCTCAGGACGGCATCGACCTGGTGCGCCCTCGCCAGGGCAATGCCTTCGCGCACCTTCGAGATGACGGGATTGCTGACGATGCCACCGCATTCGATCAGCTCGATGCCCTTCTCGGAAAGGCTCCCGGCCACAACGCCGAACAAGCCTTCCCGCTTGATGCGCTCGCTGCCATAGCAGAGCAGCACCCTCCTGACGCCGTGCTCGGCCAGATGCTCGCCGATCAGCTGTTCCTTACCGGTGCCGAACTCGATCCTGGTGGGATTGAAGAAAGTGAAGTTTTCCATGTCGATATCCTTTGTGTGGCCGCCTTCCGCCTGAACCGGTCGGCCGGCAGATGTATTTTTCTCCATCGAATCCGCCCATCGATATACCGATCCGCCGCATTTATTGCCTGATTCTCCGAGGCCACGGATTGTTGGTTGGCACCGGGAATCCGGGTGGATATGCTTCGGCCAAGCATTGTTTGGAGGCTCGCCATGCCAACCGAAGACCAGGGCGGACAACAGGAAGCGGCAGCGCTCGGCGCCATGCCGGAGGCCATGGCCGAAAGCATCGGGCGATGGACGGTCGGCAAGGCAGACTGCCCGACCCCGATCCCCGGCCTCATGTTCTTCCGCCGGGAAACCCCCATGCCGCCGGCTATGTGCCTGGTGGAACCCAGCATCATCCTGGTCGTCCAGGGCGAGAAACAGATGCTGGTGGGCGGGGAAGCCTTCCCTTACGGCATCGACCGGTTCCTGGTCACTTCCCTGGACCTGCCGGCCAATTCCCAGGTAACCGTCGCCAGCCCGGACAAGCCTTGCCTGGGACTGGCCCTGAAGTTCGATTTCCGCATCATGGCCGAGCTGATCGCGCAAGGCGGCTTGCCGATCCCCGCGGAGCGTTCAAGCGATCACGGGATCGGCATTGGCATCGGGACGGTCACCCCGACCTTGCTCCAGGCCTTCAAGCGCCTGCTGGACCTGCTCGACGAGCCCGGCGCGATCCCCGTGCTGGCGCCGCTGATCGAGCGGGAAATCCACTATCGCCTGCTGATGAGCGATCAGGCCGCACGGCTGCGACAGATTGCCTCGGTGGGGAGCCAGAGCCACCGCATCGCCAAGGCCGTCGACTGGCTGAAGATGAACTACACGACAACGCTGCGGATCAATGAGCTGGCGGCTTCCGTGCAGATGAGCACATCCAGCCTGCATCATCACTTTCGCCAACTGACCGCGATGAGTCCCTTGCAGTACCAGAAATGGCTACGACTCAACGAGGCGCGGCGCCTGATGCTGAACGAGGCCCGGGATGCGGCGAGCGCCGCGTTCGAGGTGGGCTACGAGAGCCCATCCCATTTCAGCCGGGAATACACCCGACTTTTCGGCGCGCCGCCCAAGCGCGACATCGAAGGATTGCGCCACTCCCTTGAGGCGAATCAATTACCCGCCCCGATAGCCGAGTAAAATACTCAACCATATTCACCACCACGGAAGCACCATCGTGGCCAAGCGTTTTCCCCTGCATCCCAAGCACCCCGAGCGCATCTGCTGGGGCTGCGACAAATATTGCCCGGCCGATTCCCTGGGCTGCGGCAACGGTTCCGGGCGGACCCAGCATCCGGCCGAATTGCTCGGCGACGACTGGTACCTCCATGGGGATTGGGGCCTCGACCCCGCCCCCGAAGAGGAGAAGGCCGAGGCCCCGGGTTCCTGATCCGGATCAGGCGCTGGCCCGGTCGTCTACCGTGACACCGCAGCGGTTCACGCCGCTGATGATGGCCTTCAAGGAGGCGGTGACGATGTTGCCGTCCATCCCGACCCCGTAGCACTCCCGGCCATCGGCGGCGATCTCCACGAAGGCACAGGCCTTGGCGTCGCCCCCGTCGGCGCTGGGAGCCATGGAGCGTTCCTCGTAGCTGCGCACCTGGACCTGGATGCCGGCGCCCCGCAAGGCGTGGATGGCGGCGTCGATGGGGCCGTTGCCCTCGCCGGTGAGGAGGTGGGGCGTGCCGCCGATATCCACCGAAAGCCGGATGCCCTGGGCCTTGCCATGCTCGAAGAGGTGGTGCTCCCGGTAGCGCACCGGCGCTGCCCCGTCGAGGTAGGTATCGGAAAAGAGGCGCCAGATGTCAGCGGCGCTCACCTCGCTGCCGTGGGCGTCGGTGTATTGCTGCACCACCCCGGAGAACTCCACCTGCAAGCGGCGTGGCATGACCACCCCGTACTCGGTTTCCATGAGGTAGGCGATGCCCCCCTTGCCGGACTGGCTATTCACCCGGATCACGGAGTCGTAGCTGCGGCCGACATCGGCGGGATCGATGGGCAAATAGGGCACGTTCCACGGCTCGCCAACCTTTTGGGCGGCGAATCCCTTCTTGATGGCGTCCTGGTGGGAGCCGGAGAAGGCCGTGAAGACGAGATCCCCCACGTACGGGTGGCGCGGGTGGATGGGCAACTGGGTACAGTGCTCGACGGTGCGGGCGACGGCGTTGATGTCCGAGAGATCGAGCCCCGGATTGACGCCCTGGGTGTACATGTTGAGGGCGAGGGTAACGATATCCACGTTGCCGGTACGCTCGCCGTTGCCGAAAAGGCAGCCCTCCACCCGGTCGGCGCCGGCCATCATGCCCAACTCGGCGGCGGCGACGGCCGTGCCCCGGTCGTTGTGGGGGTGGAGGCTGATGATGACGCTGTCCCGGCGGGCGAGGTGGCGGTGCATCCACTCGATCTGGTCGGCGTAGATGTTGGGGGTGGCCACCTCCACGGTGGTCGGGAGGTTGAGGATGACTTTGCGCTCCGGCGTGGCGCCCCAGGCGACGGTGACGGCGTCGCACACTTCGAGGGCGAAATCGAGTTCGGTGGCGGTGAAGGTTTCCGGGCTGTATTCGAGGACCACTTCGGTCTCCGGCATCTGCTCGGCCAATTCCCGGACGAGCTTGACGGCCTCCACCGCCATGGCCACCACCTCGGCCTGGCTCATGCCGAACACCACGTCGCGGAAAGTCTCGGAGGTGGCGTTATAGACATGGACGATGACCCGGCGGGCACCCCGGACCGACTCCATGGTGCGGCGGATCAAATGCTCCCGGGCCTGGGTGAGGACTTCGATGGTCACGTCCTCGGGGATGTGGCCGTCCTCAATCAAGCTGCGCACGAAATCAAAATCGGTCTGGGAGGCCGAGGGGAAAGCCACCTCGATTTCCTTGAAGCCGATCCGGCAGAGGGTCTTGAACATGCGCATCTTCTTCTCGCCGTTCATGGGCTCGAAGAGGGACTGGTTGCCGTCCCGGAGGTCGGTGCTCATCCAGATGGGCGGGGTGGCGATCACCCGGTTGGGCCACTGGCGGTCGGTGAGCGGTACCGGGGCGAAAGCGCGGTATTTGCCGGACGGGTTCTGCAACATGATGGGCTCCTGAAGCCGATTTCCAATGGCGCAATGTTAGAGAAATATCAGCGACAGGTGCTTGCGTTCTTTGCACGCAAATCGGTATTTGCGGCAATATAATTGCCAATATCAAATCCGACTTGGAATTTTATTTCAACCAACCCAAAACCCGGGGAAAACACCATGGAAATGGACCGCTACGACCGCCTCATCCTCGAAGTCCTCCAGGCCGACGGACGCATCAGCAACCAGGACCTGGCCGACCGCATCGGCCTCTCCCCTTCCCCCTGCCTGCGCCGGGTTCGGGCCCTGGAGGAAGCCGGCCTAATCACCGGCTACCGGGCGTTACTGGATGCCAAGAAGCTGGGCCTCACCCTCATGGCCCTGATCGGCATTTCCATGGACCAGCACACCCCGGAGCGCTTCGCCAATTTCGAAGCCTCCGTCGCCGCCATCCCCGAGGTGCTGGAATGCCTGCTCATCACCGGCCAGCAGTCCGACTACCAACTCAAGGTGGTGATCCGGGACATGGACGCCTACCAGGAACTGCTCCTCAACCGGATCACCCGCATCACCGGGGTGACGGGGGTGCATACCAGCTTCGTGCTGCGGAAGGTGGTGGATCGGACGGTGCTGCCGCTGCCGGGCACGGCGGGGTGAGTCGTGTGTCGGCGGACGGGCTTCGAAAACGTCCAAATTGTGCCAAGTCCCTGCCCAGCCTCAGTCGAAATATCCATCGTCGAACGCTTCCGCGTAGGCCTGCCAGTGGGAACGCGTCGTGGCGGCACATTGCGTTGCGCCGTCCAGAAGCTCCTTCCGCCACGCCGTCTGTTGCCCGAAATCGATCAGCTCATCGGCGATGGCCGAGCCGGCCCGCCCGCTGCAGCGCAGCTGGTCCCAGGCCACAACCTGCCCCATGGTGGTGAGCACGTCTTCGAGCCGACGCAGCTTGCCGTTCCAGTGCTTGAGGGCCACCCGATCCTCGCTGGGCTGCAGCCCGCGCAGGATGTAGCACTGGCCATCGATGATGACGGGATGCAGGAAAGCCATAGCGATGGCCTGCATCCGGCCTTGCACGGTAACCACCCGCTCCGCTTCGGAGCGCCACGCCGGCTGCGTCGTCGGCAAATGGGGAACCAAGGCGGAAGGGATGGCCTGCTTGATGTCCAGCAGGTAATTGGCGGCGGGCGAGCCTTTGCCCTCGACCAGCACGATATAGCGGTCGACGCCCAGGCTGCCCGTGCCGGCCACCCGGCGCGCCACGTCGAGCACCTCGAAAAAGGCGGGATTGGGCTGCGTCCCGGCGAAGGCCCGGACGAAGGCCTCGATCCGGGTGCGCTGGGCATCGCTGGCGGGCAAGGCCTTCAGGCCGTCGCAGCGGATGTGGCGGCGCTTGCCTTTGATGTCGGTACGGGTATCGAGAAAGGCCGACCGGGAGCGCTCGCGCAGGCCGACCAGCAGATCCCGGACCAGGCCGCAGGCGGTTTCCCGCTCCACCCAGCGGGCCTTGCCGGTGGCCAGGGCCGCGGCATAGGCGTCGACGAAGACGCGGCACAGCATGTCGCTCTCCGCCTCGTTGATGGACAGGCTGTCCGCGCCCAGCCGGATGCTGGTCAGGAAGCGGATGAGGTCCCAGGTGCAAGGCGCCAGGGCCGCCTCGTCGAAATCGTTGATGTCGAAATAGGCCAGGCGATTGTCGCCCTTGTAGCTCCCGAAATTTTCGAGATGCAGATCGCCGCAGACCCAAGTGACCGGCGCTTTCGCAAGGACATCGAGAGCGGGCAGGTGCTCGTAGAAGAGATGGCAGGTGCCGCGCAGGAAGACGAAGGGATCGGTGCGCATCTTCCGGAACTTCATGGCCAATCGCTCCGGATCGCGCCCGCGATTGAAGGCCTGGATGCTGGCGAGGATGTCGTTCATTGGCTGGCTCCGGTGGTCCGACACATCGACGATGTTCGAAGTCTGTCCGCCCAGGGTGACGGCTGCCTGACGGGACGGAAGCCCAGCGTCTCCGGTATCCTTGCCCCTCTGCCCTGCCGATACCGCTGCCATGCCGATCCGCCTACGCCTCTGCCTTGCCGCCGCCCTCTCTCTTCTGCCCTGCGTCGAGGTGGCGGCCCAATCACCAGGGGAACATTCCCCGGAGGAAGAAACCACCAAGACGCGGCAACACCATTTGAAACGCCTTGCCGACCGCCTGACCGTCGATCCGGCCGTCCTGCGCCAGAGCTGCAAGTACGAGTCCGACATCTCGACCCGTCCCCCCGCCAAGCGGGTGGCGCTCACCTTCGACGACGGCCCCGAGCCGGGCCGGACCGAATTCATCCTCGAAACCCTGAAGAAGCACGAGATCAAGGCCGCCTTCTTCCTGATCGGCAGGAAAGCCGAGCAGCATCCCCAACTGGTGGCCCAGATCCGGGCTGCCGGCCACCATGTCGCCGGCAGCCACTCCTGGGATCACCCAAATTTCCACGACATCAGCGTCGAGGAGCAGGCGAAGGAGGTCCTGAAGAGCGATGGCTTGCTGATGGGCGACCAGACCCTCAAGCTGTTCCGCTACCCCTATGGCAATTCCACCTGCGACACCAATAACCTGCTGCGCACCCACGGCTACCGGATCGTGGGCTGGCATGTGGATTCCTGCGACTGGGCCTTCGACCGCACGGGCAGTATCGATACCAAGGAAGCCGTGTCCTGCGGGGTGCTCGCCCAGAACCGCTCGGATTTCGTCGGCCATGTGGTGTCGTCGGTTCGGGGCCACAACGGCGGCATCGTCCTCCTCCACGAAATCCACCCGAACACCCTCAAGCGGCTGGACGAAATCATCGTCAAACTCAAGGAAGACGGCTTTGTCTTCGGCTCCATCGATGAACCGGAGTTCGCGCCGTCATTGCGTTAGCTGGCCGTGTCTTCCCGGGGAAGCCGCCACGCCTTCACCGGCGCAGATGGCTGGGCGATCCGGCACTCACTGCCCCCTCGCCAAGGTTTGCGAATCCAATGCCTGCTTGACCGCCCGCGCCAAGTCCTGGGCTTTCCCTTTGCCCCAGTAGTGCAGGAACATGATCCGCGGCTGCTCGCCGGTCATGTGCTGGTGAATCGCCACGATGTTGAGCCCCGACTTGCGCATGGACTTCAGCACCGCCTGCAATTCGCCTTCCTGCATCGCAAAGTCGCCATCGACCACCGCACGATCATCCGTGCCGGCGAAGGCGGCCCAGGTATTGACACCCATTTCGTTGCCAACGCTGACGCCTTGCATCTGGGCCTTGCGTCCAATGGTCACCTTCACCATGCCCTCTTTGCTCTGCGCCTTGCTCCCCAGAATCGATTCGATTGGGGCGGCTGAAATACGGCTGGGAGTGCCGATGTCACCGGCAAAACTGTCGGCGGGAGTGGGTTGAGCCGCCCGAACCCGGGCCATGCTGTCGTACATCGCCTTGACCGCAGCCCCCAGGCGCTTGGCATCGCCCATTCCGGCGATGTGCATGAAATAGACTTTGGGGCGGTCGAAAAAGAAATGGTTGTGCAACGCCGTCACTTCCAAGCCGGCATCCAGCGCCGCACTCATCGCAGGGTTCACTTCGTCCTCGAACAACACCGTATCCCCCATCACCATGACGCCGTTGCCCATCGGCGTGAATGCCGCCCACGAGGTGAGCCCCATGAAGGGCGGCATGGTCCAGCGGTCCGCCTCCACCTTGATGTCGTCCCTCGGCTTCGTCACCTTGAAGACGTTCTCAGCGGAGTTAAAGCTGCCTTTGAGGCCGGTGGCGCTTTCGATCGCGGCTGTGTCGAGCGCAGGACCAGCCGCCTGGGCAACGGAAATCATCAAGGTACAAGTCAGTGCCAAGGCGGTACGCCACATGCGCTTCTCCTCGCCGCAGGAAATTGAGGGTTTGCGCCGGGCCGATGTAACGCCCGACCTGCGATAGACGTTCTTGCTGGTTCCGTGTTCAGGCAAGAGCCGACCAAGCGTCCTGGACGGACTCAACTTACAGCCAACGCCCCATCCATCTCCCGAACGCGCCAACGAGGTTTTTCGGGCTTCAAAAAGACGCAAAACTTATTTCATTTTCGAAACTCATATATCAACCATGGAATGGCTATTACTCATCGCTACGATCCCCGGCCAAAACAGCGGGCTGCGTGTGCGCTTCTGGCGTCAGTTGAAGGCAGTCGGGGCCGCGAATCTGCGGGACGGCGTCTATCTCCTCCCGTGGCGAGAGAATCTGCAGGCGACGTTGAGCAGTGTGAGAAACGACCTGATGTCGGCCGACGGCAGTGCTTATGTCCTGCGCCAGCCCGAACCGGAACCCGCGGTACAACAAGAATGGATGGGCCTCTTCGACCGCCGGGAAGCCTATGGCGAGTGGCGTACCGACCTCGACAAGGTGCTGGCGACGTTGCCTTCCCTAACCGAACCGGAGGTGCGTCGCCAGTTGCGGCTGGTCCGCAGGAGTCTGGAGGCACTGGAAGCCATCGACTACTTCCCCGGCGAAGCGCAGGAGCAGGCGAAGCGGGCCTGGCAGGACGCCGAGGCCCGCGTGACCCGACACTACAGCCCCGATGAACCGCTCGCCGCCTGGGGCGAGATTCCCCGCCTGGAGAAGCAGGCTTACCGCGGCAGGCGCTGGGCGACGCGGCGTCGGCCGTGGGTGGATCGAATTGCCTGCGCCTGGCTGATCCGGCGCTTCATCGATCCGGATGCCGCGTTCGTCTGGCTGGCCGATATCCATGATTGCCCCCAAGATGCCTTGGGCTTCGATTTTGATGGGGCGGCCTTCACCCATATCGGCAACCGGGTGAGCTTCGAAGTCTTGTTGGCGAGCTTCGGGCTCGACCAGGACCCGGCCCTGGCGCGGCTGGCGAGCCTTGTGCATGCACTCGATGTCGGCGGCGAGCCGACGCCGGAAGCGCTGGGCTTCGAGGCCATTCTGGGCGGGGCGCGGACCCGCATCGCCGACGATGACAGCCTGCTCGCGGAGATGAGCGGTGTCCTCGATTCGCTCTACGTCACTTTCCAGAGTCCATCCAGCGCCGGTCGGGCTTGAGGCGAGGAGAAACCATGACCACCCAGACAGAGACATTGGCCGTCGCCGCGCCGACCTATACCCTGTGGCAGATGGTCCTCTACATGCTACGGCTGGGCACGCTCGGCTTCGGCGGCCCCGTCGCATTGGTCGGCTACATGCATCGTGACTTGGTGGAAGGCCGCGGCTGGATCACTGAATCCGATTACAAGGAGGGCCTGGCGCTGGCCCAACTGGCGCCGGGGCCGATGGCGGCCCAGACCGCCATTTACTTGGGCTATGTCCATTACCGCACCCTGGGGGCCACGCTGGTAGGACTGGCCTTTGTCCTGCCGTCCTTTCTGATGGTCGTGGCGCTAGGCTGGGCCTACACCCGGTTCGGTGGCCTGACCTGGATGCAGGCGGTGTTCTACGGAGTGGGCGCAGCGGTCATCGGCATCATCGCCATGAGCGCCCACAAACTCACCGTAAAGAGTGTCGGCAAGGACAAGCTGCTCTGGGCCATCTACCTGGTGATGGCAGCCGTCACCGTCATCACCGAGTCGGAAATCGCCTGGCTCTTCCTGGCGGCCGGAATCGTCGCCTGGCTTTGGCGGGCACCGCCCAAGGGTTGGTTCGGAAGCGGCCTCGCAGCCGCCTTGCCGATGGACCTGCCCCAAGCCGGCGGGCTGCTTGCCAGCCTGGATTGGTCGCTGCTGAACCAGATCGGGCTCTTCTTCGCTAAAGCCGGGGCCTTCGTCTTCGGCTCCGGGCTCGCCATCGTGCCCTTCCTCTACGGCGGGGTGGTGACCGAATACCACTGGCTCAACGACAAGCAGTTCGTGGATGCCGTGGCAGTGGCCATGATCACGCCGGGGCCGGTGGTCATCACCGTCGGCTTCATCGGCTACCTGGTGGCAGGATTGCCGGGCGCCTGCATGGCGGCGCTGGGAACCTTCCTGCCCTGCTACCTCTTCACCATCATCCCGGCGCCGTACTTCAAGAAGTACGGCAAGCTCCCCAGCATCGTCGCCTTCGTCAATGGCGTGACGGCCGCGGCGGTGGGCGCCATCACCGGATCGGTCATCGTCATCGCCAAGCGCTCCATCGTGGACCTCCCCACGACGGCCTTGGCCCTCGCCACCATTCTCCTGCTGTGGAAGTTCAAGAAACTGCAGGAACCGGTCATCGTCCTGGGCGCGGCCGCCATCGGCCTGGTGCTCTTTCCGCTGCTCCATCACTAGAGCCATGGCAAAGCGGTATGGCTGGCTGATGATCGGGCTGATCGGCATGGCGACCGCTGATGCCGATCCCGGCAATGCCTGGCATCGCGTCCGGGGAGATTCTTTACAGGTCCTGTTCGCGGACCAGGACCTGGGCGATGGCGTGCATTACGCCTATCAGTTCCACCGGGATGGGGCACTTTCGGGCATGAATATGGGCAAACCCGCCCGAGGTACGTGGAAAGTCACCGGTCCCGAGTTGTGCTACCGCTGGAACCAGGCCGGCAGTGAAGAGGAATGCTACGAAGTCCGCCGGCGCGGCCACGACGTGCGGATGTTCCGGGATGGCTACGAGGCCTTCTCCGGCACCCTGACCCCGCTCCAACCTCAACTCCCACCGGACACCCCGATCTGGAGAAAGAGGCCGCCAGACTGAAAGGGTGACTTGGCTGGATGGGATGCCCTATGTCGTCGGCAAAGTGCTGATGGCAAATTTCCAATGTTGGCCACAACTCCCATGAATGAGAGAACCCAAGGCGATTTTCTTGGTAATCGGAACAAACACCCGAGGTAACCGAAGGTGATATGGCTCTCCCTGGTGTGGCGGCCACCTGGAAAAGTTATTGCTATGTCCCCGGAACACAGTGTTTCGAGATTTCGGGGAGATGGCTATGTTGTGTTCAGTGGAGGCAGTTGTACTGCCGGAAAGGGTCGCAGGCAGCCACCTTCGTCGGGGCAGGCTTTACGTCAGGGCTCTATTGCTGGCCTTGAGATTCACGATGAAAAACAGTCCGAACTGGCTGATTCGCAGCATCGGAGAGAGATGGGGGGCGGTTGCCGCCGGTCGCGGCTACCCCAGTCGGTCTGCCTGAGTTCGACATACCCTCAGAGCCAGGCGACCGACCAAGATGAACATCGGCAGCGGGCCGGGACATCCCCTCACCCGCCGCCAGCCAAACCGGTCAAACAGTCAGGCTGCCATACCAGGCATCCGACAGCGCCTGAACCGTCACCGAAGCGAATTCCCCGCGCCCCTGGAGCCAATCCCGCACCGCAGCCCGGTCCTCGTCAGTCGCCGAGCCGCCGCCCGCCTTGCAGACATATCCGCAGCACAGGCCGCCGCCGTAGATCAGGCCACGGGGCTCGATGACGCCTTCGATAAAGGCAATCAGCAGCGCTTCTTCGGCGTTGCCGACCAAGGGTTCCTTGAGGGCCGCTTCAACATCGAATCCCAATTCCTGGAACTCGTCGAGATGGAGTTTCTTGCGAAGGCGGCGGGAGCGGGGGGACTTGGCCATGGGGTTTGCTCTTGGAATTTAAGGAGGCCGGAAGGTATCACAACCC
>DASRUX010000160.1:0-5570 GCA_035655235.1 Rhodocyclaceae bacterium | reverse complement strand
GGCAGTTACCGGCAGCGGATTTCGTTCTGCCGCCCAGTTGCCGGAGCCAGCTTGCGGACCCGGCGGCGCCAGCAGGCGGGTTTTTCCAGGGCAGCAAGGGATTGGGAGGGATAGCCGGAAAGAACCCGGTCTGCGGAGTCGGAAACACCGGCTAGGCGGTTGAACAGGGATTGCAGTCGGTTCAGCATCGAGAGGTTTTACCTATTGTTGTTGGTTCTTGCAGGTATGGCGGGTTAATTCTTCCGCCCTCGCCACCCTCAAGAGCACATTCGATGCCAGGCACACCGTACCGCCGAAAGCCTTCTATCACGAGGCTAGGGGCAGGAAGCGACGATGATTCCCCCCACTTCCTGCCGTTTCCTTCGGCAAGTTTTGCCGGATGGCAGAAGAAGCTGGACAGCCATTGGGCATATCCCAGCTACAGCCATCGACAAACCCTACCCTGGCCGGCGCGCGTGGTGGAGGGAAAGTCCCCAGCGGGTTTCCTGGAACAACGGGACCCTAGCCCGCTGTCTACAACGGGGTCGCCATCCTTGGAGCGTCCCCGTGCAACTCAAATGCCATCGCCCCGGAAATGAGCCCATTCCCAACCGCCGGCTGGCCTTGAACGTACTGCGCTCCATGCGCCTCGGGAATCCTCTGGTCCGAGGCGGCGACTCTGCCCTCCTGACCTGGCTGGATGGCGTTCCCAATGTCATCCACCTGTTCGACTACTTGGTCCGCAACAAATACGTGGAGCCCCTTGCCGAACATGGCATCGCATCCCTGCACTATGTATTGACGGCGGCCGGCCGCGAACTCCATGACCGGGGGGAAAGATGGTGGCGGAGCCTGACCTGGAGGGAGCAATTATCGGTAGTGATCTATGGCTGAGATGCTCCCGGGGAAACAATTTGAAACACCTCTTCCCCTTGGAGCAAAATTTGGATTACAGGCGTGGTGTGTAATGGGTTCCGTGGCAAGGAACCAATCTGTATTCATCTTTCGAGCGAAGGGAGCATCTCATGAAAAACCGTCACAACCTGATCGCCGCCCTGTTGATGGGCTGCGGAATGGGCGTTCTCGCAGCGAACGCTGCCGCCCAGTCTGTGGATTGCGGTCCTCGCGGGCCCATGGGGAATTGGGAGAAGTACCATGAGCAACGGAGCGAACGCATGCAACAGCATCAGAAGCGCCTGCATGACGCCTTGAAGCTCACGCCGGACCAGGAAGGCGCCTGGAAGAAATTTGCCGAGTCGGTTCAGCCCCCGGCCCGCCCTGAACGGGGCGAACCCGGCGACTGGGCGAAACTGACCGCTCCGGAGCGTGCCGAGAAGATGCTGGAGCTCTCCAAGCAGCGCCAAGAGCGCATGGCTGAGCATGTAGCGGCGCTGAAGACCTTCTATGGTGTGCTGACACCGGAGCAGAAGAAGACCTTTGACGAGTTCCATGTCGGACCGCGGGGCGGTCGCCGCGGCCCTGGCCAACCCGGTGGAGGCCAACCCGCGATGCCGGCTCCTGCCGCTCCGGCAAAGGGCTGAAGAAATGGAAGGGGCCACCGGAAAGACCTTTTCCACCCCAAAAGGTGAAAAAATCCCATTTTCCTGCGGTTAAGGCCTTCAGCCCCCTAGACGGGCGGAGCGAGTGCTCGCATAATCCGCCCATTTCTCACTAAGGAAGCCAACCCATGAACAAGACCGAACTTATCGAAGCTCTGGCCGCCAAGTGCGACCTGTCCAAGGCTGCTGCCGGCCGCGCCGTTGATGGCCTCACCGAGATCATCGCCGAGACCCTGACCAAGGGCGACACCGTCAGCCTGATCGGCTTCGGCACCTTCGCCGTTGGCGCCCGTGCTGCCCGTACTGGCCGCAACCCCAAGACCGGTGCCGAGCTGAAGATTGCGGCTTCCAAGACCCCGAAGTTCTCCGCTGGCGCCAAGCTGAAGGCCGCCGTCAACGGCAAGTAAGAACTCGGTTCGAACAAAAAAGCCCGGGGAGTCCCCGGGCTTTTTTGTTGCCTCCGATCCACGCCTCCGATCGTTGCGGGCTTCCCCAAGCTACTTGAGCAGTTGCTCCGCCCAATAGAGCGCCGTAATGGTCTTGGAGTCGGTTATCCGGCCTTGGAGAACCGCTTCCCTGGCTTCCTCCTGGCTCAATTCCACCACTTCCAGGAACTCGCCGTGGTCTAGTTGGGGTTCGGACACCTTCTTGAGGCCCCTGGCCAGGAAAATCTCGATCCGTTCATTGGAATAGCCGATACACGGGTGCATGACGCCCATGTGGCGCCACTCATCAGCCTCATAGCCGGTCTCCTCAAGCAACTCCCGTCGACCAGTTCGCTCGACATCCTCGCCCGGATCGATCTTTCCGGCCGGCAATTCCAAGAATACCCGCCCCAGGGGATAGCGGAACTGCCGCTCAAACAGCATCTTGCCGCTGTCGAGGACCGGAATCACCACCACCGCACCGGGGTGGACCACATATTCCCGAATCGCCTCGGCGCCGTCCGGGAGGCGCACCCCGTCCCGCCGGACCTCCAGCAGCTTGCCCTTGAATACCACCTCAGTCGTCACCTGGGTCTCGATCAGATGCTTGTCCGTACTCATGGTTTGATCACTCCAAAAACAAACGCCCCGGCAAGCGGGGCGTCCAAGGTTCAAGGCAATAGGGCTTAGCCAGTTATGGACCGCATGATGGCGAAGCCGCAAGCGATCATAAGGCTGTCCGGGAACATGCCGAACAGGGCTACGGCCAGGCCGTTGGCGGAAATCAGGACGCGCATGTCCAGCGGTGCAACCAGGGGGGACGGATCGGCCGGGGGGTCGAAGTACATCACCTTGACCACCCGCAGATAGTAGAAGGCACCGATGAGGGAGAACAGTACGGCGACGAGGGCCAGCCACATATAGCCGGCGGCGACAACGGCCTGCAGCACGGCGAACTTGGCGAAGAAGCCCACGAAGAACGGGATGCCGGCCATGGAGAACATCATGATCAGCATCATGCCGGCAAACCAGGGGCTGCGCTTGTTGAGGCCCTTGAAGTCGTCCAGGTTGTCCGACTCGAAGCCCGCCCGTGCCAGCAGGAGAATCATGCCGAAGGAGCCAGCGGTCATCATCACGTAGGAGACGACGTAGAACATGGCGGAGCTGTAGGCGTTCAGGGCCATACGGGCATCGTCGCCCACCACGCCGGTCGTCACGCCCAGGAGCATGAAACCCATATGGGAAATGGCGGAGTAAGCCAGCATGCGCTTGATGTTGGTCTGAGCGATGGCCGCCAGGTTGCCGATGGCCATGGACAGCACCGACAGGATGATCAGCATGAGCTGCCAATCCTTGGACAGGGTAATCAACCCAGTGACCAGAAGACGCATGGTGATGGCAAAAGCGGCCAGCTTGGGGGCGGAACCGATGAACAGGGTGACGGCGGTCGGCGCACCGTGATAGACATCGGGAATCCACATGTGGAAGGGAACCACGCCCAGCTTGAAGGCCAGACCAGCCACCAGGAAGACCAGGCCGAACACCAGCACGGACTTGTTGGCTTGACCGGTGATGAGCAGTTCGCCCACGCCGGTGATCTCCAGGGTACCGGTGGCGCCGTAGATCATGGACATGCCGTAAAGCAGCAGGCCGGAAGCCAGGGCGCCGAGGACGAAGTACTTCATGGCGGCTTCGGTGGACACCACAGAATCCCGGTTCATGGCGACCATGGCGTACAGGGACAGGGACAGCAGTTCCAGGCCCAGGTAGATGGTCAGGAAGTGGTTGGCCGAAATCATGACCATCATGCCCAGGGTGGCGAACAGGGCCAACACGTAGAACTCGCCCTTGGCCATGGCCTCCCGGTCAAGGATATAGCCCCGGGAGTAGAACAGGACAACGATAACCGTCATGTACAGGACCATCTTCAGCAGGTCGGACATGAGATCGTCCACAAACATATTGCTGAAGGTGAAGGTGATCTCGCCGCTCATCGTCTGGAATTGGATGATGGCGCAGCCAATCAGGGTCAGCTGGGTCAGGGCGAAGACTGCGGTGTGGCGTGCGTCCTTGATGAACACGCTGGCCAGCAGAATGACCGAGGCCATGGCCGCCAGGAATAGCTCCGGTGCGGCCGGCAGGAGATCGGGGACAACAAAATTGTCGAACATGTTGGCTACCGTTTATTGAATCTTGCTGATGGCGATGTGACGCAGCAGGTCATTGACCGACGCATGCATGACCTCGGTGAAGGGCTGGGGATACAGGCCCATCCACAGGGTGCCGATGGCCAGTAGGCCGAGGATGAGAAACTCGCGCTTGTTGATGTCGGTCAGTTCGGCCACATGGTCGTTGCCCACGGCACCGAAGACGACGCGCTTGTACATCCACAGGTTGTAGGCTGCACCGATGATCATGGACGAGGCGATGGCGAAGGCCACCCAGAAGTTGAACTTGACGGCCCCCACGATGACCATGAATTCGCCGACGAAGCCGGAGGTGGCCGGCAGGCCGGAGTTGGCCATGGAGAAGAGCATGAACAGGGCAGCGAACTTGGGCATGGTATTCACCACGCCGCCGTAGTCGGCGATCTGCCGGCTGTGCACCCGGTCGTACATCACGCCGATACAGAAGAACATGGCACCGGAGACAAAGCCGTGGGACACCATCTGCACCAGGGCACCTTCAATGCCGATGGCGCTGAACATGAAGAAGCCCAGGGTGACGAAGCCCATGTGGGCGATGGAGGAGTAGGCCACCAGCTTCTTCATGTCGGCCTGAACCAGGGCCACGAAGCCGATGTAAACCACCGCGATCAGGGACAGGGCGACCAGCAGGCCGGACAACTCGTGGGAGGCATCAGGCGCGATGGGCAAGGAGAACCGCAGGAAACCGTAGGCACCCAGCTTCAGGGCGATGGCGGCCAACACGATGGAACCACCGGTAGGCGCCTCGACGTGGGCGTCCGGCAGCCAGGTATGGACCGGCCACATCGGCACCTTGACCGCAAAGGCGATCAGGAAAGCCAGGAAGATCCAGATCTGGGCTCCCTGCGGAATTGCCATCTGTTGCCATTGCAAGATGGAGAAGCTGCCGCCGGAATGGATATACAGGTAGATCAGGGCCACCAGGAACAGCAGCGAACCGAACAGGGTGTAGAGGAAGAACTTGAAAGCCGCATAAACCCGGTTCGGGCCGCCCCACACGCCGATGATCAGATACAGCGGGATCAGGGAGGCTTCGAAGAAGGTGTAGAACAGCACGCCATCGAGGGCGGTGAAGATGCCGTTCATGAGGCCGGACATGATCAGGAAAGCGGCGTTGTACTGAGCAACCTTTTCCTTGACCACTTCCCAGCCGGCGAGGACGACGATGACGGTGATGAAGGCATTCAGGATGACGAACAGCATGGAGATGCCGTCGACCCCGAGGTCGTAATTGACGTTGAAGCGGGCAATCCAAGGTGCTTGCTCAATAAACTGCATGCCGCCGTTATTGACGTCAAAGCCAGTCCAGAGGGGAATGGTCACCAGGAGACCGGCAACGGCGCCGGCCAGGGAAAGCCACCGCGCCAGGGGAGCGTTCCGGTCGGCTCCGGTGGCCAGCA
>DASRUX010000159.1:0-3976 GCA_035655235.1 Rhodocyclaceae bacterium | reverse complement strand
GAAGGGCTTCAAGGCCACCGCCATGGCTGCCCTGGGCGGCCAGACCGGCAACAACAAGCGCGATGCCACCGCCCTGGCGCTGAACTACACCGCCGGCCCCCTGGATCTGGGCGCGGCCTTCCAGCGTGACGACCACGTCGGCACCACCACCGCCACCAAACGCCAGCGCTTCCTCGGCGCCGGCTATCAGTTCGGCGCGACCAAGCTGATGGCGGGACTCAGCCGGGTCGACCAGGATCCCGATGTCGGCAACACCACCCATCGCAAGGAGTGGATGGTCGGCAGCAAGACCGCCATGACCCCGACCGGCCAGCTCCTGATGATCTACGGCCGCGGCAAGACCGATGGCGTCTCCAACCGGTCCAGCGCCCTCAACATCGGCTGGATCGAGGCCATGAGCCCGCAGGTGAACGTGTACGGCATCCTCTCCAGCCATACCAACGGCCCCGCCAGCGCCCTGGTGCCCATGGGGACCAATTCCGCCGGCAACTACGTGGTCAACAACGGCGATTCCGCCCTCGGCTTGGCCCTGGGCTTCCAGTACTCGTTCTGATCTTCCGGGCTGGGGTGTCGGAAATCCGATGCCCCTTTTCCGAGAGGTGTCGGAAATCCGTCGCCTCTGTCGCGCCGGTTTAAAAATAACTATAAGAAACAAAACGTTGAAGATGTATTTTGCCGTCGAATCGATGGCATGCAGTATGCTATTTAGTATCGGCCGAGGGTCCTGCCTCGCCGCCACACAACGAATAGGAGACACCATGAACCGCCTTGCACTCCCCGCTCTGCTCGCTGCCGTTCTCGCCCTTCCCCTGTCGGCCCAGGCCCAGGAGTCGCCGACCCTCAAGAAGATCAAGGATGCCGGCACCATCACCCTCGGCCACCGGGAATCCTCCATCCCCTTCTCCTACTATGACGAGAAGCAGCAGGTCATCGGCTATTCCCAGGAGATGATGCTGAAGGTGGTGGATGCCATCAAGCACGAGCTGAAGCTCAGCAAGCTCGACACCCGGATGATGCCCGTCACTTCCGCCAACCGCATCACCCTGGTCCAGAACGGCACCGTGGACATCGAATGCGGCTCCACCACCAACAACCTGGAACGCCAGAAACAGGTGGGCTTCTCCACCAGCATCTTCGTCATCGGCACCCGACTCCTGGTCAAGAAGGATGCCCCCATCAACGACTTCCCCGACCTGGCCGGCAAGAACGTGGTCACCACCGCCGGCACCACCTCCGAGCGCCTGATCCGCAAGATGAACGAGGAGAAGAAGCTGGGCATGAACGTCATCTCCGCCAAGGACCACGGCGAAGCCTTCCTGACCCTGGAAACCGGGCGCGCCGTCGCCTTCATGATGGACGACGCCCTGCTCTACGGCGAAATGGCCAAGGCCAAGAAGCCGGCCGACTGGAAGGTCGTCGGCACCGCCCAGTCCCGGGAAGCTTATGGCTGCATGCTGCGGAAGGACGATCCGGGCTTCAAGAAGGTGGTGGATGCGGCCCTGGCCAAGACCATGACCTCCGGCGAAGCCGAGAAGATCTACGCCAAGTGGTTCATGAACCCCATTCCGCCCAAGGGGCTCAACCTCGCCATGCCCCTTTCCGACGACATGAAGGCCCTGTTCAAGGCCCCCAACGATAAAGCCTACGAATAAGAAGGCCGCCGGCGGGCCGGCTGGAACCGGCCCGACCGACAGGATCGGAGACAAGTATGAATTACCATTGGAACTGGGGCGTCTTCCTGCAGCAGACCGCAGCCGGCGACGATATCTACCTGGGCTGGATGCTTTCCGGCTTCAAGATGACCATCGGCCTGTCCCTGGCCGCCTGGGCCATGGCCCTGACCTTCGGGGCGCTGATCGGCGTGCTGCGCACGGTCCCCCACCGGGGCCTTGCCGCCTTCGCCACCGGCTGGGTCGAACTCTTCCGGAACGTTCCGCTCCTGGTCCAGCTGTTCATCTGGTATTTCGTCCTGCCGGAACTCCTGCCGGCCTCCATCGGCGACGCCTACAAGCAGATGAATCCGGTCCTACAACAGTTCCTGGCCGCCATGGTCTGCCTGGGGCTGTTCACCAGCGCCCGGGTGGCGGAGCAGGTGCGCGCCGGGATCAACTCCCTGCCCCGGGGCCAGAAGAACGCCGGCCTGGCCCTTGGCCTCAGCCTGCCCCAGACCTACCGCCACATCATCCTGCCCATGGCCTTCCGGGTGGTGGTGCCGCCGCTCACCTCGGAATTCCTCAATATTTTCAAGAACTCCGCCGTCTGCTCCACCATCGGCCTCCTGGAGCTGGCGGCCCAAGGGCGGCAACTGGTGGATTACACCGCCCAGCCCTACGAATCCTTCATCGCGGTGACCCTGGCCTACGTGCTCATCAACGTCACCGTCATGGCCCTGATGCGCAAGCTGGAAATCATGGTCGCCGTGCCCGGCCACCTGGGAGGCAAATAACATGTACGACTTCGATTGGTCTTCCATCCCGGGCGCCCTGCCTTTCCTCCTGGACGGCATGAAGGTTTCCCTGACCATCACCGCCCAGGCCATCGCCATCGGCATCGTCTGGGGCACCCTGCTCGCCATGATGCGGCTATCGTCGGCCAAGCCCCTGTCCTGGTTCGCCGCCGGCTATGTGAACCTGTTCCGCTCCGTTCCCCTGGTGATGGTGCTGCTCTGGTTCTTCCTCATCGTCCCCAAGGTGATCGAGAACGTCTTCAACGTGCCCCCCGGTACCGACATGCGCCTCAACTCGGCCATGGCCGGCTTCGCCCTGTTCGAATCGGCCTATTACTCGGAAATCATCCGGGCGGGCATCCAGTCCGTCGCCAGGGGGCAGTTCTCCGCCGCCTACGCCCTGGGCATGAGCTACGGCCAGGCCATGCGCCTGGTGATCCTGCCCCAGGCCTTCCGCAACATGGTTCCCCTGCTGCTCACCCAGGCCATCATCCTCTTCCAGGACACCTCCCTGGTCTACGTGTCGGCCCTGGCGGACTTTTTCGGCGCCGCCTACAAGGTGGGCGACCGGGACGGCCGCCTGGTGGAGATGCTGCTCTTCGCCGGCCTCATCTATTTCATCATCTGCTTCGCCGCGTCCTGCCTGGTCAAGCAGCTTCAGAAAAAATACCACGCTGCCTGAAGGCCGCGACGAGGAGACTCTCCATGATCAAGATCCAGAATGTCGGCAAGCATTACGGCACCTTCGAAGTCCTGAAGGATTGCAGCACCACGGTGAACAAGGGGGAGGTGGTGGTGGTCTGCGGCCCCTCCGGTTCCGGCAAATCCACCCTGATCAAGTGCGTCAATGGCCTGGAGCCCTTCCAGTCCGGCGAGATCATCGTGGACGGCACCTCGGTGGGCGATCCCAAGACCTCCCTGCCCAAGCTGCGGGCCCGGGTGGGGATGGTGTTCCAGCACTTCGAACTTTTCCCCCACCTCTCCATCACCGAGAATCTCACTCTGGCCCAGGAGAAGGTCCTGAAGCGCAACCCGGACGAGGCCCGGGAAAAGGGCCTCTACTTCCTTGACCGGGTCGGCCTCAAGGCCCATGCCCACAAGTTTCCCGGCCAGCTCTCCGGCGGCCAGCAGCAGCGGGTGGCCATCGCCCGGGCCCTGGCCATGGACCCCATCTGCATGCTCTTCGACGAGCCCACCTCGGCCCTCGACCCGGAAATGATCAACGAGGTCCTGGACGTCATGACCGAGCTGGCCCAGGAAGGCATGACCATGATGTGCGTCACCCACGAAATGGGCTTCGCCAAGCGGGTGGCCCACCGGGTCATCTTCATGGACCACGGGCGCATCGTCGAGGACGACAGGAAGGAAGCCTTCTTCGCCAATCCCAGCTCCGAGCGGGCCCGGCAGTTCCTGGCCAAGATCCTGCAGCACTGAGCCGGCGGGCTGGCGGCCTCTGGCCGCCGGCACCGCCCGGGCGCCAAGTCCAGCAGCGGAGGTATCCGGAAATGAAAGCCCTTTTTCGCCTTGGCA
>DASRUX010000158.1:0-4874 GCA_035655235.1 Rhodocyclaceae bacterium | reverse complement strand
AGGCGGTCGGCGCCATGGCAGGCGGCGCAATGCTGCTGGAAGAGGGCGTCGGCCGGCTCGGCGGCGGATGCGGCGCCCGCCAGGGCCGCCAAGCTTGCTGCGGCGAAGGTGATCAGGGATTTCAGCTTCATGCGACCTCCTCGTCGGCCAGGTAGCAGCCCGGGTCCTCGGCCCAGGCATCGCCGCTCATCTGCTGGGCGCGGACCCGGGTATTGCCGTTGCAGATGCCCAGGTAACGGCAGGTGCCGCAACGCCCGCCCACGGCCCGGGGATGTTGCTTCAAGCCGGCCATGAGGGGGTCGGAAACATCGCTCCAGATTTCCCCAAATGCCCGCTCCTTGACGTTGCCCAGGGTGTGGTGCCACCACATGGTGTCGGGATGGACGTTGCCCAGGTTGTCGATATTGGCCACGTTCACCCCGGAGGCGTTGCCGCCCCATTGCCGCAGCTTGGCTTCCACATGATCGGCGGCTTCCGGGAAGCGCCGCCTCACCCAGTGCAGGAAATAGACGCCGTCCGCATCGTTGTTGCCGCTGGTGAATTCCTTCTGGAGGCCCCGCTGCCGGTAGTCCAGGCAGGTGTCGAAAAGGAGGTCCATGGCCTGCCGGGTGAGCTGGTGGCGGGCGTCGTCCTTGCGGTTCTTGTTGCCCCGGCCGGCGTAGTTGAGATGGGAGAAATAGAAGCGGTCGATGCCCTCCTCTTCGACCAGCCGCAGCAGGGCGGGCAGGTCCTGGGCGTTGTCCTGGGTCATGGTGTAGCGAACGCCGATCTTGATGCCTTTGTCCCGGCACAGGCGGATGCCGTGGAGGGATTTCTCGAAGGCCCCGTCCAGGCGGCGGAACTTGTCGTGGGTGGCGCCGATGCCGTCCAGGGAAACGCCCACGTAGTCGAAATCGCAGTCGGCGATGGCGCCGATGTTGGCTTCGTCGATCAGGGTGCCGTTGGAGGACAGGGCGACGTAGAAGCCCATGGCCTTGGCCCGCTTGGCGATGTCGAAGATGTCCAGCCGCAGCAAGGGCTCGCCGCCGGAGAGGATGAGCACCGGCACCCGGAAGGCCTTGAGGTCGTCCATGACGGTGATCACCTGGGCGGTATCCAGCTCCCCCGGGAAGCGGGTGTCGGCGGAAATGGAATAGCAGTGCTTGCAGGTGAGGTTGCAGCGCCGGATGAGGTTCCAGATGACCACCGGCCCCGGCGGGTTGCGGCGCGGGCCGACCGGAGTGGGATGGTCGATTTCGGCGATGAACTGGCTGATTCGGAACATGGAAGGCCCCTTGATTCAAGGGCCCCATGGTGCGCTGGCGGGAGCCGCCAATCTTTAACCCGAATCAAGCATTGGGGGGCTTACCCGAGGCGCAGCCCGGTCTTCTTGAGAATGCGGGTGGAGAAGAGCACGTCACTCCCCCGGCAGGCATCCCCCAGGAGGGCGCGGATGGCTTCCACCTTGGCCAGCACCTCTTCCCGGCTGCTGCCATGGACCATGGCGAACAGGTTGTAGGGCCAGCCCGGCAGGCGGCGGGGGCGGCGGTAGCAGTGGGTGACGAAATCGAGGCCGCCCACCTGCTCCCCCAATTGGTCGATGCGAGCCTCGTCCACGTCCCAGACGCTCATGCCGTTGGCGGTGTAGCCGATGGCGTAGTGGTTGGGCACGGCGCCGATGCGGCGGATCACGCCGGTTTCCAGCATGCGCTGGAGGCGCGCTATCACCTCGCCGGCGGGAATGCCCACCTCCCGGCCGAGGACTTCGTAGGGCCCCGGCACCAGGGGCAGCCCCGCCTGGGTAGCGCGGACCAGGGCGCGGTCGAGTTCGTCCATCATTGCCTCGCCTCCAGCTTCATTTCCACGAAATACTCCCGTTCCTTGGGGAAGGCATAGACCGGCAGCCCGGTAGCGGCCTCGATGGCGGCGACGGCCGCGTCGATGCCCGCCGGGGTTTCGGTGGCCAGGACGAACCACATGTTGAAGTCGTGCTCCCGGCGATAGTTGTGGGCCACCGCCGGCAGGGCGTTCACCGCCGCCAGCACCCGCTCCCAGTCGGCCTCGGGCACCGCCATGGCGGCCAGGACGAAGGCGCCGCCCATGCGCTCTACCTGGAACATGGGCCCGAAGCGGGTCAGGACCTTGTTCTCCAGCAGGGATTGCAGCCGGGCGATCAGCTCGCCCTCCTCCAGCCCCAGGCTTTCGGCCGCCGCGGCATAGGGCCGCTCGCAGAGGGGGAAACCGCCCTGGAGGCGGTCGATGATGCGCCGGTCGATGTCGTCCAGTTCAGGCATAGCGGGCTCCCGTCTGCTTGAAACGGGTGCGGGAGAAGAGGGTTTCGTGGGCATAGGAGGTCAGTTCCAGGCGCTGGCGCAGGCGGGCGATGGTGTTCAGCACCTCGGCCCGCTCCCGGCCGTGGATCATGCAGAAGAGGTTGTAGGGCCAGTCGGGCAGCACCCGGGGCCGGCGGTAGCACAGCGTGACTGCCGGCTCCTCCGCCAGGGCGCGGCCGATGGCACCCACCAGGCCGTCCGGGATGTCGTGGACCACCATGGCATTGGCCGAATAGCCCAGCTCACGGTGGCGGACCACCACCCCGAAGCGCTTGATGGCACCCTCCTCCAGCCACTGGCGGATGCGGCCCATGACCTCCCCTTCGGAGGCGCCGATGCGATCGGCGATGAGGGCGAAGGGGCGGATGAAGAGGGGCAGGCCTTCCTGAAGCACGGCCACCAGCCGGCGCTCCGCCTCCCCCACCGGTTCCGGCGGGGCCAGGGGCTGCGCGGCAGCTCGGCGCTCGGCCTGCTTGCCATCCAGTGGAAAGCCCAGGTCGATGTGGAATTCCTCCAGGAGAGGCAGGGCGAGAAGCGGATAACCTGCCGCCTTCTCGATGGCCCCCAGAGCCGCTTGCAGCCGGCCGGGGCTCGCAGCAGTCACCACGAACCACAGGTTGTAGCGGTGCTCCCGCTCGTAATTGTGATTCACCTCGGGAAAGCGGTTCACCGCCTCGGCCACGGCCGCCAGCTTTTCCGGCGGGACCGCCATGGCAGCCAGGGTGGAGGCGCCAAAGCGCTTCGGTGAGAACACGGCCCCCACCCGGGAAATCTTGCCTTCCCGGCGTAGCGACTCCAGCATGCCGAGCACCGTGCGCTCGGCCACCCCCAGGCGGGCGGCCAGCTCGGCGAAGGGCGCCGGGCAGAGGGGGAAGTTCCGCTGGAAGTCGTTGAGGAGGCGGAATTCGAGGGTTTGGTCCATCAGAAACCGATGCGCTGGGCGCGGCTGGTGAAGAAGATGCCCGAGGGAGCCTGGGCGGCGATCTCGCCCACCTTGGCGAAGGTGGCGGTGTCGTAGATCAGCACCTTGTCGTCGTCCCGGGCGGAGAGCCAGACCTGCTCGCCCCGGGGAGTGAATTCCAGGTGCAGGATGCCCTTGCCCGGGTCGAAGCGGTGGGTGACCTGGCCGGTGAGGGTGTCGATCACGTCGATGCGGCCGTTGTCCGGGAAGGCGAAATTGACCCACACTTGGCGCCCGTCCGGCCGAGCCATGACGAAGACCGGCTGGCCCCGAACGGGGATGCGGCCGCTTTCCTTCCAGGTGGCGGCATCCACCACCAGCACCTCGTGGCGGCCCACCGCCGGCAGGTAGGCCTTGCCGCCGGCCACGGACCAGCCCCGCAGGTGGGGCATCTTGAACACCGGCAGTTTCTCCTGGCCGCGTCCGTAGTTTTCCAGGACTTTGCGGCTGCCCTTTTCCGGCTGCCAGAGGTCGATCAGGGCGATGCCGTCCTCGCCGAAGAGGCCGGCCAGGAAGTGGCGGCCGTCCGGGGTAATGAGGCCGTCGTAGGGCTGGCTGCCGGCGGGGAAGCGTTGCGTCACCGGGTGGCGGGGATCGGCAAAGTCGCTCACCCAGATTTCGCCGCCGTCGAAGAGGGCGTAGGCGAACTTGTTGCCCGGGGCGTCGGCCAGGCCCACCACCTTGGAGAACTTGCCCGGGGCGTATTCGGCCGGCACTTCGGAGAGCAGTTCCAGGGTGTCGGCGTCGAAGGCCTTGATGCCCCCCGGAGTGTAGTTCTGGGCCACCACAATGCGGCCGTCCTGGGAGATGGAACCGCCGATGGCGTTGCCCGACTGGATGACCCGCTTGACGATGCGGGCCTCCAGCAGATCCACCTTGGTCAGCCCGCCGTCTCGGCCGAAGACGAAGGCGTAGCGGCCGTCCCGGGAATAGACCACGGAGGCGTGGGAGAGGTCGCCCAGGCCGGGGATGCGGGCGTAGGGCTGGCGGGTGGTGGTATTGATGAGGGTCACCTGGCCGGTGGCCCGCTCGATGATGAGGCCGAGGTCGCCGGTGCCCCGCAGCTGGGGCGTGGCGCAGCCGGCCAGGAGGGCGATAAGGAGGCCGACATGCAAGACGAGAAGGAAGCGTTTCATTGCGGGAACCCCATGAGCAGTTGTTGGACGATCCAGTCCGCCTCGGCTTCGGTCAGGAACTGTTTCCAGGGCGGCATGGGCGTACCTGGGCGCCCGCCCAGGATGGTGGCCGCCAGGCCCTCGACCGGCTTGTCCTTGAGGGCCGCCGGGGTGAGGGCCGGCCCCAGGCCGCCCAGGAGGGTCATGCCGTGGCAGGAGCCGCAGTCCTGGCGGACCAGGTGCACCAGTTCCTTCTGCCGGGCGGCATCGGGGGCTGCCGTTGCCGTCACCGCCAGCGCTGCCAGCAGCCACGCCACGCTTCGGATCGTTTTCGCCTTGACCATCGGGGGCCTCCGCTGGGAATACGTCATGGCCAAAATAATATGGGGGCCGAAGCCCCCAACTCTTTACCAAGGATCAAGAATTCCGAGGATCAGTAGATGTCGTGCTGGGTGTTGAAGACGTTGAACTTGCCGGTCGGAGTGA
>DASRUX010000157.1:0-4163 GCA_035655235.1 Rhodocyclaceae bacterium | reverse complement strand
CCTGATGCAGCTCATGCCCGCCACCGCCAAGCGCTACGGGGCGGCCAACGCCCTGGACCCGGAGCAAAACCTGCGCGCCGGCACCAAGTACCTGCGCGACCTGCTGTCCACGTTCAATAGCGACATCCGACTGGCCCTGGCTGCCTATCATGCGGGCGAGTACGCAGTTGCCAGGCACAACAACACCGTTCCGCCATTCCAGTCCACCATGGAGTTCGTGGCTCGGGTATTGACCCTGTATAACAAGTATCGAGGCAACGACTCGCACTGAAACAGCGCCGCGGGTGGCCGACAATCTCGCGGTGGCGACTACAGTAAACCCTCTAGTAGCCCGCGGGTTTTCATCCATCGACACACCAGACCGCCGACATTACCTTATGGGCAAGCGACCTCTGGTCCCTCCAACACCTTCCCGCGCCCTCCCTTTGACCCGGCTTCTCAGACAGACGACGATCCCTTGTCACCAGCATTCTGCTTGGCCCATACTGCTTCTTCGCTCCGAGGTCGCGGCTGGGCAGGAGCGGCTGCCAGCCTCCCCCAACTCCCGATGTTTCCTATCCAACCGGAGATCAGAAATGCAGGAAGCCGAGGTCGCGCGGCTTGACGCATCTGCACCGATCAGGCGCCTGTCCAGGACATATCGTCTCTTGCTGCAGATAGTCCTCGGCGCCCTGCCGGCTACGGCCATCGGCTATCTCGTCTTCTCCGGAGACTCATCGCTCTCGGCTGCACAACGCTGGTTTCAATTCGTCGCCCTAGGTGCCGCCCTGTTCGTCTCCGGCCTCACCGCCTATCTTGCTTGGCGTTGCCATCGGCTCGACGCGGTCGCCGAACCCGCCCGTACCGAATCCGCGCCGTTCAATGCCATCCCTTTCGATGCGGTCTTCGATCTGGCGCCGGACGCCGTCATCATCGCCGACGGCAACGGGCGCGTCGTCAAGGTCAATCGCAAGGCCTGCGCCCTGTTCGGTCATGGGGACGAGGATTTCTCTCGGCTGCGTATGGCCGATCTATTTCCGGAACTGGCAGACGAAGACATGCTCCCTCAGATGCGTCCCCCCCGTGGGATGACGCCCCATCGGCTGGCGTCCCCTGCCCTGCGCCGGGACGGCGTCAGCTTCCCGGCGGAAATCGAGGTGGGCTCCCTGGCTGTCGACGGCCACGACTGGATCGTCGCCGTCGTCCGGGACGTGAGCGAAGCCCGGAAGGCCGCCGAGCATCTCAAACAGAGCGAGCGGCAGTTCCGGGATATTTTCGACCACGCCCCCATCGGCATGGCCCTGACGGCCCTGGATGGACAGGTGGTGGAGGCCAACGAATCCCTCTGCAAGCTGCTGGGCTACACCCACGACCAGTTGCTCGGCGTGCGCTTCCAGGACATTACCCACCCGGATGACCTGGACGCCCACGCCGGGAGTTTCCAGGACATGGCCGCCGGAAAGCTGGACACCTACCGGGTCGAGCGACGTTATGTGCATAAGGACGGAACGCCGGTGTGGACCCTGCTCGGCGTCTCCCTACAACGGGATACCCGGGGACAGCCCCGCCGCTTTCTCTTCCAGATCGTCGATATCGGCGCCATCAAGGCGGCCCAGGAGGCCCTGGCGGCCAGCGAAGTGCGCCTGCAGCGGGTCCTGGAGGGCAGCAACGACGGCTTCTGGGACCGGCACATTCCCTCTGGCACCACGACCTTCAGCCCCCGCTGGGCCACCATGCTGGGGTACGAAAGCTCTGAGATCATCCCTGAAATGGGGAGCTGGGAAAAACTCGTTCACCCCGACGATCTGCCCATCTGCCGCCGCATCCTGGCCGAGCACCTGGCGGGCGAGCGGGATCGTTACGAGGCGGTCTATCGCATGCGCCACAAGTCCGGCCACTGGGTATGGATTCTTGCCCGGGGCAAGGCCTACGAGTGGGACGCCGATGGCCACCCCCTCAGGATGGCCGGCACCCATACGGATGTCACTGTCCGCCAACTGACCACGGAAGCCCTGCGGCTGCGGGAACGGACCCTCAAGGCCGTCTTGGAGGCGCTGCCCATCGGCGTGTGGATCGCCGATGCGAATGGGCGGATCACCTCGGCCAACCCCGCCGCCCTGGCTATCGGCCCCGGCGTCCGTTACCGGGCGCTGGCCGAAGACGGCAAGCGATCCGAGGATGCCTGGGGCGAAGACGGGCGAACCGTGCCGCCCCATGACTGGGCCCTCGCCCGCGCCATCCAGCGCCGGGAGAAGATCGGCGAGCAGCTGGTGGAGGTGGAATTCGCCGACGGCAGCAAGAAGACCGTCCTCAACTCCGGCGCGCCGATCCTGGACGAGGAAGGGAAGCCCCTGGGCGCCATCGCCGTCAACCAGGACATGACCCAGTGGCTGCAGTTGGAGCAGGACCTGCTGCGGCGCACCTACCAGTTGGAAGAAAGCAACCGGGAACTGGAACAGTTCGCCTACGTCGCCTCCCACGACCTGCAGGAGCCCCTGCGCAAGGTCAGCAGTTTCGCCCAGCTGTTCGCCAAGAAATACGCCGGCCACCTGGACGAGGCCGGGCAAACCTACATCAATTTCATGGTGGACGGCGCCAGCCGCATGCAGATCCTGGTGGACGACCTCCTCCACTACTCCCGCCTGACCCGGGTGGACCGTTCCCACCAGGAGGTCGACATGGACGCCGTCCTGGATGGCGTCCTGGCGGATCTGCAGCTGTTCATCAAGGAAACCGGGGCCCGCATCGAAGCTGGCCGGCTTCCCGCCATCCAGGGGGATGCGAGCCAGCTGCGCGCCCTGCTCCAGAATCTCATCAGCAACGCCGTGAAGTACCGCGCTCCGGACAGGCCCCCTGAGGTCCAGGTGGGCGCCAGCGTCCAGGCCGGGGAGGCGACATTCTGGGTCCGGGACAACGGCATCGGCATCGACCCGCGCTACTTCGAAAAGATCTTCGTCATATTCCAGCGTCTTCATGCCCGCAGCGAGTACCCTGGCACGGGCATCGGGCTCGCCATCTGCAAGAAAATTGTAGACAATCACGCCGGTCGCATCTGGGTTGAATCCAGCCCGGGCCAGGGAGCGACCTTCTTCTTCACCCTACCTACTGGCGAGCCCCGGAAATGACGAGTCCCATTCAAATCCTGATGGTCGAGGACGATCCCGGCGATGTGTTTCTCATCCGGGAAGCGCTCAAGAGCTCCAATCTGGACTTTACGGTTCACCACGCCGACAACGGCGAAAGGGCCTTGGATTTCCTCCATCGCCGGCCGCCTTTCCAATCGTCCGAACGGCCCGACCTGATCCTTCTCGACCTCAATCTGCCCCGGGTCAACGGCATCGAAGTGCTGAGGGATGTGAAGTCCGTGCCGGAACTCAGCAACATCCCGGTCATCGTCCTGACCACATCCAAGAGCGAAGCCGACGCCAATCTGTGCCGGCAACTGGGCGCCAACGATTTCATCTCCAAAGCCCCCTCCTTCGAGGAATTCCTCGCAGTCGGGCGGGCCATTGAAACCTTCTGGCTGGAACGGCCAACCCCTCCTGGAGAATAAAAAATGGACCGGCTCAAGATCCTCCTCCTCGAAGACGATCCGGGCGATGCCTTTCTCGTCCGGACCTACCTGAGCGAAGCCTGGTCGGGCTCTCCCCTCGATTGCCGCCAGGCCGTCCGCCTGTCCGAAGCCCTGGAACTGCTCCAGAACGAGCACTTCGACCTCGCCTTGTGCGACCTCTCCCTGCCCGACGCCCACGGCATCGACCCCATCGTCCGCCTGCGCCAGGAAGCCGCCGAAGTCCCCATCGTCGTCCTCACCGGCCGGGACGACCCTGAATTCTCGGTCCGGCTCATCGAACGGGGGGTTCAGGATTACCTGGCCAAGAGCCGGCTCAACGCCAATGACCTCAGCCGCGCCATCCGCTACGCCCTGGAACGCCACAAGCTGTGGACCCAGCTGCAATCCGCCATGCGCCGCGAGCAGTTGCGGCGGCAGATCCTGACCCGCATCGCCGAGGATGCCCCCCTGGCCGAAACCCTGGCCGAACTGGGCTCCAGCCTCGAAAAGCAGAGCGACTGCGACTGCGGCATGGCCCTCATTCCCTTCGAGGATGCCAGCGACTGGATCGTCTGGCCCGAACACCGCCGCGGCATCGGCCAGCAGGCCCGGGACATGCTGCTCTCCTCCC
>DASRUX010000156.1:0-2867 GCA_035655235.1 Rhodocyclaceae bacterium | reverse complement strand
TAGAACGAACCGTCCTGGTTGGCGATGAACTCGACGGTGCCGGCGCCCACGTAACCCACCGCCTTGGCGGCGGCGACGGCGGCTTCGCCCATCTGGCGGCGGCGTTCGGGCGTCATGCCGGGGGCGGGCGCCTCCTCCAGGACCTTCTGGTGGCGGCGCTGGACCGAGCAGTCCCGCTCGAAGAGGTAAACGCAGTCGCCGAAGCTGTCGCCAAAGACCTGGATTTCGATGTGGCGGGGCCGGGTGATGTACTTCTCCACCAGGACCTTGTCGTCCCCGAAGCTGGAAGCGGCTTCCCGCTGGCAGGAAGCGAGGGCAGCGGCGAAGTCCTCGCCCCGTTCCACCAGTCGCATGCCCTTGCCGCCGCCCCCGGCGCTGGCCTTGATCAGCACCGGATAGCCGATGGCGTCGGCCTGTTCCTTCAGGTAGCCGGGGTCCTGGTTGTCCCCGTGGTAGCCGGGGGTGAGGGGCACCTGGGCCTTCTCCATCAGGGCCTTGGCGGCGGATTTGGAACCCATGGCCCGGATGGCGGAGGCGGTTGGGCCGATGAAGACCAGGCCGTTGGCGGCGCAGGCTTCGGCGAATTCCTCGTTCTCGGACAGGAAGCCGTAGCCCGGGTGGATGGCCTGGGCACCGGTTTCCTTGGCGGCGGCGATGATCTTGTCGGCCACCAGGTAGGATTCCCGGGCGGCGGCGGGGCCGAGGAGGATGGCCTCGTCGGCCAGGCGCACATGGCGGGCGTCGGCATCCGCCTCGGAATAGACGGCCACGGTGCGGATGCCCATGCGGCGAGCGGTCTTGATGACCCGGCAGGCAATTTCGCCGCGATTTGCGATCAGTATCTTGTTAAACATGCCGTGCCTCCCGCGTCGAAATAGCCTGGGCGTGCTTCGCACGCAGGCAATTTGGCTTCGCCGCTGCGCCGCTACGCGGCTGGTCGCCTCGATTCGCGATCAAAATCTTGGTGAACATCTTATTCGTCTCCTCCCAGCCAGTTGGGCTGCCGTTTTTCCAGGAAGGCAGCGATGCCTTCCTTCGCCTCCGGGGTCGCGCGCAGGTGGGCGATGCGGTGGGCGGTGTCGTCCACCAGGTTCTGGTTTACCGGCTGGTGGTCCACGGCCCGGATCAGCTCCTTGGACGCGGCCTGGGCGGCAGGACCGCCGAGAAGCAGGGCTGAGACGATTTCCTCGACCTTCGCGTCCAGTTCTTCCGGGGCCACGGCCTCATGGACCAGGCCGATTTCCCGGGCCCGTTCGGCGGCGATGCGCTCGGCGCTCTGGAAGTAGCGGTAGGCCTGGCGGGCGCCGATGGCCCGCAGGACGTAGGGGCCAATGGTGGCCGGGATGATCCCGAACTTCACTTCGGAAGTGGCGAAGACCGCCTGGGTGGAGGCCACGGCGATGTCGCAGGCGGCGGCCAGCCCCATGCCGCCTCCCAGGGCAGCACCGTGGACCCGGGCGACGGTGGGCTTCTTCATCTCGGCCAGGGTGCGGAGCATGCCGGCCAGGGCCTGGGCGTCCTTCATGTTCTCATCCACCGTGTAGGTGGCGGCCCGCTTCATCCAGTTGAGGTCGGCGCCGGCGGAAAAGCTCTTGCCTCGGCCGGCCAGCACCACTACCCGTACCGCCGGGTCCTGTTCCAGGGCCTTGCAGGCCTGGGCCAGATCGGCGATGAGGGTCTCGTTGAAGGCGTTGTGGACCTCCGGGCGGTTCATCCAGATCGTGGCGACCGGGCCGGACTGCTCGATTTCGATGGTCTGGTACATGCTCACCTCACATGCGGAAGACGCCGAACTTGGTTTCGGCGGCAGGGGCGTTCATGGACGCGGACAATCCCAGTCCCAGGACCCGGCGGGTGTCGGCCGGGTCGATGATGCCGTCGTCCCATAGCCGGGCGCTGGCGTAGTAGGGGTGGCCCTGGGTTTCGTACTGTTCCCGGATGGGGGCCTTGAAGGCTTCCTCGTCCTCGGCGGACCAGGACTTGCCCCCGGCCTCGATGCCGTCCCGCTTGACGGTAGCCAGGACGGAAGCGGCCTGCTCGCCCCCCATGACCGAGATGCGGGCGTTGGGCCACATCCACAGGAAGCGGGGACTATAGGCCCGGCCGCACATGCCGTAATTGCCGGCGCCGAAGCTGCCGCCGATGACCACGGTGAACTTGGGCACCTTGGCGGTGGCCACAGCAGTCACCATCTTGGCGCCGTCCCGGGCGATACCGCCGTTTTCGTACTTGCGGCCCACCATGAAGCCGGTGATGTTCTGCAGGAACACGAGGGGAATGCCCCGCTGGGCGCAGAGTTCGATGAAGTGGGCGCCCTTCAATGCCGATTCGCTGAACAGGATGCCGTTGTTGGCCACGATGCCCACCGGATAGCCCCAGATGCGGGCGAAGCCGCAGACCAGGGTGGTGCCGTAGCGGGCCTTGAATTCGTCGAAATCGGAGCCGTCCACCACCCGGGCGATGATTTCCCGCACGTCGAAGGGCTTGCGGGTATCGGTGGGGATGACGCCGTACAGCTCCTCGGCCGGGTAGAGGGGCTCCGCCGGTTCGGTGAGGGTGACCGGGGGCGACTTCTTCCAGTTCAGGTCCCGGACGATGCGCCGGCAGATGGCCAGGGCGTGGGCGTCGTTCTCCGCCAGGTGGTCGGCGACGCCGGAGATGCGGGTGTGCACATCGGCTCCGCCCAGGTCCTCGGCGGTGACCACCTCGCCGGTGGCGGCCTTAACGAGCGGCGGGCCGCCCAGGAAGATGGTGCCCTGGTTGCGGACAATGATGGATTCGTCGCACATGGCCGGCACGTAGGCGCCGCCCGCCGTGCAGGAGCCCATGACCGCGGCGATCTGGGGGATGCCCTGGGCGGACAGGTT
>DASRUX010000155.1:0-3016 GCA_035655235.1 Rhodocyclaceae bacterium | reverse complement strand
ACGCCATGGCCAAGTGGCTTCCGCCCAATGGATTCACGGGCCGGGTCGATCAGCTCGATGCCAAGGTCGGCGGTACGTACCGGATGTCGTTCACCAATTTCACCACCGGCAAGAGTGAGTCCTTCGGCGGGACTTATCTCGAACTTGTCCCGAACGAGCGCATCCAGCACACGGACCGGTTCGATGACCCGAGTTTACCCGGGGAGATGGTGACGACCGTTACCCTGAAAGCCGTGTTCTGCGGGACCGAGCTGAGCGTCGTTCAGGAAGGCATTCCGGAAGCCATCCCGCCCGAGGCCTGCTATCTCGGCTGGCAGGAGTCCCTGGCCCTGCTGGCAAAGCTGGCCGAGGCGGAAATTCCCGGATAGATGGGACGGGCGCACAAGTCATCGCTCATGGTCGATTTCTCCTGCGGTTCCCGGCGGGCCGGCCTGCGACTCCAAGGCCAGCCGGTCCCAGCCACCCAGATCGGCTGCCGCTTCATAGGTATCCTGTAGAAACTGCAGTAGCGCGGTGTCCGGCGAGGGCGCTTGGTGGACGGCCTCGTAGGGCAGGATGAATTCACGGAAATCCGTGTTGTAGCCCGCGGCGTCGGGCCGTACCCGGCAGGTGGCGAATCCCGCCGGCTCCGGATAGGCATAGGCGTAGAACACCGGTTCGGGCAAGGCATCGTTGCCAGGCCAGAAGCCGCAACTGCTGACCTCGTGGGAATAGGCCTCCCGCATCACCCAGTCCGGACAGTTCGGGACGCTGCCCGAGAATTCGGGGGCGCGGCGCCCGGAAAAGCGGGTCACGGCCAGGTCGAAGCTTCCCCAGAAGAAATGCACCGGGCTGGCCTTGCCGATGAAGCGGCTGCGGAATTGTTTGAAAACCCGGTCCGCCTGGGCGACAGCCCGCCAGAAGCGGTTGGCGTAGGTCGGGTCATAGGCGGCGTGGATCGTGTCCTGCTGGAAGGGGATGGCATCGGCGACCTCGTTGGGGACGCCGTGGATATGGATGTCGAAGCCGAGGGCGGCGAGTTCCGCAAACAGCTTTCCGTGGAAATCGGCCACCGACCGGGGTTCCAGGGGCATCGACCGGGTTGGCGCGTCGCCGGTCTGGATCAGCAGGCGGTGGTCGACGAAATCGAAGTCGATCTGGAAAAGCCGGTTGCCGTAGGGAATGGGCGAGGTCGTCAGGCCATGGGCCGTGACGTACAGCGGGACGCTCCAGGAATGGTTGGCCCACGGAGTCAGGCTGCGGCGGATCTTTCCGACGATCTGCGTCCAGCGGTGCAGGGTGGCGCAGGTGTCCCGCCAAGCGTCGTACGGCAAGGGCGGCCAGGCGGCGGACAAGTTGGATGACGGAGTCTCGGGCATCGCGGCCCCTTCGTGACGGCTATAGACCGTTGAGACTCCGATGGGACGCGGCGGTTTCCCGCCGAATGCTCAGGCCGATTTACTGCGGCCGGCAGCCCGCTTCTTGCCGCCTTCGCTACGGGGGGCGCCCTTCGCGGCCGGCGCGTTCATGCCCTGGGCCTGTTCCAGCCAGACCAGGGCATCCACATAGGCGATGAAGCGATTGAGGTAGTCCGGCGCCATGTTCCGCATGACCTTGAGGGACTGGAGTACCAGAAGATGGGAATTGAGCGGCCCGGCATTTTCGGGGCCGGAGGCCAGGGCCTCGGCCAGGCGCTGGTCGAGGCTAAGCTTGGACCAGGTTTCCCGGAATTGGCTGACCGCCTTGAGTTCGGTGCGGACGGGCGTGATTTCCACCGGCAGTGGCTCGGCACTTGCCGTCTGCGCAGCCTCGGACGACTGCCGGGCGATATGGGTGAGGAGTTCGGCCAGGGGGGACGGCTCGCCTGCCTCGGGGGCGGACTCCCCTGCCCTGCCTTGGGCTTTCTCGAAGCGCTCGCCGTATTCCCGGACGGCGTTGGCCAGGCGCCCTTCCAGCAGGTGCCGGGTGTTCCCTTGCTGATCGCCAGCCCGCCGGGCCAGGGCCTCGATGAAGCGGAAACGGATCGGGTCGAGACGATCCGCGCCCCGCTCCCGTAGCGACTGCACCAGCGGATGGGCAGCAGCTTCACTCATTGGTCTTGGCAACCGGCCTGGCGGTCTTGGGCACCGGCGCCATTTCCACCCGACGGTTCTGGGAGCGCCCCTTGGGATCGTCGTTGGAGGCTACCGGCTGCTCAGCCCCAAAGGCGGCGGCGAAGACCGACGAGGACGGCACCCCCGCCTCGATCAGGGCCCGGGTCACCGTCAGGGCGCGCTGGGCGGAGAGTTCCCAGTTGTCGGCGAACTGCTGGTTGGTATCCCGCACCGGACGGTCGTCGGTGAAGCCGCTGACCATGAGCATCTCCTCCCGGGCGCCCAGGTAGGCGCCGATGGGCGCCGCCAGGCTCTTCAGGAGCTGAGTCCCCTCGGGCTGGAGCTTGTCGGAATTGGGGGCGAACAGCACGGCGCCGCTGATGCCGATGCGGCCGTTGTTCAGGGTCACCCGGCCGGAGGCGAGCGGCCCGGCCAGGGCCTTTTCCAGGGCCTCGCGCCGCTGCTCTTCCTGTTGCCGCTTCTTGACCTCGGCCTCCAGGGTGGAAACCAGTTCCAGCTGCACGCCCAGCACGCCCACCAGAATGAGCACGAACGCCCCCAGCAGCCCCGACATCAGGTCGCCGAAGACGGCCCAGACCGGCGTGGCGTGGTCGACGGCGGCGTCGATGTCTTCCATCAGGCCACCTCACCGGCCGCCGGGGCGCCGGAAAGCCGCTGCAGGTCCTCGACCACCCGCTTCTGGGACAGGATGCTGAGGTCGATGATTTCCCGGGCTTGGGCCACGTAGTAGGCCAGTTGCTCGTCGCTGCGGGCCATGGATTTGCCCAGGGACGTTTCGATCCTCTGCAGGCCGGCCATGAGCTTTTCGTTGGATTCGCTGAAAAGCTGAACCGCCAGACCGAAGGCTTCGCCCAGGCTGGAAACTTCCACGGCCCCGGCAGCCACTTCCGAGGCGGCGGCAACCATTCGGGCGGACTCCGTCT
>DASRUX010000154.1:0-19880 GCA_035655235.1 Rhodocyclaceae bacterium | reverse complement strand
CCCGGGCGGCCATGAATGTGGAACTGAAGCGGGGCCGCTCGGCGGTGACCCGCTTCCTCAACCAGACCTACGGCGACACGGCCTGGACCCGGGGGGCGGTGCACGAGTGGATCAAGGCCCTGCGCCCGCCCTACGTCATCGACATCAACCGGGACACCCAGCTCCAGGATTCCTATGCTGATGCTCCCCACAACCTGGTGGTGGGCGTGGCACGCATCGGCGGCACCGACTACCGCTACAAGCTCTACTTCTGGGATGGCGCCGCCTACACGCCGGCTGAGGACATCGACCCGTCCCGCCCCATCCTCTTCAAGCCCATGGGCACGCCCCGGCCGGCGGCCAATTACATCGCCTCCGACGCCGATTACGTGGACTTCATCACCGAGCTGATGGGCGGTTTCGCCGTGCCGCCCGAGGTGAAGGAAGTGCGCCAGGGCAAGCGCTACCTGTGCCTCGGCCTGCGGCTCAACCGGGACACCGAGCGCATGGTGCTGTCGGACATGATCTACGCCGCCGCCAGCCCCGCCGGCTGGGCCCTCATCCCCGAACCCACGGACAAGGAGCGGCGCTTCTGCAAAAAACTCGGCCTCGAAATCGTCGAGGCCGATGTCATGGACCTATTGGCAGCCGCCATGTCCGCCTGAACACAACGATTTCTTTCACAGGGAGTAACCATGCTTTTCGATCGCTACGAGCAGGACGGCCTGCTGTTCAACACCAATTTCAAGGAATCCGCCGGCGGCCTCGCCGCCTACCGGGGCGAGTTGGTCCTCATCCCCGGCGAAGTGGCCGACGCCCAGGGCCGCCGCAAGCCGCCCCATGCCTTTTTGAAGCAGGCGGTGGCCCTGGCCGAGGGGGAATCCATCAAGTTCCTCACCGGCTCCCTGGACGAACTCCAGCAGCTGGGCGAGCTGGTCGCCCGCTACCAGGGCAACCTCAAGAGCGACACCCTGGCCATATTGTTCGTCGTTAATATTCCAAAGCCATTGATCATTGCCATCGAAGGCGTTAACGTAATAGCGATTCCCTTGGTCGAGGGTATTCCTTGGAACGAGTTGATGGAAACGGCGGGGCTGGAGAAGGGTGACTTCAAAGGCCAAACCAGCGCCGAAAAGGTGGTGACTCTGTTCAAGGCCCTCGCCGATTTCAAACCCAATTACCCGAGCCTGTCCTACGCCGAGGCGCTGGCCACCACCAACAACGCCAAGCGGGACGTTCGGGGCGCCGTGTAATGCCATGACAACACTCGTCTGGGACGAGAACAAGTTCGCCCTCGGGGTGGCGGAAATGGACGCCGCCCACCGGGAATTCATCAAGGAGACCGTGGCCGTCGCCAAGGCCTCCGACGCCGAATTCCCGGCCCTGTTCAATGCCCTGGCGGAACATACCCGCCTGCATTTCGAAGAGGAGGAGGCGCTGATGCGCGCCCACCGCTTCCCGGCCACGGAGGAGCACCAGGCGGAGCATCGGCGCATCCTCGCCGAACTGGACTATCTCTCCCGGCGGGTGGCCGGCGGCCGCATCGCCATGGCCCGGGCCTATATGGAAGGCCTGCCCATCTGGTTCGCCAACCACCTCGCGACCATGGATTCCGCCCTGGCGGCCTGCGTCAAGCAGTCGTCCGGCCTCAGGGCGGTGCACTGAGGCCGGCGCCCGCCCATCACGATCAATGCAGGGCCTTGGCCAGCCGCGGATGGGTGGCCACGAAGTAGTACAAGGACGGCAGCACGAAGAGGGTCAGGATGGTGGCGGTGATCAAACCGCCGATGACCACCAGGGCCAGGGGCCGCTGGGTTTCCGAGCCGATGCCGTGGGACAGGGCCATGGGCAGCAGCCCCAGCATCGCCAGGAGCGCCGTCATCAGCACGGTGCGCAGCCGGGACAGGGCGCCCTGGAACACCGCCTCGTAGATAGGCAGCTTCTCGTGCTTCAGCTGGTTGATGTAGCTCACCATCACCACCCCGTTCAATACCGCCTGCCCGAACAGGGCGATGAAGCCGATGGCCGCCGATACCGACAGGGGAATACCGGTGAGGAGCAGGGCGAAGATGCCGCCGATCAGGGCGAAGGGGATGTTGCAGATGATGAGCAGCGCATCCTTGATGGACTTGAAGGCGTCGAAGAGCAGCAGGAAGATGAGCAGGATGGATAGCGGCACCACCAGCATCAGCCGCTTCATGGCCCGCTCCTGGTTCTCGAATTCCCCGGACCAAGTGATGGCGTAGCCCTGGGGCAGCTTCATGTCCTTGGCCTGGGCCTGCATGTCGGCCACCACGCTGCCCATGTCCCGGTCGCGGATGAAGACGCCGATGGCGACCACCCGCTGGCCGGATTCCCGGGCGATGTTCATGGCGCCGCTGCCGACCTTGAAATCCACGATGTCGGCCAGGGGAATCTGGGCCCCCGAGGCGGTGGGCACCAGCACTTCCCGGAGCCGGTCCAGAGCCCGCTCGTCTTCCTTGAGGCGCACCACCACGCTGAAGTGGCGCTCCCCTTCCCACAGCTCCGTCGCCGCCTTGCCGGCCAGGGCCGTCTCGATGATGTCCTGGACATCCATGACGTTGAGGCCGTAGCGGGCCGCAGCCCCCCGGTCGATTTCCAGCCGGTACTGGGGCAGGTCGCCCTCCCGGTCGATGAAGGCCCGCACCACCCCGGGCACCCCGCCGATGCGGGAAAGGAGCTGGTTGGCGTTGTCCTTCAACACCTTGAGGTCGTCGCCGAAGAGCTTGATGACGATCTGGCCGTCGATCTGGGAAATGGACTCCAGGATCTGGTCCCGCACCGGCTGGCTGAAGGAGGGCTCGATGCCCGGCATATCGTTGAGCTTGTCCTCCATCTCCCGGACCAGCTTGTCCTTGGTCATGCCGGAGCGCCACTGGGACTCGGGCTTCAGGTCCACCAGCATCTCGGTCATGTTGATGTTCTTGGGATCGGTGCCGTCCTCCGGACGGCCTCCCTTGGACACCACCGCATTCACCTCCGGGAAGTCGCCGACGATGGCCCGCAGCTTCTTGAGTTCGCTCTTCGCCTCCGCCACCGACACGGAGGTGGGCAGGGTGATGTTGATCCAGATGGAACCCTCGTTCAGTTCCGGCAGGAACTCGGTGCCCAGCTTGGGAACCAGGGCGGCGGTGACCGCCAGGGCTGCCACGGCGATCGTCAGCACCCGCTTGGCGTTGGCGAGGGCCCAGCGCAGGGCGGGCTCATAGCGGTTCATGCACCAGTGCATGAGCGCGGTCTCTTCGTGGGGGACGTTCTTCCGGAAGGCGACCTTGCTGAGGAAGGGCACCAGGGTCAGGGAGAGGACCAGGGAGGTGATCAGGGCCGCCACCACCGAGTAGGCCATGGGGGCGAAAATTTTCCCCTCGTGGCGCTGCATGGTGAAGATGGGCAGGTGGGCGACGATGATGATGATCATGGAGAACACCGTCGGCCGGCCTACCTCCATCACCGCCTCCTGGATGGTGCGGCTGCGGGGGCGGTGGTCGTCGGTTTTCGACGCCTCGCCCACCCGCCGGAAGATGTTCTCGATGACGATCACCGCGCCGTCCACGATGATGCCGAAGTCCATGGCCCCCAGGGACAGCAGGTTGGCCGGGATATTCACCAGGGACAGGCCGATGAAAGTGCCCAACAGCGCCAGGGGAATGACCGAGGCGACGATCCCCGCCGCCCGGAAATCCGCCAGGAAGAGGTAGAGCACGATGGTGACCAGCAGCGCCCCTTCCAGGAGGTTGGTGAACACCGTCTTCAGGGTCTTGCCGATGAGCCAGGAGCGGTCGTAGAAGGGGACGATCTTCACCCCCTGGGGCAGCACCGAGCCGTTCAGGGCGTCCACCTTGGCCTTCAGGGCCTCCAGGACCATGGAGGGATTCTCGTCCTTCCTGAGGAGCACGATGCCGGAAACCACGTCCTCCTGGTCGCCGGCCTGGTCCTTGAAGCCGACGATGCCCTGCTCGGGCACCCGGGATTCCACCACCTCGGCCACGTCCCGGACCAGGATGGGGGAACCCTTGTTCTCCGCCACCACCACCTGGCCGATGTCCGCCGAGGAGTTGAGGAGGCCGAGGGAGCGGATCAGGTACTGCTGCCGGCCCTGGGCCACGGAGCCGCCGCCGGCGTTGGCGTTGGCCCGCTGCAACGAGGTGTAGAGCTGGCCGAGGGTGATCTTGTAGTCCCGCAGCTTGGCGAGGTTGGGGCGCACCTCGTACTGGCGGATGGGGCCGCCCAGGGAAACGACGTCGGCGATGCCCGGCACCTGCTTGATCTGGCGGGACACCGTCCAGTCCTGAATGGCCCGGACCTCGCTGGGCTTGAGGCCCGGCGCCTCGATGCGGTAGCGGAAGATTTCCCCGGTGGCCGTGGCCGGCGGCGCCAGCTCCGGCTCCACGCCGGGGGGTAGGTCGAGGCCTCGCAGGCGTTCCTCCACCAGTTGCCGGGCCATGAACAGGCTGGGCTTCTCGTCGAAGGTGACGACGATGAAAGAGAGCCCGAACTGGGTATGGGAGAACATCCGGATGGAGTTGGGCACCCCGGAGAGGGCGATCTCCAGGGGAATGGTCACCTGCTTTTCAACCTCTTCCGGCGCCCGGCCGGGGTAGAGGGTGATGACCGTCACCTGGGTATCGGTCACATCGGGGAAAGCCTCGATGGGCAGGGACTTGAAGGCGGTGACGCCGGCCCCGATGAAGAGCACCAGCCCCAGGATGATGAAGAGGGGCTGTTCCAGGGCGAATTGGGCGATGCGCTTGATCATTGGGCGGCGGCGCCCTTGAAGAACTTGATGAGGTGCAGGTTGCCTTCGACCACCACCTTTTCGCCTTCCTTGAGGCCGGAATACACGTCGGTGAAACCCTCCCGCTCCGGTCCGACCTGGACCTCCTGGCGGCGGTAGCGGCCCGGGGCCTCTTCCACCAGGACATAGCGCTTGTCGCCCATGAGGAAGACCGCCGTTCCCGGCACCCGCAGGGAATTGGAGGCGGCCACCTGGATGAGGGCAGTGACGAACATCTCCCCCTTCAGCCGCCGGTCGGCGTTGGGCACCTCGCCCCGGACCTTGACGGTGCGGCTGGTGGGATCGACGAAATCGGCCACATGACGGATGACGCCTTCAAAGCGCTCCCCCGGGTACTGCTTGGCCTCCAGGACGAATTTCTCGCCGGGCTTCAGGGCGGCCAGGTCGCCCTCACCGGCGTCGAGCTGAATCCACAGGCTGGAGGGATCGGTGACCACGAACAGGGGCGAAGCGGGCTGGTCCGGGCGGAATTCCTGGCCCGGGTTGAGGTTACGCTCCACCACCACGCCGGCCAGGGGGCTCTTCAAGACGTAGGAACCGTCCCCGTCGCCGCCCAAGAGCGCCATGCGCTTGGCGGCCCGGTCGGCTTCCGCCTCGGCTCGGGCGGCTTCGGCCTGGCTCTGCTGCCAATCTTTCTTGGCCACCACGCCGGCTTCCAGCAGCTCCTTGTTGCGTTCCAGGGACTGGCGGGCCAGGGCGAGGTCCGCCTGGGCCCGCTTGGCCTCGGCCCGGGCGATGCCGAAATCCGGGGAAGCGAGGATGGCCAGGGGCTGCCCGGCCTTCACCGGGGCGCCGACCTCGGCCAGGCTGCGGGTCACCCGGCCGCCCAGCTGGGGGAAGACCCGCACGGTGCGGTCCTCGTTCCACACCAGCCGGCCCGGCAGGCGCAGGGCGCTACCGCTGTCCTTCTGGACCGCCGCCGTCTTCAAGAAGGTGGCCTTGTCCGGCTCCGCCAGGATGATCCGGTCGCCTTCCGCCTTGATGGAGGCTTCCTTGTTCTTTTCCTGCTCCTCGCCGGAACAGGCGGCCAGGGCGATTGCCACGGCCAATACCAGCAGTCTCTCTCTCATTTTGATTTTCCGTATTCCGCCTGGAGCTTCCAGGCGGCCAGGGCCTTGGCGTATTCGGCCCGAGCCGTCGCCGCTTCCACCTGCACCTGGCGCAGGGTTCGGCGGGCATCGAGCAGGTCCATCAGCCCCATGGCTCCTTTGGTGTAGGCAAATTCGGCCGCCTTGGCGACCCTTTCGGCATCGGCGAGCAGCCCCGTCTCCAGGCGCCGACGGCGCTCCCGGGCCGACAGCAGGGCGCTCCTGGCCTGGTCCACGCTCCCCACCGCCTGGGCGAGGGTCATGGCGTATTGGCGGCGGGCGGTATCCAGGTCGGCCTCGGCCCGGGCGATCTCGCCCTCGTATTCGTGCCAGACGAAGAGGGGCACGCTGACGCCGAAGCCGTAGCTGTTGGTGGGATTGTTCTGGAGGTTGTGCTCCAACTGCACGCCCACGGTCACGTCCCGGGTCTTCTGGGCCCGGGCCAGGTCGCGGGCCGTCTCGGCCGCGGCTATCCGCAGTCGGGCGGCTTCCACGTCGGGGCGCTGTTCCAGGCCGGCGGGGGCCAGTTCGCTTTCCTGCAGGGTCGGCCAGTCGTCGCCGGCCTGCAGTTGGCGGGATTCGTGTTCCCGGCCGATGAGGTAGGCGAGGGCCGCCTGGGCGGCCTCCAGGTCGGCCTGGGCCTGGCGCACGTCGTTGTCCGCCCGGGACTTGTCGATCTGCAGCCGGGAGAGGTCCACCTGGGAGATGTCGCCGGCCCGGTGGCGCAGCTTGCCGGCATCCAGACCCTTGCCGTAGAGGTCCGCCGCCTCCTGGGCGACCCGGCGCCGCTCCTGGGCGAGCAGCAGGTCGTAATAGGCGGATTGCAGGGCCATGAGCTGCTGGCGCCCGGTGTCGTCCAGGTCGCGGCGGGCGGCGTCGAGACGGGCCTCGGCGGCCTTGACCCGGAGTTCCCGCTTGCTGCCCCGTTCCACCACCTGATCCATGCGCAGGATGGTGTCCATCTTCTTTTCCTTCCAGCCGCCGGCGCCGTAGCCGGACCAGGGGCTGATGGACAGGGTGTTGAGGGAAACCTGGGGGTTGGGCATCTGGCCGGCGGCGGTCACGTCGGCGGCGGCGCCGGCTACGGCCGTCTTGGCGAGGTGCAGCTCATGGCCATGGTCGCGCCACAGGGCTTCCGCCTCGGCCAGGGAGAGCTTGACGGAACCTTGTGCCAGGGCCGCCGTCGGGAACAACAGGAGAAAAACGAGGAGGCGACTCATCCGGGATAACCGTCGAGAAAATGGCGGCTATGCTATTAAGCCAGCCTGACGAATTGCTGACTCCGGATTCTCACTTTGAGCGTGTGCGCAAATGCCGGCGGGGGATAATAGCGGCTTCCCGAATCCATACTTCCCGCTCCCATGTTCTACGGCATCACCGACCTCGCCACCTTCATCCTCGGGACCATCGTCATCGTCCTGCTGCCCGGCCCCAATTCGGTCTATGTGATGACGGTGGCTTCCCGTCACGGGGTCGCGGCCGGGTATCGGGGCGCCTGCGGCATCTTCGCCGGGGACACCATCCTCATGCTGCTGTCGGTGACCGGCGCCGCCTCCTTGCTCCAGACGACCCCGGCCCTGTTCATGGCGGTCAAGTACGCCGGGGCGGGCTATCTGTCGTGGCTGGGGATCGGGCTGCTGAGATCGGCGCTGCGGGCCTGGCGCCGTCCGGACGCCGAACATGAGCTCCGGCCGGCGGACACTTCCCGGCCCTTTGTCACGGCCCTGCTGATCAGCCTGACCAATCCCAAGGCCATCCTCTTCTTCGTTTCCTTCTTCATCCAGTTCGTCTCCCCGGGCTATGGGCATCCGGCCCTGTCCTTCGCCATTCTCGGGGTGATCGTCCAGGTGTGCAGCGCCCTTTACCTCACCGCCCTCATCTTCGGCGGGGCGGGGCTGTCGTCCTATTTCCGGAGGCGGCGGCGCCTGTCGGCCACCGGGACCGGGGCAGTGGGCGGGCTGTTCATCGGCTTCGGCGCCAAGCTGGCCGCGGCGACCCTGAATTAGGCCTCTTCCAGGGTCTTGAGGATGGCCGGGTAGTCGAAGCGGCGGGCGTACTGGGTCAGGGCTTTCTCCAGGTCGCCGTCGTATTGGCCGACCTGCCGGATGGCCGCCGCCACCTGGTCGGTTTCCAGGCTTTCCAGGGCGGCCTTGAGGCTTTGGCGCAGGCCGTCGGGCAGGGGGGCGAACATGGTCGGTGTGAGCGGGACGGTGGGTTCCGGCAACGGCGGCGCTTCCCGCATATAGCGGACCCCCAGGTGCTTGGCCAGGCAGTCGTAGATTTCGTCGAAGCGGTAGGGCTTGCGGACGAAATCGTCCATCCCCGCCGCCAGCATCTCGGCCCGCTGCTCCAGGAAGGCCGAGGCGGTGACGGCGATGATCTTCACCTCCTTGCCCCCCGGCAGGGCGCGAATGCGCTTGGTGGCTTCCAGGCCGTCCATCACCGGCATCTTGCGGTCCATCCAGATGAGGTGGGGATGCCATTGCTGGAAGGTCTGGATGCCCTGGATGCCGTTGTCTGCGATCTTCACCCGGAAACCCACCGACTCCATCAGGCGGGAAAGGAGGAGCTGGTTCTCCAGCTGGTCCTCGACGATGAGGATGCGGTATTCCGGCTGGCCGGGGGCGAGGCCGACGATGTTGCCCTGCTGCACCTCGTCCGCCTTGGGGATGTCCTCTTCGCCGACCGCCGTCAGGGGCAGGCTGATCCGGAAGAGGGAGCCCTTGCCCGGCGTACTTTCCAGGAGGATGTCGCCGCCCATCATGTCCACGAACTGGCGGGTGATGGTGAGCCCCAGGCCGGTGCCCTTGCTCTCCTTGTGCTCGCCCAGCTGGACGAAGGGCTCGAAGATGCGTTGCTGGTCTTCCGCCGGGATGCCGGGGCCGGTGTCTTCCACCTCGATAAGCAAATGGGCGATGCGGTTCTGCTTGGTTCCCAGGCGGACGGTGACGCCGCCCTCGGCGGTGAATTTGATGGCGTTGCCCACCAGGTTGATCAGCACCTGGCGCAGGCGGGATTCGTCCCCCACGATGTAGCGGGGGAATTCGGAGGACTGGTCGATCAGCAGGGTCAGCCCCTTTTCCTTGGCCCGCACGGTCATCATGTCGGTCACGTCCCGGACCATGCCGCCCAGGTCGAAGGGGGCGCTCTCCAGTTGCAGGCGCCCCGCCTCGATCTTGGCCATTTCCAGCACGTCGTTGATGAGGTTCAGGAGGTGCTCGCCGCTCCGGTTGATGATGTCCAGGTACTGGCGCAGGCTGTCCGGGAGCAGGGGGTCCTTGCGCATCATGGTGGAGAAACCCAGGATGGCGTTCAGGGGCGTGCGCAATTCGTGGCTCATGCCGGCCAGGAAGACGCTCTTGGCCTTGTTGGCGGCCTCGGCGGCGTTGCGGGCCAGGATGAGGTCGGCGGTGCGCTGGTCCACCTCCTCTTCCAGGTGGTCCCGGTAGCGTTTCAGTTCCCCTTCCGCCTGCTTGCGGGCGGTGATGTCGGTGAACATGGCGAAGGAGCCCGCATAGCGGTCGGACTTGTCCATGATCGGCATAGCCGAGACGTGGACCCACACGAACTGCCCGTCCGGGCGGCGAAGGCGCCGCTCGTAGGTTTCCGCCATGCCCCGGGCGCGGTTTTCCATCTTCCGGGCATGGTCCGCCTGGTCCTCGTCGAACAGGAAATCCCGCATGGGGCGGCCCATGATCTCCTCCGGGCTGCGCCCCAGCATTTCGGCCATGCGGGGATTGACGAAGGTGGTCAAGGTATCGGGGCCGAGTACCCAGATGCCCTCGCTGGCCGTGGCCACGATGCGCCGAAACTCCTCCTCGCTCTGCTGCAGCGCCTGGCCCATGTGCTGGAGTTCCGCCATGCGCTGCTCCATGCCGGCGATCAGGCCCCGCAACTGGGCCGCCATGCTTTCGAAGGCCCGGGACAGGACGCCCAGTTCGTCCTTGCGGTCGGTGCCCGTCAGGACCACGTTGAGGTCGCCGGTGCTCATCTGGGTGGCGGCGGAGGTGAGGGCGTTCACCGGCTGGAGCATCCGGCGCAGGGCCAGTTCCAGCCAGAACAGGCTGGCGCCGGAAACCAGCACCAGGGCGGCGCCGATGAGGATGACCTGGATGAGCAGGGCACGGCGCATGCGGTCGAAGGAGAAGCCGACCGTGACCGAGCCGATGGTGCGCTCCCCGGCGGTGATCGGGACGACCACTTCCAGGATGCGGCCGGACTGCCGCAGGATCCGGGTTGCGGCCAGGGGATCACGGTCCGCCCACAGGCGGCGCACCGGGTCGCTGGCTACCGGGTCGCTTTCCTTGAGGAAGGAGGCCAGGGGCGTGCCCTTGTCGTTGACGATGACCGCATAGACGGCCTCTTCGTCGGTCAGCACCACCTTCTTCACGTTGAGGTTCATCTCGACGAAATTGAGGGACAGGATGCTGATCGGGCTGACCTGGGCCATGAACTGGGCCAGGCTCGTGGCCTTGGTTTCCAGGGCCCGGGTGAGTTGCCGTTGCTGCTCCAGGAGGGCCATGCCGCCGACCGCCACCACGGCCGCCACCAGGGCCATTCCCACCATCAGGGACAGGCGCCGGATGATGCTGTCGCGGCGGGGCACGGCGGTTTCCATGGCGGCTCTCCTATTGCAGCTTCGGCTTGGTGCCGTAATAGCCCGACTCGTGCAGGATGTAATGCACCTGGTCGTCGATCTGCTTGGCGCCGGCCTCCACGCCGATGTTGCCGCGCATCATCTCGGTGCCGGTGGTGGAGATGATGCGGGAGAGGGTTGGCCATTCCTGGAAGCGGGGGCGGTAGATGGCGTTGCCGTGGTGCTCCCAGGAATTCACCAGGGGCTCGAAATAGGGGAAGCGCTTCTTCAGGGCTTCGTCCTTGTAGGCACTGCGGCGGCCCGGCACGCCGCCGGCCATGATGAAGTCGGCGGCCTTCTGCTTGGAGGTGATCCATTGGATGAAGAGCCAGGCCGCGGCCTGCTTGTCGGGGCTGCTGCGGGCATTGACCCCCAGGGAGAAGCCGCCCAGGGCGGGCTTCCTGCCGACGGGGCCGGCGGGTTCGGCGGCGACGGCCAGGCATTGGGAAATCTTCGAGGTCTTGGGATCGGCCAGCCATTTGTACCAGCCGCTCCACTCGGTGATCATCGCCACTTGGCCCTCGCCTAGGGCCTTGACCACATCCTCGTGTTCCCAATCCACGATCGCCGGCGGCATGTAGCGCATGAGAGACTGCCGGAACTTGAGCCCGGCCAGGGATTCCGGGGACGACAGGTTGGGCTCGAATCCCTCGGTAAGCAGCGAGCCGCCGAAGGGCCAGACGAAGCGCATGAAGGAATCGCAGGACTGGGTTTCGCCCTGGTGCGATTGCAGGGCATAGGCATAGCGGCCGCCCTTGGTGAGGGCCGGGCCGTAGACATCCCGCAGTTCGTTCCAGGTGGCGGGCGGGCGGTCGAAGCCGGCTTCCTTGAGCTGGCACTTGTTGTAGAAGAGCAGGCCGGAGTAATTGTCGAAGGGCAGGCCGTAGAGCTTCTGGTCCCAGGTGCCGACGGAGGTGAGCAGGATGGGAAAGAAATCCTTGAGGTCCAGGTCGGGATCGGTGATGGCCGGGTTCCGGTAGAAAATCCGCAAGGGGGCGATCCAACCGGCGGTGGCGAATTCGCCGGGCCAGACGATGTCGATCAGGACCACGTCGAAGCGGGGCTTGCCGCCGCCGGTGAAGTCCAGGACCAGGGCCTCCCGCAGCTTCTCGTAGTAGATGCTTTCCCAGGTGACGTGGATGCCGGTCAGGCGCTCGAATTCCGGGATGAGGGCGATGGCCGCTTCATAGCCGGGGCGGGGCATGAAGGAGGCGTTGATGGTGACGCCCCGGTAGGGCTGGGCGGCGGTGGCGTAGCTCCAGGCCGGCTTGCCTGTCTGGGGGGGCTCGGCCGCCGCCCCGATGCAGGCCAGCGCCATGAGCGCTGCGGCGGCCCAGGTGCGGCGCAGACCTTTGGCCGTAGCGCTGGCGAATCCCAATGCATCCATTGCAATCCCTCCCAGCCTGGTCTTCGGCGGTCTTGTTCGGCATTGATTCTGCCGGGGCCGAAGGGTGAGTGTCCTGGTGTGCTGCTGACTTGCCCCTTGATCAAATATTAGGCTTTTCCGCGGGGATTCGCCACGGGGAGAGCGGGGGCCTTTCAGGGCGCCGCGGCCCAGGCCAACCCATAAAGCGCCGAACCGCCGATAAAGGCGCCGAGAAAGGCCCACGACACCCAATGCCGCAGCTTGAAAAAGACTATCTGATAGGCAGCCCGCAGGAGCCAGAAGACAGCCACTCCACCCAGCAGAGTGTGCCCCAAGGCGGTAGCGAGAAGCGCCTGAGGGTGAGCGAATGATATATAGGCAAAAAGGGCGAAGGAAAACGTCAGGCAGAGATTGAGCACCTGCACGATGGCTCGATTGATAAAGGACAACCGAGCCAGTTCTTCCTTCCAGGCGAAGAGGCGCCAGAACAGGAGGTGAAAAATGGCAAAAGCCAGATTGAATGCGCCTCCTGCGAATAACAGGGTTTCTGCGGTGGGCATGCTATGGAGCCCCAACCAGGCTGTAGAAAGCAGGGGGCTTGTATGCCGTTGACTTCATTATTTAAGCGCTTAACGGGAATGAGGGGCCTGCACGGCTTTTCGCGCCGGTAGCCTTGATCGTAGAGTTGGGCGTCATTTTGCGCCACATGGTTTGTAGCGCCCAACATGCAGAGCAGAAATTCTCGACGGATAGGTTCCCTCGACATCCGTCTCCGCCATTACGACTACCGGATCTTCCAGCCTTAACGTCGCTGGCGCCGATAAGCATTTCCCGGAACGCATCTTGGCGGTTACTCCGAGGCTCTTGTAGTGCTCGGGCTTATACATCTTAAAGGCGCGAAGACTGCGACCAAAAAACGATCCACTGTTCTCTATTGACGGATCAGCGTTGAATAGCAGAAAACCGGCACCTGCCTCGCTATCCGGTAGTACTTGAACCGTACCCGATAGGACCAGACTGCCCTTGAAGAAAAAGCTTCCAAGCAAGACTCCGTTGCCTATTTCATCATCGCGGTCCATGACGACGGATTGACGCTTCAAGTCGATCAGCCTTCCCTCCGTATTCGTTAGGTCGCATACGACCTGAAGAGTGACGCTCTTGGGGTGCGCTGCCTTCACTTGCTGGAGCTCGTTCTCCGAGCAATAGCACACAGCTTCCTTTTCGGCGGGGCGATGCAGCTTCCTGACCCAGGCATCACACGCGGAGGCATCGACGGCAGGGATGGCCAGCACGGAGAGAAACGACAACGGCGTGAAGGACGGTCTCATGACGCCGAACGTTCAAAATCACCGGCCAGCGCGGCTTTTCGCGCAGGTCAGGTTGAACGATGGGTTGGGCGTCATTTTTCGGTGGCCGCGAGGTTTGCGCCAAGTGCGGCGAAGGTCGCAGCAAAGCCTCGACGAAGCCAAGTCTGGACGGGCGGCGACTCGATGACTTTCGCGCGGAAGGCATGTGCAAGGAAGCCATAGGCCACAAACACAACGAAGGTCATAGCCATGAATATGGCACTCAGCATAAGAAGCTGAGGGATCGGTTCGGTTGTTTCCGGCTGAACAAATTGCGGTAGGAATGCCAAGAAGAAGATAGTCAGCTTGGGATTGAGAATGTTGAGCAGAAACGCCTTCACGACAAGACCACGAGCCGAGCTTGTCGAGGGGGCTTCTTCAATCGCAAAGGCGGACGTATCGCGCCAAGTGGCGTAAGCGACGTAGAGTAAGTACGCGACGCCAGCATATTTCAAAGCTTGAAAGGCAAGCGCGCTGGTATGCATGACGGCAGCGAGGCCCAATACGGTAGCCATAAGATGCGGAACGATGCCGGCGGTACACCCGAGTGCGGCGAATATACTCGCCTTCTTGCCTTGGACGAGACCGGTGGAAACGGTATAGATGACGCCCGTACCGGGAATGAGCACGACAACCAGCGATGTAGCAAGAAACTCAAGGCTAACCATTTAACGAACCTCCCTATGGTTTCGTGAGTATGACGCCCAATGTTTGAATTCACCGGACTGCGCGGCTTTTTGAGCAGGTCCAGTGGAATGATTGGTTGGGCGTTCGCCTTCCAATTTCAAAGCGATCGGTTTTACAAATTCGCTCACGGCACCGATAAACTCCTCTGCCCGATCTTGCATGATGAAGTGCCCACTATTCTTGACGATGATATGCCGTGAATTGCTGGACAAGCCGGCTAGGTCGTCCTGCTCAGTCTGTTGAATTCTGGCGAGCGCTTTTTGATTTTCGACATTTCTTCCTGATTTCTCTGCTTCGCGCTCGATCAAGCTCTGGTCTATCAAGTTGCCGGCAGTCAGCACCAATAAAGGCAGATTTCCCAAGTCGCTTGGAGGAGGCGTGGTTGCATTTAGCCCTTGGCGCATGACGGTGATTTCATTGACAACCGCACGCGCGGTATCCGTGCGGTTTTGAACAGCCGTTTTCGCAGCCAACACTTCCGACGGTAGTGGAGAAGGCCTGCGGTCGGCGTCGGCAACCCCCATAAGCCTTACCAGACCGACTTGCGACAACGGCTCGGCAATTGCAATCTGCATGGCTTGTTTCCAATAGTCCCATGCGGCATGCGGATAATGGTGCATGGGGCCTTGTTCATGGGTCGAATCGACAAGGACGATACCCCGCGTTTCCTCAGGGAACAGATGATAGAAAGCTCGTACATATATGCCTCCACGGGAGTGTCCGACTAATACATAAGGCGGAGAAATACCCGCGTTGTTCAACAGCGTATGCAGGTTCTTGGCTACATCTTCGACTTGGATAGGAGCATTTATTGGATCGCTCCAGCCAAGTCCTGGGCGATCATATGAACAAACTCGCATGCTCTGCGCAAGCTTGGATTGAACTGGATGCCAACTCAAAGAGTTTTCACCAAGACCCGCTTCGAGAATCAGTGTTGGAAAACCGGAGCCGATGCAGTAAAGGTGAAGATTTACACTGTTTACCGAAATCATGCGCCCCGGAGGCGGGAATGCGGCCAAGTCTGCTGCAGTCTTTTGGAATTGATAGGCGGCTCCTGCCAGCATGGCAAAACATACGATGCCAAAACCGAAGAGAAAGAAGCGAAAACGATGCAAGAAAGCGAAGATCATGATGCCCAACGTTTGAGTTCACCGGCCTTGGGCGGCTTTATAAAGGTCTGGTGGAATGATGGGGTGGGGGGCTGCATCAGTTACAGCCACAGGCGGGGCTACCTTGAGGGGCGACAGCGCTTCCTTCTGTGGGATGACCATCGCGTTTCCACCAGTCGAGCCCGCCCATCAGTTCTTTGACACGGAACCCGAGCTTGGTCATGTTCAGCGCGCCCTTGGTTGACGCATTGCAGCCGATGCCGTCGCAGTATGTGACTACGAGGGCAGTTCGATCTAGGGCGACCGTCGTTGAATCGCCCATGGCGCGGTGAGGAAGAGAAATTGCGCCGGGGATGTGCTCGGCAGCGAATGCTTGGGGCGAGCGCGTGTCGATGACGATGACGTTTTCTCCATTCTCAAGCGCAACTTTCAAGTCCCACGAGTCGATCTCGTAAGCGAGCTTGTTTGAGTAGTGCCGCAATTGGTCAGTGTCCATCGTAGTTCCCAATACATGAATAGGCAGAAGTGGGCGAGCTTGAAGCCCCCCAACGTGCAAGGTCAGGGACCTGGCGCGGCTTCATGCGCCAGGTCCTGCACCACAGGGTTAGCAACCGATGGACTACCGAGGCGTGCCTGGGCCATAGTTTCGGTTTAGTAAGGACGGCTGGGGATCCGCGCCAATAAAGAAATAGCCAAGGCGAAGCATTGAATACGAGTCTTGCCGTTCTTGCCTGGCGTAGATGACGACACGCTGTCCAGGAGTGAAAAGGATAGGGGCGTACTTGAAATCACGTCGGGACCCAACGCATTGTTCGATGAAATCCATTTTCGACACGACAACGCGAGGAGAAAGCTTTCCCTTCCACACTCTCTTGACCCGAACGCTAAACGTTTGATTGACGATGAAGTACGTGTCGGGAATCGTTTCTCGACGATCAACGTCTTCCTTGATCAGAACACCTTCAAAGATCGCGGCGGATTCTTTCATCAACCATGCTTCGTCAGGAACATCAATCTCGCATGCGAAAGCAGATCGCGATGCAAAAATGGCGAGGATGCAGAGGACGGATCGGCGCATGTTGTTCAGCGGCTACCGACGGAGGTCAGCGGCAGGCCGACAGTGCAGCTGGCGGACTGTCCGCTGGACTGATGGGATGGACTCCCCCGTCTTTTCGCTGCCCAAGGAGCACCGGGGAGAAGTTGCCGAAAGGAGTCCGAAATGCATGCGATGACCGTGGCCGTTGATCTGGCCAAGAGTGTATTCCAACTTGCCGTGGTTGATGACAAGTGGAAGTTAATTGAAACGCACCGGCTGACCCGGAGCCAGTTCGAGCACTGGTTCCAGAACCGTGACGTGGGCCTCGTGGTAATGGAAGCTTGCGGCTCGGCGCACCACTGGGGGCGCTGGCTCAACGGACTGGGGATCGAGGTGAAGTTGCTGCCCGCGGCCTATATCCGGGCCTATGTGAAGCGCAACAAGACGGACCAGGCCGACGCCTGCGCACTTCTCGAAGCGGCCCGCTGCGCGGACATCGTGCCGGTGCAAGTAAAGTCGGTGGAACAGCAGTCGCTGCAAGGGCTGCACCGAATCCGGTCGCGCTGGATGTGTACCCGGACTTCCCGCATCAATACCCTGCGCGGCTTTTGCCGGGAATTCGGTCTGACGGTGCCGCCAGGGGCGAGGACCTGGATTGAAGCGATGAGCCGCACCTTGGCCGATCCGGATTCCCCGGTGCCGATGCAGATCCGGGAATCGATGAAGCGCCTGATCGAAGAGATCCAGCTGTTGGAACAGCGGATTGCCCAGCTGGAGAAGGAATTGACCCTCTTGGCGCGGGAAAGCCCCGCCTGCACCGAACTGCTGACCATTCCCGGGATTGGCTTATTGACGGCCACGGCGATGGTGGCGGCGACCGGCGGCCAAGTCAGCCATTTCAAGGATGCCCGGCACTTTTCCAGTTGGTTTGGGCTGACCCCCAAGGAATTCTCCTCGGGCAACACCCGCAAATTGGGCCGAATTTCCAAACGGGGGGACCGGTATCTGCGCATGCTCCTGACCCACGGCGCCCGGGTGCTCCTGAGAGGCGCCGACTCGGCCAAGCGGGCAGGCAGACCGCTGGATGCCCTACGGAGCTGGGCGACGGCAGTGCAGTCCCGGTCGCATCACAACAAGGCCGTTTGTGCCCTGGCCAACAAGTTGGCCCGGGTCTGTTACGCCGTCCTCAGGGATCACATGTCCTACGGTAATCCGCAGTCCCGACAGGACAAGAAATTGAATCGCCAGGCATTCGCTATCGCCACCTGACACGAGGAGAAGCCGTGTTCCCCTTCCCGCGTTTGCACTGAGACTGATCGCCCATCATGGCTCGCAGGTTCGCGCCCACACGGATTGACGCCGTTAACCCTTCCGGCAGCTCGCTTGCCGCTTGGAACGATTGGCGCACCGTGGGCAGATTCCATGTCGGCACGGGTCACAGAGAACCCACGAACGATGCCGGCTATACGACTGCATGCGCTTCCCTGCCGCCAGACCTATCGATCAGTTTCCTTGCTTTCTGGGGGAGTCCATATATGAAGGGTTACCCCTGTTGCCGCCCAAGACGTTGCTCCGCATACCAGACGTGTGCAAAGAGCACCACCGAAACCACTAGATAGACGATGGCGAGATCTTTGGCATCCATTGCCACGTAGAGAACAACTGTGGGATAAACAGAAGTTGTGCCGTACAGAAGGGAGAAATAGAGGTGTCCGATCTGCCTGTGTGTCTCCTTGAACCAATCATCCCAACGGCATGCCATGTTGAAGGCATCTTGTGACTTAGTTGGGGTACATGCACGTAATGCGGTCTCAATGTCCCGGAGCCTCTGCATGTAATAGCGAATCAAAGACAGCTTTAGCAGGGAACGCGCTTCCAAGATCGCGACGGCGGCAGCAATAGCCACAAACCCGAAAAAGACCGTCAGGCAATTCCCCGACTGACCGTAGTAGTCAGCAATAGGCTTCCATGCCAGTATTGCTCCTGCTACAGCAAAAAGTTTGAAATCATCAAACGTGCTTGTACTGTAGGCATCGACACGCGCAGCCATTTCTTTGTAGGCGTCGTGCATGTGGTGAAAATACGTTTGTTCGGATGTATCCATTTGCACCTCCCCACGGGCAATGAACAGGGCTATCCCTTAAGTAATCTTCCCATTCGGGAAGCCAAAAACATCAGCTGAAAAACTATTTGTTCGACACTATCCGTCGGATAGCCACCCTTTCCGCCACCCAATTGATCCGCCAAATGCCTCCAGGCCACGGATTACGATTTGCCGGCTGAGGCGACTGCCGGCCCTGATCGTGCCATGATTCCAAATGCATATCAACCAGGGGCCGGCCGTACTGAAGGTGCCGCCACCTATAGGGCATTGTTTGGAGTGACGCCGCCACCGGAACGCCGACCGCCACCTCGGCGCAAGGAAGGCGCTTACTTCAGCAGCAGCCAGTAAGTCCGCAGCGAAGGATCGAGGGAGACGGTGTAGCTGCCGTTGCTATACGTCACCGGCAGCTCTTGCTCGGCGCCGGTAGGCAGCCGCTTATACAGCCGCAGCCCCGAGGTTGCCCGGATGGTGAGGCGGCCTTCCACCGGTTCGGCGTAGTAAGGCATGCGGTTCCCTACCGGGATGGCGCGGGCGCCCAGGGAGATCATCAGGCTCCGCGAGGTGCCGATGGGCTGGCCGTCCAGGCTCTGGACGGCGACGGTGGCGTTGCGGTTGGTGACGGTGAAGTTGATGTCCGGGAAGGACCATGTCCCGCCGCCGATCCAGCCCATGGCTGCCTGGGTGCGGCGGGTGTTGATGGTGTAGACGCCCTGCCGCCAGTTGCGCCGCAGCTCTCCGGTGTCGGAGGCGCCTATGGTGGCGCTGGGGTCGATGAAGGATTGTTGGGGATCGGTGATGACGGTAGCGCCGGCCGGGACTGTGCCGGGCGTGAGCCAGGGGAGTTCCCGCACCACTGGCATGACGATCTCAACTTTGCCCCGCTCCATGGCGGTGCGCAGGGCGACCGAATTGGCGGGCGAAACGGCCCGGTTGAAAATCTGGGCTGGGGTGGGGGCAAAGGCGTAGACCGTCTGGGATTCCCGTACATGGCCCTGGCGGTAGAGGAGGGCGGCGGCGGGCAGGGTGGCGATCATGGCCGGGTCGCTGTAGGCGTGCCAGTTGGAAGGCACGCTCACCGAGTCCAACGAAGCCTGGGAATAGGCGTAGACCATCATCGCGTCCCAGCCCTGGAGGCGGGCGGTGCCGGCTACGTAGAGGGGCATGCTATGCCGGTCCGGGGCCGGGAAGGCCTCCACGTTCCATTCGCTCACGGTCAGGGGCCGTCCGGCCACCTGGGCGGCAGCGGCCCACTGGATGAAGGTCGGGGCGTACTGGGGGTTCTTCTCCAATTCACCGATGCCGCCGTAGGTATGTACGTCGATGGCGTCGCCGGAGGTGAGGGCCGGCAGGGCGGTGAGGGGCAGGTTGGCCCAGGTGCTGGTGGTGAAGATGGGCATCTTGGCGCCCAGGCTGCGCAGATAGCTCGTCATGCCCACGTCGAAGCGCCGTTCCAGGTCGTTGAGGAAGAGCTTGGAGGGACCATACACCCAGCTCCGCCAGGTGGCGTCGGGGGAAAGCCCCCAGGCGGCGGCGAATTTCTTCGCTTCGTCCATGTAGAGGCCGTCGTGGTATGGGACGTTCTTGTCCGGCAACAGGTAATTGCCGAAGTGCTGGGTCAGGTCATTCTCGTTGGTGATCATCACCGCCGCGATGGCCGGTTCGTCCAGGTAGCGCTTGCCGGTGTAAGGATTGGTGTGGCCCAGGTACTCCCCC
>DASRUX010000153.1:0-3131 GCA_035655235.1 Rhodocyclaceae bacterium | reverse complement strand
GGAAGTGTATTTCTGGATCAACAAGCACTTCCTGGAAGAAGTCCTGGGCAATGTGCTGGAGTATGTCCGCGACGAGGCCTGAGGGCTTTTGTTGCGGCTTAAATATCGAAATGCGTAGTTATTTGGTTATTTGAACGGAATGGTATAGTTGCCGCCCCGAGGGAGATGAACATGTTGAAGACCCTGATCCGCGCCGTGCTCCGCCTGCTTGCCAAAATACTTTTCCGGGTGCGCCTGTCCGGCGATCCGGCGCCTTTCCAGGGCGGCAAGCTGCTTATCGTCGCCAACCACGAGTCCTTCCTCGACGGCCTGCTGCTGGGCCTGTTCTTGCCCATCAACCCGGTGTTCGTGGTGCATACCGGGGTGGCCCGCTCCTGGTACTTCCGCCTCATCCTCTCCCTCACCGATTACCTGGCGGTGGATCCCACCAGCCCCATGGCCATGAAGAAGGTCATCAAGCTGCTGGATACCGGCCGGCCGGTGGTGATTTTCCCGGAAGGACGCATCACCCTTACCGGCAGCCTGATGAAGGTGTACGACGGCCCCGCCTTCGTCGCCGCCAAGACCGACGCCACCATCGTCCCGGTGCGCCTGGACGGCGCCACCCGCAGCTATTTCTCCCGCCTCTCCGGAAAGTATCCGAAGCAGCTCTTCCCCCAGATCCGCATCACCGTCCTGCCGGCCACCCGTATTCCCATGCCGGAGGCCGCCACCGCCAAGCTGCGCCGCCGCAAGGCCGGCGAAGCCATGCGCCGCCTGATGCAGGAAATGATCTTCGCCTCCCGCCCCCGGCAGACCCTGTTCAGCGCCCTGTGCGACGCCGCCGACATCTTCGGCGCCAAGCGCCGGGTGGTGGAGGACATCCGCCAGATCGAATATTCCTACCGCGACCTCCTCAAGATGACCCTCATGCTGGGCCGCCTGGTGGAGCGCATCACCGCCGAGAACGAGCGGGTCGGCCTGCTGCTCCCCAACCTGGCGCCCACCCTGGGCATGATTTTCGGCCTCACTGCCCGCCGCCGGGTGCCGGCCATGCTCAACTACACCGCCGGCGCCGACGCCATGCAGGCCGCCTGCACCGCCGCCGAAATCCGCACCATCGTCACCTCCAAGGCCTTCGTGGAGCAGGCCAAGCTCGCCGACAAGCTGGCGGCCCTGGCTGGCATCAAGCTGGTCTACCTGGAAGAACTGCGGGAGCAGGCGACCCTGGGCGACAAGCTCTGGCTCATGGGCTACGCCATCCATTTCCCTCGCCAGTTCGAGCTGCCCGCCGATCCGGAAGAAGCTGCCGTGGTGCTCTTCACCTCCGGGTCCGAGGGCAAGCCCAAGGGCGTGGTCCTGCCTCACCGGGCCATCCTCGCCAACATCGCCCAGGTGCGGGCGGTCATCGACTTCTCAGTGGATGACAAGGTGCTCAACGCCTTGCCCATTTTCCATTCCTTCGGCCTCACCGCCGGCTCGCTGCTGCCGGTACTGACCGGCGCCAACCTCTTCCTCTATCCGACGCCGCTCCACTACCGCATCATCCCGGAACTGGCCTACGACCGGTCCTGCACGGTGCTCTTCGGCACCTCCACCTTCCTGGGCAACTACGCCAAGTTCGCCCACCCCTACGACTTCTACCGCCTGCGCTACGTGGTGGCCGGCGCCGAGAAGCTCTCCGAAGCCGTGCGCGGCCTGTGGTTCGAGAAATTCGGCATCCGCATCTTCGAAGGCTACGGCGCCACCGAAACCGCGCCCGTGCTGGCGGTGAATACCCCTATGGCCTACCGTACCGGCACCGTCGGCATGCTGCTCCCGGGCCTGGAATACAAGCTGGTGCCGGTGCCCGGCATCGAACAGGGCGGCATCCTCCACGTCCGCGGCCCCAACGTCATGGCCGGCTATCTCAAGGCCGAGCAGCCAGGCCTGCTCCAGCCACCGATGTCCGATGCGGGCGAAGGCTGGTACGAGACCGGCGACGTGGTGGAACTGGACGACGAGGGGTTCATGAAGATCGTCGGCCGGGTCAAGCGCTTCGCCAAGATCGCCGGGGAGATGGTCAGCCTGGAAGTGGTGGAAAAGCTGGCCGTCGCCGCCTCCCCCGCCCAGGTCCATGCCGCCTCCAGCCAGCCGGACGAGAGCAAGGGCGAAGCCCTGGTGCTGTTCACCACCGATAGCGGCCTGAGCCGCGATGTCCTGGCCGCCAAGGCCCGGGAATTGGGCCTGCCGGAGCTGGCGGTTCCCAGGAAGATTCGCCTGCTGGATTGCCTGCCCCTGCTGGGCACCGGCAAGGTGGATTACGTGACCCTCAAGAATCTGGCTCTGGCGGCGTGATGACGGTTGGCCGCATCGACGAACCCATAGAACAGCAAATGCCCCGCTAAGGGGCGATAGATCAAGGAGATCAACATGAGATTGGCCCTCGCTTCTTCCTCCCTCATTGCCGCCCTGGTCCTTGCCCTGGGTAGCGCTCCCGCCCTTGCTCAGGGCGAGGCTTCCCGGGCTTCGGCCAATTCGTCCGCCGGGCTGTCCGTGGCGACCGGCAGCGTCGTGGCCGGGTCGGCTTCTCTGTTGGTGGGGGGCTCCATCCTCCTGGTCAAGGCGGTGGAGAAGGCTGGGGAATCCGTGGTCATCGTCCTCGAGGGCGCTTCCGAGGGCGTCACGGTTTCCGTCAAGGTGGCTGCCGGGGCAGTCGGGACCGCCTCCCTGGTGGCCGGTTCGGCCGTGAAGGTGGTGGCGGAAGGGAGCGGTTATGCCCTCTATCTGGCCGGCAAGCTGATCGCCTTCATCCCCAACGAGGTGGGCAAGAGCCTGGTCCATCATTCCAAGGTCAGCGCCGGGGCCGCCAAGTGAAACGACTCCTTTGCGCCCTGGCGGCGGCAACGGCCCTGGCCAGCCCCGGCGCCATCGCCGGCCAGACTTGCGAGGAGAAGGGGCCTTCCGTCGAGGATATCCGCCGCAGTTTCGGATTGGCCTTGAAGGTCCGCGAAGCCCTGGACAAGAGCGGCGCCCAGGTGGTGATCCTGGGGCGGGTCGGGCAGGATCTGTCCAAGTACGGCCTGCGCTACTCCCATGCCGGGATCATCTGGCGGGATCACCCGGACGGGCGCTGGCTGGCGGTCCATGAGCTGAACGAGTGCGGCACGGCC
>DASRUX010000152.1:0-10743 GCA_035655235.1 Rhodocyclaceae bacterium | reverse complement strand
GGGATGGCCCTTCCCCGGTTCTACGAATCCTTTGCCCGGGCCACCCGCAACTACTTCGACTAGAGGGTGCGCTTGTCGATGACCCGCTTGGCCTTGCCCTCGGGGCGGGGCAGGTGGCCGGGGTCGAGGATGCGCACCCGGGTCGTCACTCCCAGCCAGGACTTGATGGCGTGCTGCAGGGTGCGCTCGGCGTCGTGCTTCATCTCGGCGCTGGCGTGGGCGAATTCGGGCTTCACCTCCACCATTACCTCCATCTGGTCCAGGGGGCCTTCCCGGTAGACTTCCAGCAGGTAATGGCCGGACAGCTTGCTGTCCTTCATGATCAGTTCCTCGATATGACCGGGGAACAGATTGACGCCGCGGATGATGAGCATGTCGTCGGAGCGGCCGGTGATCTTGGCGATGCGACGGAAGGCCCGGGAAGTCGGCGGCAGCAGGCGGGAAAGGTCCCGGGTCCGATAGCGGACGATGGGCAGGGCCTCCTTGGACAGGGAGGTGAATACCAGCTCCCCGGGCTGCCCGTCGGGCTGCACCTCGCCGGTCTCGGGATCGATGATTTCCGGATAGAAGTGGTCTTCCCAGATGGTGGGGCCGTCCTTGGATTCGATGCATTCGCAGCCGACGCCCGGGCCGACCACTTCCGACAGGCCGTAGAGGTCCATGGCGTCGATACCCAATCGGTCCTGGATTTCGGCCCGCATGCCCTCGCCCCAGGGCTCGGCGCCGAAGCAGCCGATCCTGAGGCTGCAGGCCGCCGGGTCCATGCCCTGGCGCACGAACTCGTCGGCGATGTTCAGGGCGTAGGAGGGGGTGGCGATGATCATGGTCGGGCGGAAATCCCGGATAAGCTGGACCTGCTTGGCGGTCTGGCCGCCGCCCATGGGAATCACCGCGCAGCCCAGGCGCTCGGCGCCGTAATGGACCCCGAAGCCGCCGGTAAAGAGGCCGTAGGCATGGGCCACATGGACGATGTCGTCGGGGCCGGCGCCGGCCGCGCGCAGGGACCGGGCCATGACGTTGGCCCACATGTCAAGGTCGTTCTTGGTGTAGCCCACCACCGTCTGCTTGCCGGTGGTGCCGCTGGAGGCGTGGATGCGGGCGATGTCCCGCATGGGCACGGCGAACAGGCCGTAGGGATAGTTGTCCCGGAGGTCCTGCTTGGTGGTGAAGGGGAATTTGGAAAGGTCCGAGAGGCTCTTGAGGTCTTCCGGCCGCACGCCGTGGGCATCGAACTTGGCCCGGTAGTGGGGCACATTGTCGTAGGCGTGCTTGAGGGACCATTGCATCCGCTCTAGTTGCAGCGCGGATATCTCGTCCCGGCTGGCACGTTCGATAGGCTCAAGACCACTGGCCATCTTCATCTCCCCGATTATTCTGTTATGAAAAACCCGGCATCCTAACGGCATCCGGGTGGGGGCGGCTTGAGGCGCGTCAACACATTGCGAGTGGATATAATCTCATCCGGCATCAGCCCTTAACACCACGGAGAATAACGATGAAACGCAAAATCGCAGTCGCCCTGGCTGCCGTCACCCTGGCCGGCACGGCCTTCGCCCAAGGCAAGCCGGAAGACATGATCAAATGGCGCCAGTCCGGCTACAGCTTCATGGCCTGGAATATGAAGAAGCTGAACGGCATGGTGGTGGACAATCCCACCTCCTTCAACAAGGAGCAGGCCGTCGCCGCCGCCAACGCCATCCAGGCCATTGCCAATTCCGGCATGGGCGCCCTCTACGCCCCGGGCACCGACAAGGGCACCGGCTGGAAGGACACCCTGGTGAAGCCCGAGCTGTTCACCGACAAGGAAGGCGTCGGCAAGGTAGCCGTAACCTTCAACAAGGAAGCCAACGAACTGGCTAAGGTTGCTGCCGGTGGCGATGCCGCCGCCATCAAGACCCAGCTCAGCAAGGTCAGCCAGGCCTGCAAGGGCTGTCATGAAAAGTTCAGGAAAGAAGATCATTGATCGGCTTTCCTGAACTTTCGGCGTAGGCTAACTCGCGTAGCGACGTTAAGCGGCGTCAGCCGCGGCCGAAGCCAAAAGTTCCGTAAGGAAGACCACTGATCGGCCGCTGATGCCGATTGGCTCGGGGATACCTCTGGGCCGGAACCTTCCGGACGCCGCCGGGCCGAATGATTCAGGTCCAGGCGGCGTTTCTTATTTGGAGGGAAGGAATATGAGCACGGTCACTGTCGGCGGCAACCCGATCCAGGTCGAAGGGCGTTTCCCCTGCCCCGGCGATCAGGCGCCCGATTTCACCCTGGTGGCGGGGGATCTCTCCGATGTCACCCTGGGCAATTTCGCCGGCAAGCGCAAGGTCCTGAATATCGTTCCCAGCCTGGATACGCCCACCTGTGCCGTGTCCACCCGCAAATTCAACGAGCGGGCCGCCGAACTGGCCAATACCACCGTCCTCATCATCTCCGCCGACCTGCCTTTCGCCGCCAAGCGCTTCTGCGTCCTGGAGGGGCTCGACAAGGTCCAGCATCTGTCGACCCTGCGGGGAGGCAGGGAATTCATGCGGGATTACGGCGTCGCCATCGCCAGCGGCCCCATGGGCGGTCTGGCGGCCCGGGCCGTGGTGGTCCTGGATGAGAACGACCGCGTCCTCCACTCCCAACTGGTGCCGGAAATCAAGGATGAACCGGATTACGAGGCCGCGCTCAAGGCGCTGGGCTGAGGCTGGTCAGTAGTCCTCGTCGTCGTCGAAGTCGGTGGCCCAATCGTCGTCGTCATCGTCCAGGGTAGCGAAGGGCAGATCTGCGCGATATCCGGTCAGTGCCATTTTCGACTCCTTTCATCCATGACGGGACGACGAGGCCATCCATTGGGGGGAAATGGGGAGTGAACCCCATAAGTCAACATAGCCGTCCCGGTGGATATTTCAAGTATGGCGGTGGGAAAAAACTGCCCCCGTTTCTCAAGTATCGACTGCCTTCGGAAGGGGAGGCCGCTCCCTGGCGGAAAGCGGCCTCCCCATGGCATCAGCGGCGCGGTCGCGGCTACTTGAGGGTCATCAGGTAGGCGAGCACGTCGGCCCGGGCAGCGGCGTCGGCCAGGCCGTCGTACTTCATCTTGCCGCCCGGAACCACCTTGCGCGGGGCAGTGATGTAGGCCTCGATCTTGTCGGCGGACCAGGTGATGCCGCTCTGCTTCATGGCATCCGAGTAGGCGAAATCGGCGACCGAACCGGCCTTGCGGCTATTGACCCCGAACAGGGGCGGCCCCTTCTTGGCCTTGCCTTCCTTGGGGCTGTGGCAGTCACCGCATTCCTCGGCGAAGACATCGGCGCCCTTCTTCACATCGCCGGCCGCCAGGGCGTGGCCGGAGATGGCGACGAGGCAACCGACGAGCAGTCCGCTAAACAGGCGTTGGGTGGAAATCATGGTGGGCTCCTTTAGATGGCGGTCCAGACGAAGAAGGACAGGGTGTTGTTGTCCCGGGCCTTGCGGTCGGCGCCGCTGTCGTCCAGGTAATGGCTGCCGCCGTTGTAGCGGTTGTAGCCGGTGTATTGGGCGCCCAGGCGGACGTTGGCCCAGGGGGCGCCCCAGGAGGATTCCTTGCCCCAGGGGGTCCAGTCGGCCTGGAGCATGTAGCCCGAGGTGTTGGGGCGGCCGTTGTAGGAGGAACCGTACAGCCCGGCATCGGCCTTGCCCCGGCTGTCGAACAGTCCGGCGGTCAGGCCCCAGGTCTGGGCATAGTGGTAGGAGGCGGCAATGCGGGCCTGGTCCAGGGTGTCCTTGGGATTGCTGGAGGCCAGGGCGGTGCCGAAGGTGTAGTTCAGCTTCTGCCGCTCACGGATGTAGCTGGCATTGACGGTGAAGATGTGCTGGCGGTTGCCCAGGAACTGGTAGGAGGCGTCGATGCCCAGGTCGCGGTAGCGGTCGGCGGTGCCCGGGTCGTCGGGATTCTGCACGCCGGCGTTGAAGCCCAGCAGGCCCACGGAGAAGTTGTCCCGCTTCATGTCCTTGAAATAGGCAAGGCGCCAGTAGGTGGCCAGGCCCTTGAACTGGCCGGGGTCGATGCCACCGGCGGCGACGCGACTGGTATTCACCATGTTCACGCCGGTGCGGGACAGGGAACCGTAGGCGCCCAGTTCGGCGTAGAAGTTCTTGTCCCAGAGGGTGTAGGCATTCACCCCGGCCACACTGCCGCCCAGGCTTTCCACGATGGGCGACGGGCCGAAGCCGAAGCCGAAATCCGAAGCAGTGTAGGGGAAGCGCCACTGGCCCAGGGTGTTGAACGGGTCGGTCAGGGTCGGGTTGTTGTTGAGGGACAGGCCCACCACGCCTTCCTTGTCGCCCAATTTGAGGGTGCGGGCGTAGCGGATATCCATCTGGTCCAGGCTGGATTTGCGTTCGAAGCCGGCGTAGGTGGATTGGACGAAGGTGCCGATGTTGTCGGTCAGGCGCCCGGCCAGGAAGACCGAGGCTTCCTGCAGGCCGCCGTTGTTGTTGGGGTTGCCGTGGAGGGCGGGATCGGGAGTCGGGTTGTCCTTGGCCGTCCGGGTCCAGTTGGCGACCATCATGGCCGACAGGGGCACCTTGCCGCCCTGGCCGTCGCTGTCGGTGTAGCCGCCCAGCTTGAAATTGATGCCGTAGGGGGTCAGCTGGGGGCCGAAGCCGCCGACGTGGCAGGCGGCGCAGTCGGCGCCGGTCTGGCGGGCGTAGCTAGGGACGGCCTGGGCGGAGGGGGCCAGGAGGGCCAGGGCGGAGGCCAGGGACAGCACGGCTCCCAGCCATGCTGTTCTGGTTTTTCTCACGGTGGGGTGACTACTCATTTGTTTTGCCTTTCCGATGATGGATTCATGGTTGGGCCGGACTGTAGCGAGGCCAAGCTGAAGAAATCCTGACGCTGCCCCTATTCTTCATAGGGATATCGTCAGGGCTTCGCAAGCTTGCCGAAGTCATCATCAGCCCTCAGATAAATCAGGAGGTCGTGATGAAGTCATTGTGGAACCGCTTTCGCCGCCAGCGTGCCTGGGCCAAGGTGCTGGAGGTCGAGGCTCTGGCCCTCATGTTGGTGGGCGGGCTGTTGTTCGCCGGCGGCAAGGTGACCCTGGACCACACCAACACCATCGAGTTCTGCATCTCCTGCCACGAGATGAAGGACAACAATTTCGAGGAATACAGCCACACCATCCACGCCCGCAACCGCACTGGCGTCAAGGCGGTGTGCTCCGACTGCCACGTACCCCACGAATTCGCCGATACGATGGTGCGCAAGGTGAAGGCTGCCAACGACGTTTTCCACCACTTCATGGGCACCATCGACACCCCCCAGAAATTCGAGGAACGCCGCCTGGAGCTGGCCAAGCGCGTCTGGGTGCGGATGAAGGAAACCGACTCCCGGGAATGCCGCCATTGCCACGACACCGCGGCCATGGACCCGGAAAAGCAGGGACGTACCGCCCGCAAGCAGCACGAGAAGATCGGCGTGGATGGCAAGACCTGCATCGACTGCCACTTCGGCATCGCCCACAAGGAGCCGGCGGGCGGCGTCGAGCCGTCCGACGTGGTGGCGGCCCAGTAGGCGGGAGGGCCGGCGATGCGCCTGTTGATTGTCGAGGACGATACCTTGGTCGCCCTGGGGCTCAAGCAGAGCCTGGGGCAGGCCGGCTACACGGTGGATCTCGCCACCAGCGCGGAGGAGGCCGAGGCCTTCCTGGCCGCCGAGACCTTCGACATGGCGGTGGTGGACATCGGCCTGCCCAAGGCCGACGGCTTCACCCTCATCCGGCAGCTGCGGGCGGCGGGCAATTGCCTGCCGGTACTGGTCCTGTCGGCCCGGGGCAGCATGGAGGACACGGTCAGCGGCCTGGATGTCGGCGCCGACGACTACATGACCAAGCCCTTCCGGGTGCCGGAGCTGGTGGCCCGCATCCGGGCGCTCATCCGCCGCTCCCACGCCATCTCCAACAGCCGCCTCACCCACCGGGGCCTCACCCTGGATACGGCGAAGCGGATCGCCACCCTGGAGGAGGAACCCCTCGACCTCACCAATCGGGAATGGGCCGTCCTGGAGGCCCTGCTCATGGCCTCCCCCAAGGTGGTGAGCAAGGACGGGCTGGTGCAGCGCCTGGCCGGCTGGGACCGGGACATCACCCCCAACGCCATCGAGGTCCATGTCTCCCGCCTACGCAGCAAGCTCCAGCCCGGGGCCATCGAAATCCGGACGGTGCGGGGCATCGGCTATCGCATCGACGCCGAGGTTGCCTGACATGCATCTGCCCGCCCATCTGGGGCTGCACCAGCGGCTGCTCCTCGCCATCCTGGTGCCCATGAGTCTGGTCTTCGTCCTCAATGTGGTGCTCGACTACCGGCTGGCGAAGGAGACCGCCGACCGGGCCTACGACCAGTCCCTGACCGATGCCGCCCTGGACATCGCCGCCCACATCCAGGGGGGCGGCAGCCATCCCGATTTCGAACTGTCTTCCGAGGCGGAGGCCATGCTCCGCCGGGATGCCGCCGACAAGGTCTATTTTTCCGTCCGCGACCGGGAGGGCAAGCTCCTGGCCGGGGACGTGGAACTGCCCGCCGGGCGCCATCCGGCCGGGAAGCAATTCCTGTTCGACGACAGTCGCTTCAAGGGCGAGAACATCCGCTCCGCCGCCCACCGCATCGAGACGCCGGGAGGCGAGGTGCTCATCACCGTGGCCGAAACCACCGCCAAGCGGGACCGGGCCAGCCGCCATATCCTGACCGCCATGGTGCTGCCCAACCTGGGGCTCATCGCTTCCATTTTCCTGGTGGTGTATTTCGGGGTGCGGCGGGGCCTGAAACCCCTGGTGAAGATCGAGGAGCAGATTGCCGCCCGCTCACCCCGGGACCTGCGGGAGATCGAGGTCGGCACCGCGCCCCGGGAAATCCAGCCCATGCTGTCCCGGCTGAACCAACTCTTCGACCTGCTCCGGGAGGCTTCCGCCGCCCAGCAGCGCTTCCTGGCCGATGCAGCCCACCAGCTGCGCACGCCCCTGGCGGGCCTGCAGACCCACATCGACCTGGGTATCGAGGAGGGGCGCTTCCGGGAGGATTCCGAGCGCCTGGCCCACATCCAGGACGCCATCGCCCGTATGGCCCACCTGGTCACCCAACTGCTCAGCTATGCCCGGGCCGAGCCCAGTGCCACCGCCAATCAGCCCTTCGAGGCGGTGCCCCTCCATGCCCTGGCCGAGCAGTCGGCGTCCACCTTTCTCGACCGGGCCATCTGCAAGGGCATCGACCTGGGCTTCGACATCGAGCCGGCCTCGGTTTCGGGCATTGCCTGGATGCTGCGGGAAGCCCTGGGCAACCTCATCGACAACGCCCTGCGCTACACCCCGGCGGGCGGCGTGGTGACAGTGCGTAGCCGGATGGGGGAGGACGGGCCGCGGCTGGAGGTGGAGGATGACGGCCCGGGCATTCCGGCCGCCGAGCGGGAGCGGGTCTTCGAGCGCTTCTACCGCCTGCCGGGGACGGCCGGCGAAGGTTGCGGCCTCGGGCTGTCCATCGTCAGGGAAATCGCAGAGCTCCATGGCGCCCGCATTGCCGTCGAGGATGCCGAGAAGCGGGGGTTGCGGATTGCCCTGGTCTTCTCTGGCCTGGAGCTGGTTCCCGGGGGCGCCGTTTCCTGACGCCCCGGGGGTTGCCTTACCAGGCGGGAGCGGCGGCCGGCGGCGGAGGCGGCGGTTGGGCGATCCAGGCGCCGGAAGCGCCGTAGACCACAGCCAGGGCAATAACCAGGGCCACCAGGAAGGCGGCAGTGCCGCCGCCCCGGGCAGATTCGCCCTGGACCACGGCCTTGTCGCCGGTGAGCATGGGAACCAGGAGGTTGTCCTTCTTCACCCGGGCGTAGAAGGCGATGGCGGCAACGTGCAGCCCCGCCAGGATCATCAGGACCTTGAAGGCCTTGTGGTGCAGCCAGGTGGCGGTCTTGCCCGCGGCGGCGCCCACCAGGGGATGGAAGGGGCCTTCGAAGCCGATGTCGTCGTTGTAGGCGCACAGGCCGGTGGCGATCTGGAAAACGACCAGGGCCAGCAGCCCGAAGACCGACAGGGCGCCCAGGGGATTGTGGCCGATGCCGTTCCAGGCGCCGGCCAGGTAGGCCTTGATCTTGGCGGGGGTCGGGAAGAAGGCGGTGAAGCGGGCGTAGGTGGAGCCGACGAAGCCCCACACCAGCCGGAAAGCCACCAGGCCGACGATGAGGAAACCGAGGCGGCCGTGCCAGATGAGCCAGGTGCCGCCGGTCTCCCCGGTGAGCCAGGCGGCGGCGATGGAAGCCGCCAGCAGCCAGTGGAAGAGACGGGTCGGGAGGTCCCAGACCCGGATGATCTTGCCGGCCGCCGTCGTCGTCATACCACTGCTCCCTCTTCGTTGGCGCCTTCGACGACCTTTTTCTGCTTGATGAACTGCTCCCGGGACACGCCCAGCCACATGACCAGCGGGCTGGCCACCAGGACAGAGGAGTAGATGCCGAAACAGATGCCGATGGTGAGCGCCAGGGCGAAGTAGTGCAGGGTTTCGCCGCCGAAGACCAGCATGGACAGCACCATCAGCTGGGTACAGCCGTGGGTGATGATCGTCCGGCTGATGGTGCCGGTGATGGCGTGGTCCAGCACCTCGGGGGTGGAGAGGCCGCGCACCTTCTTGAAAGTTTCCCGAACCCGGTCGAAGACCACCACCGATTCGTTTACCGAGTAGCCCAGCACCGCCAGGACCGCCGCCAGCACCGAGAGGGAGAATTCCCACTGGAAGAAGGCGAAGAAGCCCAGGATGATTACCACGTCGTGGAGGTTGGCGATGATGGCCGAGACGGCGAAGCGCCATTCGAAGCGGATGGCCAGGTAGACCACGATGCCGACGATGACCAGGAGCAGCGCCATGGCGCCGTTTTCGGCCAGTTCCTTGCCGACCTGGGGACCGACGAATTCGACCCGCTGCTTGGCGCCGCCGGGGGCATCGGCGGCCAGGGCATTCATCACCGAGTCGCCAATCTGGTCGGTCTTCTGATCGGCCTTCAGGGGCAGGCGGATCAGCACGTCCTGGGAGGAACCGAAGTTCTGCACCGAGTAATCGGAAAAGCCCGCCTTGCCCAGGGCGTTGCGGACTTTCTCCAGGTCGGCGGCCTGCTGGTAGTGGACCTCGATCAGGGTGCCGCCGGTGAATTCCACCGACAGGTGCAGGCCATTGAAGACCAGGAAGAACACCGCCAGCAGGAAGGTGATGAGGGAGATGATATTGAACTTCAGCGCATGGCGCATGAAGGGAATATCACGGTGGATACGGAAGAATTCCATGATTCGTAACCCTTATTTGGTCGCCAGGCCCGGCTTCCAGACCTGGCCGATGGCGACCTTGGCGAGCTTTTTCTTGCTGCCGTAGATGAGGTTCACCAGGGCGCGGGAAACCACCACCGCCGAGAAGATGGAGGTGAGGATGCCCAGACAGTGGACCACCGCGAAGCCCCGCACCGGGCCGGAGCCGAAGATCAGCAGGGCCAGGCCGGCGATGAGGGTGGTGACGTTGGAGTCCAGGATGGTGTCGAAGGCTCGCTCGTAGCCGGCGGCGATGGCCGCCTGGGGCGGTACCCCGTTGCGCAGTTCCTCCCGCACCCGCTCGTTGATGAGCACGTTGGCGTCGATGGCCATACCCAGGGTCAGCGCGATGGCCGCGATGCCGGGCAGGGTCAGGGTCGCCTGGAGCAGCGACAGGATCGCCATCAGGAACAGCAGGTTGGAGGCCAGGGCCAGCACCGAAATCATGCCGAACATCTGGTAGTAGATGATCATGAAGATGGCGATGGCGGCGAAGCCCCACAGGGTGGAGTGGAAGCCCTTCTTGATGTTTTCGGCGCCTAGGGTGGGGCCGATGGTCCGTTCCTCGATGATCTCCATGGGGGCGGCAAGCGACCCGGCCCGCAGCAGCAGGGCGGTTTCGTTGGCTTCCATGGTGCTCATATGGCCGGAAATCTGCACCCGGCCGCCACCGATTTCGGTCTTGATTTCCGGCGCCGTCACCACTTCACCCTTGCCCTTCTCGATGAGCAGGATGGCCATGCGCTTATTGATGTTCTCCCGGGTGATGTCCTTGAAGATGCGGGCGCCGGCGGCATCCAGGGTGAGGTGCACCGCCGGTTGGTGGGTCTGGCCGTCGAAGCCCGGCTGGGCGTCGGTGAGGCGGTCGCCGGTCAGCACTACCTGCTTCTTGACCAACAGCTTGCGCTCCCTCTCATCTCTGCCTGTACGCTCGGTGTAGAGCTCGTCGCCGAAGGGCACGTTGCCGGCCAGGGCGGCCTGCAGGGCGCCGGGGTCGTCGTCCACCATGCGGATTTCCAGGGTGGCGGTGCGGCCCAGGATGTCCTTGGCCTTGGCGGTATCCTGCACGCCGGGGAGCTGGACCACGATGCGGTCTAGGCCCTGTTGCTGGATCACCGGCTCGGCGACGCCCAGTTCGTTGATCCGGTTATGCAGGGTGGTGATGTTCTGCTTCAGCGCAAATTCCTGGAGGCGCTTCTGGGCTTCCGGCTTCATGGTCGCCACCAGGCGCAGGTCCTCGCCTTGGCCGGCATCGGCCAGGACCAGGTCGGGCTGGCCGTCGGCAATGGCGGAGCGGGCCTTGTCCCGGACATCGGCTTCCCGGAACTTGACCACCACCCGGTCACCTTCCCGGTTGATGCCGGCGTGGCGGATGTTCTTGTCCCGAAGCAGGGTGCGCAGGTCGGCGGAGGTGGAGTCGAGGCGCTTGGTCAGGGCGCCCTGCATGTCCACC
>DASRUX010000151.1:0-2746 GCA_035655235.1 Rhodocyclaceae bacterium | reverse complement strand
TCTCCTGGATCATCTTGCCGGCCCCTTCGGCCAGCTTGACGCTGCCGGAGGCGAGATCGCCGATTTCCTGGGCCGCCACCTGGCTGCGCTCGGCGAGTTTCCGGACTTCCGCCGCCACCACCGCGAAGCCCTTGCCGTGTTCCCCGGCCCGGGCCGCTTCGATGGCGGCGTTGAGGGCCAGTAGGTTGGTCTGGTAGGCGATGTCGTCGATGATGCCGATGCGCTTGGCGATCTGCTTCATGGCGGTCACCGTCTCGGTCACCGCTTCGCCGCCTTCGGCGGCCTTGCCGGTGCCATCGGCGGACATGGTGTCGGCCACCTTGGCGTTTTCCGTGTTCTGGCGGATGGAGGCGGACATCTGCTCGACCGAGGCCGAGGTCTCCTCGACGCTCGCCGCCTGCTGGGACGATGCCTGGGACAGCGATTGGGCCGTGGAGGACACCTGGCTGCTGGCGCTGGTGATGGTTTCCGCCGTGTTGCTCACCTCGGCGATGGTCTGGGCCAGCCGGTCGACGGTGGCATTGACCGTGTCGCACAGGGTCTTCAACTGGCCCCGGTACTCGGTGGTGACGCTCTGGGTCAGGTCCCCCTTCTCCATGGCGTTCATCACCCGGCTGATCTCGGTGACCGGGCCGACGATGGCTTCCATGACACTGTTCAGGCCATCCACGATCCGCTTGAAATCGCCCTTGTGCTTGGAAGCATCGGCCCGCACCTCCAGCTTCCCATCCACCGCCGCCTGGGCCAGGGCGTTGGCATCGACGATGAGCGCCTTGATGTTGGCCCGCAACTGCTCCATGGTGTCGTTGATGAAGCGCTTCTTGCCCGGGAACTGTTCCAGGGGAGCGTCCAGGTCGCCTTCCCCGAAGGCTTTGGCGCAGGCCATGGCCTTCTTCTTCACGGCGATGTGGCCGAAGACCATGCCGTTCACGCCCTTGGCCATGGTGGCGTACTCGCCCTTGAACTTGCTGTCGTCGATCTTGACGTCGATGTCGCCGGCGTCGTGCTCCCGGGACATGTGATTCATCTCGGCGATGAAGCCTTTCAGGTTGCCCCGCATCTGCTCGATGGTGTCGTTGATGAAGCGCTTCTTGCCGGGAAGCTGGGGCATGGGGGCGTCGAAATTGCCCTCGCCGAACTCCTTGATCACGCCCATGGCCTGCTTCTTGACGGCGATGTGACCGAAGACCATGTCGTTCACCCCCTTGGCCATGGTGGCGTATTCCCCCTTGAACTTCGCCTCGTCGATCTTCACGTCGATGTCCCCAGCCTCGTGCTCCCGGGACATGCGGTTCATTTCGTCCAGAAGGGCTTGCAGCGTGGTGGTCATATGCTTCATGGCCGCCATCAGGCTCGACGTGTCGCCGGCCTTGAGTTCGATCCTGGAGGAGAGGTCGCCTGCCGCGATCTTGCCGGCGATTTCGGCCGCTTCCGCCGGCTCGCCGCCCAATTGCCTCATCAAGGCGCGGGTGATGGTGAAGGACAGGATGCCGACAGCCGCCAGGGTCAGGGCCGCGATCAGCAGGGCAAGGTTCTGGGAGCTGACCTTGGTGGTGGCTGCCTCGTCAGAAGCCTTTTTCCCGAGGGCGACGTTGTACTGGATATGCTCCTCGAAGCTATCCATGATCCGTGACAGGATGGCCGAATTGGCCATGAGCAGGTCCCGGGCCGGGTCGTGCTTGTTGGCCCGGGAAAGCACCAGCGCCTTTTCCCGGAGGGCGACGTAGTCCGCCAGGGCCGCCCGGTCCGCCGCCAGCAACGCTTTATCCTTCTCGTCGGAGACAAGGCCGTCGTATTCCTTCAAGGCCTGATCGATCTTCTGTTGATTGGCGACCATCTTCTGCTCCAGTTCGCCCTTCTTTCCCTCATCGCTCAGGGCGATGTGCTGCCAGATCAGGATGCGGTTCTGGGCCAGGGGAAAAATAATCTGGTTCAGGGTGGTCAAGCTGGGAACCGTGTTGATATTGGAGTAGTTGGTTGTGTCGTAAATCTTGTTCATCTGCTGCTGGCCAAGGCCGGTCAGCAGGGCGATGCCGAGCAGGGCGGCGCCCGCCAGCAGGTACATGCGTTTAGCGACTGTCATTTTTGTAAGCCCTCTGTTGGTAATGTTTATGTGTACTTCTGTGTTGCACCTCTGCTACTAAGACGTTGCGATCGGCGCCGGGGACCGGCGCCGACTGATCAAACCGCGGCCACCGGCGCCGCCTGGCGCCGGCTATCCTGCCGCACCACTCGCCGTACCAATCCCGGCACGTCGAGAATGAGGGCCACCTGGCCGGAGCCCAGGATGGTGAAGCCGCTGATGCCGTCCAGGCCGTTGAACACCTGGCCCAGAGGCCGGATCACCGTCTGGAACTCGCCCAGCAGGGTATCCACCACCAGCCCGGCCCGATGTCCGGCGTACTGGACCACCACCACGTTCTCCCGCTTCACCGGCTGGAGCAGGAAGGCCAGTTCCTCGTCCACCTCGATGGCCGGGCCGGCGGCTTCGCCGCTTTCCTCGAACAGATCATCGTCCTCCGTTGCGGCGGGGGGCGGGGGGTCCGAGATGTCGAAGAGGTTCTTGAGGCGGATGAAGGGCAATACTTCGCCCCGCAGGTTGAGATGGTCCCGGCCGGCGGCCGTCTCCTCGGCGGTGAGCTCCACGCACTCCACCACCATGTCCAGGGGCACCACGAAGCTCGACGCCCCCACCGCCACCAGGAAGCCGTCGATGATGGCCAAGGTGAGCGGCAGCCGAATCTGC
>DASRUX010000150.1:0-8236 GCA_035655235.1 Rhodocyclaceae bacterium | reverse complement strand
CCCGCTTCGCATTCCTTCCGGGGCTGCTGGCCCACATGATCGAGAATCGCGCCGTCTTCAGAACGGTCATCGGCCGAAGAAGCGGGCACGTCGTCGAGCGGCGGTTTCGGGCAATGGTCGTGCAGTTGCTGGAGGACGATCTGGCGGGGCAAAGTCCTGGGGAAAGCTCTCCGGATATCCATGCCAGATTCATTGCCGGCGGCTGGGTTGATCTGATGGTGTGGTGGGTGGATACCGCCAACCCGCCGCCGATTGGGGTGCTGGAGTTGCAGTTGCGGGAGTTGGCGGTTCGGGTGGTGGGGGGCGGGGGTGAGTCGTTGCAATCTTTGGCTGGCGGGGCATCGGCCGAAGCGGTCCTTCGCTACCACCAGGACTTCGGTCAGCATACCGCTACCAAACGGACGAAGTCGGATTGTTAAGGCTACAACTTGTCAGAACAACTGGGGCGATTGAGGCTTCCCGATCAGTTGCCTTTCGCCCCAGGGACGTAGTGATTACTCAGTCTGATCGTTGAAATAGAGATGAATTAGGTAAAACTCATGATTACCTGCTACCTGGATTCACAGGACTATTCGACGCTCACCGACCCTAAGCGACAGACCCATGCCATCGTCCAGACCCGTAATGCGCTCTTAGCATTGGCTCAGACGCAAAAGGTCCTCTTCGTTTTCTCCGCTGCGGCATTGAGCGAGGCTGCACCGCTTGATCCCGATTGGAGCTTTCTCGCGGAGTTTCGAGGAGAGTTCTTGAGCGACCTTTGTGGCACAAACGCCCTCATCTCCTTTGATCGGCTTCTAGATGTCGAAATGGCTGCTCTTGGGGTCCAGCAGAGCCGCCCATTACCATCCGACGCGCTTGATCTGTCGGGAGATTGGTTTCCCTATCTCCCTCTCCCGGATATCCCTAGCCAGACAACGCCGTGGGAAGAGATGCGGGTCCGGGCCGAAGATGAACTAAAGTCACTTGGCTATTCCCGCCACCAACGGCGGGCGGAGCTGAAAAAGATGTTTAAGCGTGGACAACCTACTACGGCATTCGCTGAACAGATGAAGCGTATCAGCCTGGAGTGTGTGATCGAGGAGATCATTCGCGAATATCCCATGAAGCGTGAGCATGCTGCCGTGATCGCTCAACATGTCTTGGGACGGGTATCCGAGCAGGAATTCGACCAAGCATTGCGCGCGAGTTTGCGGGACCCCCGCTGGATGATGAAGTGGTTTGCGACAAATCACGCACTGGCCGGCCCGATCGCCGATATGGTTCGAAAACCGGGGCAGGAACTCGGAGAGATCCTCCGAACCATGTCATACGGGATGAAGCAGTGGGCGTCAGAATTATGCGCCGGCGGCAAATTGCCCCACCCCACTAGCAAGCAGGGTGCCATTGCTCGGAGGTGGCGTGAGATGCAAGAGGATACGTTGATCAGTCTGGCAAAACGATTTGCTGAGGACAGGCAGATTACCGTCGCGTCGATAACGGCAAAGGACGTCGACCTGTATTGCCCGGGGCTTTCTGCCATGGTGCGGTCGATCTACTCTTCCGTCTGGGACAACGTCGGCGGCTCGCGCAAGGAGCAGCCGAGCGATAGCCAGCCGGTGGATGCCATGCACGCCATGTATGCGCCTTACGTTACGGTGTTCCGCGCGGATTCTTTCATGGCGCCACACATTCAGCGGCAAGTGCAACGTCATGGGACGATTGTGGAAGCCTGCTTACCGAAACTGCCCTCGGTTTTGGCAGACCAGATAGTTCGCTCAGCCGCTGATGACCTGTAATCTCGCATGAAGACTCGTGGGCTGCAGTCTGCAATCAGACTCCAAGGGCAGAGTTGGGGTGGGGCCGGACGTTACCCACCAGCCCCTCCTACTCCCCCCACCAATTTCCCCCTTGCATCTCCAACTTCCTTCGCCTATGATTCAAACGAACGTATGAAATAGGAGTCGGCAGCATGGCAGAAATCCGCAACATCGACACCCGGGAGCGCATCCTCGATACCGCCGAGCGCCTGTTCATGGCCCATGGCTACGAGGGAACCTCCATGCGCCAGATCACCAGCGAAGCCTCGGTGAACCTGGCGGCGGTGAATTACCACTTCGGCTCCAAGGAAGCCCTCATCGAGGAAGTCTTCCGCCGCCGCCTGGATTGGCTGAACGAAGAGCGTCTGCGGGTCCTGGATGAGATGGAGGAGGCGGCCGGCGGCAAGCCTTTGAAGCCCTCCCAGATCGTCGATGCCTTCTTCGGCACCCTCATCCGTATGGCGGAGGACGAGAACCGGGGCGGGCTCAATTTCCTGCGCCTCCTGGGTCGGACCATGACCGAGCCCTCCGAATTCATCCGCGCCTTCCTGGCCCACAAGTACGTCCATGTGATGGACCGCTTCAAGGAGGCCCTTTTCAAATCCCTGCCGGATGTGCCCAAGGCGGAGATCGTCTGGCGCTTCCACTTCATGCTGGGGGCCACCTCCTACGCCATCGCCGGCACCGATACCCTGCGCCTGGTCACCGACTGGGGCGTCGAGGCCGCCGACACGGAGGATCGCTTGGATCGCCTGCTGCCCCGGCTCATGTCCTTCCTGCTGGGCGGATTGCGGGCGCCGCTGCCCCAGTTCAACACCCCGGTAACCGAACAAGAGCCAGCCACCAAGGCGGCCTGAACAGAATAAATAAAGAGGAGACAGCAACATGGCACTACCTACCTGGACACTGATCGGTGTCGTCGCCCTCGTGGCTTTGGCCGTGCTGATCGGCGTGCGCCCCATCCGGCGCGCGCTGCTCAGCCGGTCCCTTTTCTCCATCTACAAGAAAATCCTGCCCCAGATGTCCGCCACTGAGCGGGAAGCCCTGGAAGCGGGCACGGTCTGGTGGGAAGGGGAGCTGTTCCGGGGCAAGCCGGACTGGAAGAAGCTCCAGTCCTATCCCCAGCCAAAGCTTACCGCCGTCGAACAGTCCTTCATGGACAATGAGGTGGAAGAGGCCTGCCGCCTGGTGGACGACTGGAAGGTCACCCACGAGCTCTACGACCTGCCCCATGAAGCCTGGCGCTACATAAAGGAGAAGGGCTTCCTGGGCATGATCATCCCGAAGAAGTACGGCGGCCTGGAGTTTTCCGCCTATGCCCATTCGGAGGTGGTGACCAAGCTTTCCACCCGCTCCTCGGCCCTGTCGGTGTCGGTGATGGTGCCCAATTCCCTCGGCCCCGCCGAACTGCTGCTCCACTACGGCACCGACGAGCAGAAGGACTACTACTTGCCGCGCCTCGCCAAGGGCCTGGAAATCCCGGCCTTCGCCCTCACCAGCCCCTGGGCCGGGTCGGATGCCGCCTCCATCCCGGATGCCGGCGTGGTCTGCAAGGGCCTGTGGCAGGGCAGGGAAGTGATCGGCATGCGGGTCACCTGGGACAAGCGCTATATCACCCTGGCGCCGCTGTGCACCATCCTCGGCCTCGCCTTCCGGCTTTACGACCCGGACGGGCTCCTGGGCAAGGAAAAGGACCTGGGCATCACCTGCGCCCTGGTGCCCTACGACCATCCCGGCGTGGATACCGGCCGCCGCCACTTCCCTCTCAACGCCATGTTCATGAACGGCCCGACCCGGGGCAAGGATGTGTTCATGCCCCTGGATTTCATCATCGGCGGTCCCAAGATGATCGGCCAGGGCTGGCGCATGCTCATGGAGTGCCTGGCGGCGGGCCGTTCCATTTCCCTGCCGTCCTCCAATACCGGCATGGCCCAGATGACCGCCCGGGCCGTGGGCGGCTACGCCCGGGTCCGCAGCCAGTTCAACATGGCCGTGGGCCGCTTCGAGGGCGTGGAAGAAGCCCTGACCCGCATCGGCGCCTACACCTACATGATGGACGCCACCCGCAAGATGACCGCCGGGGCCGTCGATCTGGGCGAGAAGCCTTCGGTGGTGTCGGCCATCGCCAAGTACCACGTCACCGAGCGGGCCCGCCAGGTGGTCAATGACGGCATGGACGTGATCGGCGGCAAGGGCATCTGCCTCGGCCCCTCCAACTTCCTGGGCCGGGCCTACCAGCAGGTGCCCATCGGCATCACCGTGGAAGGCGCCAACATCCTCACCCGCAGCCTCATCATCTTCGGTCAGGGGGCCATCCGCTGCCATCCCTATGTGCTGGCCGAGATGCAGGCCGCCAACAACCCGGATGGCGAACAGGGCCTCAAGGACTTCGACCGGGCGCTGTGGGGCCACATCGGCTACGTCATCAAGAACGGCATCCGGGCTTTCGTCATGGGCATCACCGGCTCCCATTTCGTGTCCGCCCCGGCCGACGTGGCACCGGAAACCCGGCGCTACTACCAGCAGCTCACCCGCTTCTCCTCGGCCTTCGCCTTCCTGGCCGACATCTCCATGCTGGTCCTGGGCGGCAGCCTGAAGCGCCGGGAGAAGATTTCCGCCCGCCTCGGCGACATCCTGGCCCAGATGTACCTCATCTCGGCGACGCTCAAGCGCTACGAGTCCGAAGGCTGCCAGCAGGCCGACGCCCCCCTCATGCACTGGGCCATCTGGGATGCCATGTATAAGGCCCAGCAGGCCTTCGACGGGGTCATCGCCCACAATTACCCGAGCCGGCTGGCGGGCTGGCTCCTGGACAAGGTGATCTTCCCCTGGGGCCATCCCTACGTGGTGCCTTCCGATGCCGTCGGCCACCAAGTCGCCAAGCTGCTGATCGCTCCTTCCGCCACTCGGGACCGCCTTACCGCCGAGTGCTTCGTGCACCGCACTCCCGAAGACCCGGTGGGCGCCATCGAACTGGCCCTCGCCGCCACCCTGGAAGCCGAGCCCATCGAGGCCAAAATTCGGGAAGCCCAGAAGCGGGGCGTCTTCGACGGCAACCCCGTCGCCAATGTGCGGGATATCGCCATTGCCGCGGTGGAGGCCGGCGTCATCACGGCAGCCGAGTTCGAGGTCATGAAGCGCCGCAATGCCCTCCGGGACATCGTGGTGCGGGTGGACGACTTCCCCTTCGATTACGGCGTGGCCACCGCCAACAAGCCCGCCGTCGAGAGAAAGGCCGCCTGACCATGGCTTTCCAGCCCATCTACGTGGTGGACGGGGCTCGCTCCCCGTTCCTCAAGGCCCGGAGCGGTCCGGGGCCTTTTGCGGCCTCGGACCTGGCTGTCCAGGCGGGCAGGGCGCTGCTGCTCCGCCAACCCTTCCAGCCCTCCGATCTGGACGAGGTGATCGTCGGCTGCGCCGCCCCCTCCCCGGAAGAAACCAATATCGGCCGGGTGGTGGCGCTTCGTCTGGGCTGCGGCAACCGGGTCCCGGGCTGGACGGTGATGCGCAACTGCGCCTCCGGCATGCAGGCCTTGGACTCCGCCATCGCCAATATCCAGAGCGGCCGTTCCGAACTGGTCCTGGCCGGCGGCGTCGATGCCCTGTCCCGGGCGCCGCTGCTCTATTCGGACGCCATGGTGAAGTGGTTCGCGGCCATGATGTCTTTGAAGACGGGCGGCCAGCGGGCCCTCCATTTCCTCAAGCTCAAGCCCGCCGCCCTGCTGACGCCGGTGATCGGCCTCTTGAAGGGGCTCACCGACCCGGTGGTGGGCCTTTCCATGGGCCAGACCGCCGAGAACCTGGCCTGGCGCTTCGGCATCGACCGCGCCCAGATGGACCAATTCTCCAGCCGCAGCCACCAGCGGGCCGCCGCCGCCCAGCGGGCCGGCGCCTTCGGGGAAATCGTCCCCCTGGTGGATGGCGGCGGGAAGATCTACGCCGAGGACGACGGGGTGCGGGCCGATTCCACCCCCGAGGGCCTGAAGAAGCTGAAGCCCGTCTTCGACAAACCCTACGGCAACGTTACCGCCGGCAACAGCTCCCAGGTTACTGACGGGGCGGCGTTCCTCATCCTGGCTTCCGAAGCGGCCGTCCAGAAGTGGGGCCTCCAGCCTCTGGGCAAGATCACCGACCTGCAATGGGCGGGTCTCGATCCGGCCCAGATGGGCCTGGGGCCGGTCCATTCCGTCACCCCCATCCTCCAGCGCCACGGCCTGGGCCTCAACGATCCGGATCTCTGGGAAATCAACGAGGCCTTCGCCGCCCAGGTCCAGGGCTGCATCGCCGCCTGGGACGACGAGGCCTATTGCCGGGAGCAACTGGGTACGGCCCCCTGGGGCCGGCTGGATGAAGACAAGCTCAACGTGGACGGCGGCGCAATCGCCCTCGGCCACCCGGTGGGAGCCTCCGGCGCCCGCATCGTGCTCCACCTCCTCCACGCCCTGCGCACCCGGCAGAAGAAGCTGGGCGTCGCCTCCATCTGCATCGGCGGCGGGCAGGGCGGGGCAGTGCTGGTGGAGGCGCTATGAAGCGGGAAACGTTTATGACTCACTGGCAAATCAAACGCGACGCCGACGGCATCGCCTGGCTCACCCTGGACAAGCCCGGTGCCGCCGCCAATTCCCTGTCGGCGGACGTCATGGCCGAACTGGGCCTGGCCCTGGACCAGCTGGACGCCCAGCCGCCCAAGGGCCTGATCGTCCGCTCCGGCAAGGCGGCAGGCTTCGTGGCCGGCGCCGATATCGAGGAATTCGCCCAGCTCGACACCCCGGAAAAGGGCCGGGAGCTGGTGGCCCGGGGCTGGAACCTGTTCAACCGCCTGGCCGCGGTCAAGTACCCGACCTTGGCCCTGGTCCGGGGCCACTGCCTGGGCGGCGGCCTGGAACTGGCCCTGGCCTGCCGCTACCGCATCGTGGTGGACGAGCCTGGCACCAAGCTCGGCCTCCCCGAGGTAATGTTGGGCATCTTCCCCGGCTGGGGCGGCATGAAGCGCCTCCCCGAAATCATCGGCCCCCAGGCCGCCCTGGACATGATGCTCACCGGCAAGACCCTGGACGCCCGCAAGGCCAAGTCCCTGGGCCTCGCCGACTTGGCCGTTGCCCCCCGGGTGATGGAAGCCTCGGCCCGGGGGCTGGTAGTGTCCGGCAAACCGTTTTCCCGCGCCACCGGCCTGAAGGCCGCTCTCAACGCCTGGCCACTCAAGAACGTGGTGGCCGCCCAGGCCAGGAAGCAGGTGGCCGCCAAGGCCCGTCCGCAGCACTACCCGGCACCCTACGCCATCATCGACCTGTGGGAGAAGCACGACGGCAACGCCCTGGCGGCGCCCCAGATCATCGATCGCATCATTTCATCGCCCACGGCCCGGAATCTGGTGCGGGTCTTCTTCCTCCAGGAGCGCCTCAAGGGCTTCGGCAAGGAATCGGACTTCCGCGCCAAGCACGTCCATGTGGTGGGGGCCGGGGTCATGGGGGGAGATATCGCGGCGTGGTGCGCCCTGCGGGGTATGACCGTGACTCTCCAGGACCAGAGCCTGGAGTGCATCGCCCCGGCCCTGCAGCGGGCCAACAAGCTTTTCGGCCGCCGCCTCAAGGACAAGCTCCAGGCCCGGGCCGCCTTCGACCGGCTCATCCCCGATCCCCATGGCCACGGTGTCGCCCGGGCCGACGTGGTAATCGAGGCCATTTTCGAGGACGTGGCCGCCAAGCATGCCCTGTTCAAGGCCATGGAGCCGAAGCTGAAGCCCGGCGCGGTCCTGGCCACCAACACCTCCAGCCTCAAGCTCGAAGACCTGCGCACGGCGCTGGAGAAGCCCGAGCGCCTGGTGGGCATCCACTTTTTCAACCCGGTGGCCATGATGCCCCTGGTGGAAGTGGTGGCCGCGGAGGGCGCCGATCCGGCCGCAGTCCAGGCCGCCTGCGCCTTCGTGCGGCAGATCGACAAGCTGCCCCTGCCGGTGAAGAGCGCCCCCGGCTTCCTGGTGAACGCCGTGCTCGCTCCCTACATGCTCGAAGCCATGGGCTGCGTGGATGAAGGCCTGGCGCCGGAGACGGTGGACGAGGCCATGCTGGCCTTCGGCATGCCCATGGGGCCCATCGAGCTGGCCGATACCGTCGGCCTGGATATCGCCATGGCGGCGGGCAAGCAGTTGGCCGGTGGGGCCCAGGCGCCCCGTTGCCTGGCCGAGCGGGTGGGGCGGGGCGACCTGGGCAAGAAGTCGGGCCGGGGCTTCTACGCCTGGAAGGACGGCAAGCCCGCCAAGGCGGTAGCCGCTTCCGTGCCGGCTGGCCTGGCGCAGCGCCTAGCCAAGCCCCTCATCGACCGCGCCGAACGGCTGGTGGCCGAGGGCGTCGTCGCCGACGCCGACCTGGCCGATGCCGGGGTGATCTTCGGCACCGGCTTCGCCCCCTTCACGGGCGGTCCCATCAACTTCCGGAATAACC
>DASRUX010000149.1:0-2183 GCA_035655235.1 Rhodocyclaceae bacterium | reverse complement strand
CGCCGTCGTGCAGGAAGCGGGCGGAGCCGATCTCGGTGGTCTTCAGGGCGTTGAGGTCGGAGTAGTCCACCAACATGGTCTTGCCGGTTTCCTTCACGTTGACCAGGAACTCGGGCTTGAAGTGGGAGGCCAGGATGGAGGCGACGCGGGGCTCAGGATGGTAGTCCTGGGTATCCACGGTGTTGCCGCGGGTGGAAACGATCTTCAGGGGCTCCAGGGTATCGCCCTTCATGATCACGAACTGGGGCGGCCAATAGGAGCCGGCGATGGCGTACTTGTCCTCGTAGCCCTTGTACTTGGAGGTATCCACCGAACGGGCTTCCAGGCCGACGCGGATTTCGGCGACGTTGTCCGGTTTCTCCATCCACAGGTCGATCATGTTGATCTTGGCGTCCCGGCCGATCACGAACAGGTAGCGGCCGGAGGCGGACAAGCGGGAGATGTGGACCGCGTAGCCGGTATGGACGATGTTGATGATCTGCTTGGTGTCGCCGTCGATGAGGGCGATGGTGCCGTCATCCCGCAGGGTCACCGAGAAGATGTTGTCGATGTTGTAGTTGTTCATCTTCTTCGTCGGACGCTTCTCCGGCGGGACGATGACCTTCCAGGTGTTCTTCATGTCCGTCAGGCTGAACTCCGGCGGCTGGGGAGGCGTCTGCTGGACGTAGCGGGCCATCAGGTCCACTTCGTCGTCGGTCAGGGTGCCGGAGGTGCCCCAGTTCGGCATGCCGGCCGGGCTGCCGTACTTGATGAAGGTCTTCAGGTACTCGGTGCCGGTGGCCAGGGTCTTGTCCGGAGTCAGGGGCTTGCCGGTGGCGCCCTTGCGCAGCACGCCGTGGCAGCCGGCGCAGCGCTGGAAGTAGATTTCCCGGGCCTTGTCGAACTCCGCCTTGGTCATGGGCGGCGCCTTCGGGTTGATATCCTGGTGCATCTCGACGTTGCCGAGGGGCGAACTGCCCGCCTCATAGGCGATTTCCGCCTTGGAAACGCCCTTGGCCGCCTCGTCGGCGAAGGCGAGATTGGTGGCCAGTGCGACGGCCGAAAACACAAAAATGCTTTGCAAACCCCTCTTCATGACTCCCTCCTGTCGGATAAATAAGATCAAACCGCGTCTAAGCTCCAACGCGACGCCGGCAGGTTGAACTTGGCACCCCTCGAAATCTTTAACGGGAATCAAAATTGCCCGGCATGTGCCAACGACATCGAACGGAATTAGCGCGCATCAAAAATTTTCCGACCATGGCGATGCACTATTTCCTCGACGCGGGCACCAAGCGGCCCAATTTCGCAGGGGGGAAACGAAGATGAATGACGAATATCGCGCCAATCGCATGATCCTGAGGGACGAACTGGGCGGCCGGCTGCCCGGCGGCAAGGTCTGGCTGGTGGGGGCCGGCCCCGGCGACCCGGAACTGCTCACCCTGAAGGCGGCCCGCCTGATTTCCCAGGCCGACGCCATCGTCTACGACCATCTGGTGGGCGACGGCATCGTCGATCTGGCCCGGGCCGACGCCCGCCTGGTCTATGCCGGCAAGGAGTCCTCCCGCCACACCCTGCCCCAGCACGACATCAATTTCAAACTGGTGGAACTGGCCCGGGAAGGGCTGTCCGTGGTCCGCCTCAAGGGCGGCGATCCCTTCATCTTCGGCCGGGGCGGCGAGGAGCTGGAAGTCCTGGCGGCGGAAAAGATTCCCTTCGAGGTGGTGCCCGGCATCACCGCCGCCGCTGGTTGCGCGGCCTATTCCGGCTTCCCTCTCACCCACCGGGACCATGCCCAGGCGGTGGTCTTCGTCACCGGCCACCTCCAGGACGGCAGCGTGAACCTGGATTGGCCGGCCCTGGCCCGCCCCCGGCAGACGGTGGTGTTCTACATGGGCATCGGCGGCGCGGCGGAAATCTGCCGGCAGATGATGGCCCACGGCCTGCCCGCCGACACTCCGGCGGCGGTGGTCCGCCACGGCACCTTGCACCGGCAGCGGACCCTCCTCGCCACCCTCGCCGACCTGCCCGCCCGCATCGTCGAGGAAGGCATCAAGCCGCCGGCCCTGATCGTGGTCGGCAGCGTGGTGGCCCTCCACGAGAAGCTGGACTGGTTCGAACGGACCCGCGAAATAGCCGACTAAACTGTTCGGGAATTCTTTGCACAGATCAACGTTTCCCGCCGCCCCACCCGCTAAGGTAGC
>DASRUX010000148.1:0-5378 GCA_035655235.1 Rhodocyclaceae bacterium | reverse complement strand
GTAGGTCAGGTCCCGGCTCTTCTCGGCGGCCTTGAGGCGGGCGTCCTCGGCGAAGAGCTGGGGATTCCTGGCCCGGGCCCGCTCGGCCAGGGCGGTGAAATCCAGCTTGGCGGGGGCTGGCAGGGTCCGCACCCCATCAGGGGCCGCGAAAGGGCTGCCCGGCTGCCGGGCCAGGAGGGCATTGAGGCGGGCTTCCAGGTGGTGGTGCTCGGTTTCCATGGCCACCAGCTCGGTGCGCATGTTGGTCTGCTCCACCTGGGCGCGGATCACGTCCTGCTGGGCCGCCAAGCCGCCGGCGTAGCGGACCTGGGCGATCTTCTCCAGGCGTTCCATGAGGTCCAGCACCTCCTTGGTGAGGACCACATTGCGGTGCAGATAGTAGTACTGGGCGTAGGCGGTCTTGATACGGGCCGCCAGGTCGGCCCAGGTACCCTCGCTGCGGCCCTTGGCCCCGGCGGCTTCCAGTTCGGCGATTTCCCGCTTCAAGTCCCTCTTGCCGTACCAGGGCACGTCCTGCATCAGCAGGTAGCGGGTGCTGCCCACCCGGCTGGGGGAGAGGGTGGCGTTCTGCTCGCCCATGCGGGTGATGTCCCGGAGTTCGGTCCGGAACCTGGGGTCGGCCAGGGCGCCGGCCGGCGCTACCCGCTCGCTGGCCGCCTCGGCTTCGTAGCGCATGGCGGCGTATTCCGGATTGTGCTCCCGAGCATAAGCCAGCAGGGAATCGACGTTCCTGCCGGGCACGTCCCCCTGGGCCTGGGCCAGTACGGTGCCGAACAGCAGCGGCAGCAACGCCAAGGGGCGAAGGGCCATGGTCTTTCCTCGGTGAAAGGGATGGTCGCAGTATGCGCTCCGGGTTCCAACGGCAAGCTGACCCCTTCATTACATTTCTGTAATTTCACGGCAACCGGGCGACTACGTGGATGGCATAATTCCCGCCGCAACGCCATAACTATTCCCACATAGCTTGAGGACAGACATGCATCCGACCCTTCGCCGAACCGTGATCCCGCTGGCTTTTGCCGCCCTCCTGTCGGCCTGCGGTACCCTCACCAACCCCACGGACCTGGCCCGTCCCGCCCAGGTCAGGCATCTCCAGATCACCGAGCCCCTGCTGGAGAAGCGCACCCAGGGCCTGTTGAGCATGAAGTGGGAGTACTACCTCCTGCCCGGCCGCTATGTGGCGGACCGCCAGGACGCCCAGGGCGTCTATTACCGGGGGCCGTCCTCCAGCCTGTTCGCCAAGCTGGAAGACCAGACGGAAGGCCAATTCCATAGCGGTGGCTTCTGGATGCCCTTCGATCCCGCCCAGAAGCCCCGCTTCTTTGCCTACATGGGTTCGGCCCAGCGCGGCAGGGTAGCGCCCGCCTCCGCCAACCGTCCGATGACGGTCGCCGAGGGCGCTGCCGCCGGGGCGGTGGGCGGTGCCATCGGCGGGGCTGCCGGCGGCGTGGCGGCCCACGCGGTCAACCCCAAGTTCGAAAAGAGCTACGGCCAAGCCGCCGGGACCGGCGCCGGGGCGGGGCTGGTGGCGGGCGCCCTTATCGGCGCCATCATCGCCTCGGAAGAAGGCAAGATCGCCTTCTGGCCCGAAACGGAGGACGAAAGGCTCATCGCCCGACTGCGGGACCTGACTGCCCAGGCGGTGCCCCTCAACCAGCCCTTCCCGACGACGGTGTCCTACGCCGTGCCGGTAAGCGCTCCCCGGGCGGCGCCGCTGGCGGTGGCCGCCCCCTCCCCCGCTCCGGCAGCGCCGGCCCAGGCCGCTCCTGCTTACCAGCCCGTGCAGCAGGCGGAGGCTTCCCGCAAGGCCCCGGCCCGGAAGATGGGCGCCTGGTCCTACCGGGTGGAGCAATATGCCCGTTCCCAGGGATGCCAATCCAATGACGGCGCCTGGCTGATTGGCGAACACCGGCAGGGCATCGGCCGCTACGAGATCGATTGCGGCAAGGGCGCTCCCCAGGTCGTCACCTGCGACGCCAGCGCCTGCAAGTTCGAAGCGAGTTGAACCTCAGAACTTGAAGTAGAGGAAGGGCGCCTCGCCGGTGGACAAGGCCATGAGGCCGAAAGTCGCCGCCACCATGCCGAAGGCCCAGACGGGTGCCGGCTGGCGGCGGATGACTTCCAGCCAGTGGTCGGTATGACGGGCCGGGATGTAGTGGAGTGCCACCGCCAGGAGCAGCATGGCCACGGCGATGGGGGCGAAAGGAGCGGCGCCGCCCGCCCCGGCGGCGATGGCCTTGAGGTAATCCAGTGCCCCGGCTAGGTCCTGAGCCCGGAAGAGAATGCGGGAGAAAGCCACCACCTGGAAGACCAGGAAGACCCGGATCGCCCAGGCGAGTCCGTGGGTGGGCAGGGGTGGCAGTCCCTTGTTCTCCCGGCGGGTGCGGGCCCAGCGCTCCAGGGCCACCAGGCTGCCGTGGATGAGGCCGTAGAGGATGAATTTCCAGCCGGCGCTGTGCCACATGCCGATGGCGAGGAAGGTGATCACCAGGTTCACATAGACGTTGCCCCGCTTGGAGCCCCCCAGGCTGAAGAACAGGTAATCCCGGAAGAAGCCGGACATGGTCATGTGCCAGCGCTGCCAGAAGCTGGAAACGCTGTCCGCCCAGTAGGGCCGGTTGAAGCTGGTGGGCAGCTCGAAGCCCAGGAGTCGGGAGGCGCCCCGGGCCATGTCCGTGTAGCCGGAGAGGTCCATGTAGATCTGGTAGGAGTAGGCATACACCGCCACTACCAGGAACCACCAGGAATAGGCGCTCGGGTCGGAAAAGGCCGGGGTCACCAGGTGCATCCCCAGCACGTCGGCGAAGGCCACCTTCTTGACGAAGCCCCGCACCATGAGGACCAGGCCGCTTTCGATGCGCTCCGGCGGGTCGCTCCCCTCCCCCTGGATTTGCGGCAGGATCTGGTGGGCCCGGGTGATGGGGCCGGACAGCACGGTCGGGAAGAAGGCCACGAACAGGGCGAAATCCCGGAAGGATGGGCACACCGGCTGCTGCCGACGATACACGTCCAGGGTGTAGGAGAGGCTCTGGAAGGTGAAGAAGGAAATGCCGATGGGCAGCATCAGCTCCAGGAGGGGCAGGTCCGCCTCCATCCCCAGGCCGTGGAGCAAGGCCGCGAAGGTCTCGATGAAGAAATTGGCGTACTTGAAATAGCCCAGCAGGCCCAGTCCTCCGGCCAGGGCGACGGCCAGGAAGAAGCGCCGGCGGCGGGGATCGTCGCTGGTGGCGATCTGCCGGGCGGCGTGGAAATTGATCAGGCTGTTGAAGAGGATGAGGACGGCAAAGCGCCAGTCCCAGCACATGTAGAAGTAGTAGCTGGCCGCCAGAAGCAGGTTATTACGGGCATCCCGGGTGCGGCAGGCCCGGGTGAGCCCGAAGAGGACCGCCACGAAAACGAGGAAGTGCAGGGAGACGAAGGACATGGCTCAGTCCGGCAGCAGTTGACGGCGGAGGATGAAGGCGGCCAGGGCATTGGCGACCAGGGCCTCCCCCTCGGCCGAAAAGTGGTGGGAATCGGCGAAGTAGCGGTCGCCCCCGGGCACCATCTCGTCCAGGGCGATCACCGGGATGCCGTGGGTGGTTGCCACCTCCCGGATGAGGGCGTTGTGGCGGTCGTAAAGGACGTGCAGGCCGTTCAAGTCGAAGCAATGGGTGTAGTAGCGGTCGGTTTCCGACAGGCGCATCTGCTCGTCCAGGGGTTGGTCCCGCCGGTAGGACTTGGCGTTGGTGGTGAACACCAGGCGCATGCCCCGCGCCTCGGCACCCTTGATCATGGCCTCCAGCTTGGCCCGGTAGGGCTCCAGGCTGACGCCCTCCGGGTCCCTCGTCCCGCCGTGCCGGACGGCGGAGGTGCGCAGGAAGACGGTGTTCTTCTTGAGCATATCCACCGACATCAGCCAGCTGGGCAGGGAGAGGAGCGGCAGGCCGTGGCCATCGGCGCCCTTGCCGTGGGCTTCCCGGCAATATTCCAGGAAGTCGTTGAAGCCCGTGTAGACGATGGTGAGGTCGGGCTTCAAGGGCGCGATGCGCCGTTCCAGCATGGCCTGTTCCTCCTCCAGCCCGAAGCCGACGATGCCGGCGTTGATGACTTCCACCTGGCGGTCCGGAAAGTCGTGGCGCAGGCGCTGTTCGAGGCGGGCGGGGAAGGTCTGGTCGTTGTCGGCGTCGTAGGCCCCCATGACGGTGGATGCCCCCACCACCGCCAAGCGCCAGCTGCCGGGGGAGCGCACCGGCAGGACTTCTCCGCTCCGCAGCCCCAGGGAATTGGTGCGCACCGTGACCCCATTAGTGGTGAATACCCGGTTGGGGTTGAGGAGTTGCAGGCCGGTTTCCGGATCGACCACGTAGCGAGGCTCGGCCAGGAGGACGGTGAAGATGCTATCGCCGCTGACGACCTGGGAGCGGACCTGGAGGGCCAACTCGATGGCCAGCAGCATGCCGGCGGCCAGGGCCAGGGCCAGGAGGACCTTGCGGACGCCGCCGGAAGGCAGGCTGGCGACGGCCTCTTCCGCCGCCGTCGGCGGCTTCAGGCGGCCCGGCAGGCCCCATACCCACGATTCTCGATCCATGCGTCCTCCCCTTCCTGGCTGGGACTGACAGGATAGAAGACCGGCGATGCCGATGAAGTGGCACGCCCCCCCAATCGGGCGGAGGGAAAGGGGGTATCCGGAGCCTGCGCCTGCCCCGGTGTCGTCAGAAACTGCGGCTCAGGGCGAGCCCCACGGACAGCAGGAGGCCGTTGAGATTGGCGGCGAGGATGGTGAGCTTGATGCCAGGGGCCAGCCGGGAAGGCTGGGCGGCGTTGGCCAGGAGCTGTCGGCAGGCGCCGATGGAGAAGACGAGGGGCACGAGGCCGATAGCCGCCCAGCCCGGGAGCCGGCCCGTGACGATGGCGAAAGCCAGCCAGCCATAGGCCGCCACGACCAGGGTTACATAGCCCCAGCTGGCCTTGACCGGCCCCAGGCGCACCACCAGGGTCCGCTTGCCGGCACTGGCGTCGGCCCGGGCGTCGGGAAACTGGTTGATGTAGAGGATGGCGGCCACCAGGAGGGCGAAGGGCAGCCCGGCGACCAGGGGCAGGCTGGAGAACTCGCCCCGCTGGACGAAATCGGTGCCCAGCACCACCAGCAGCCAGCCGGCGGTGATCGCCCCCTCCCCCATGCCCCGAGACATGAGCTTCAGGGGCGGCGCCGAGTAGGCCCAAGCGGTCAGGAGGCCCAGGAGGCCGATGGGGATGAGCCCAAGGGCGGAGTGCCAGGTGAGCCACAGTCCCGCCGGAATCACCGCCGCCAGCAGCACGTAGCCGAAATTGCGGGTTTCCCGGAGGGAGAGGACATCGTTCTGGATGAAGCGGCTGCCCCCGGTGAAGGGGAAGAC
>DASRUX010000147.1:0-2548 GCA_035655235.1 Rhodocyclaceae bacterium | reverse complement strand
CAGGTTGCAGGGGATGATGGGGAACTCCATGCCTCGGGCGAACTTGGCGATGTCCGCCTCCGCGCAATAGGCGAGGGGCCGGATGACGATATGGGCCTTGTCGTCGGTCACCAGCTTGGGCGGCATGGCCTTGATCTTGCCGCCGAAGATCATGTTCAGGAACAGGGTATGGACCATGTCGTCCCGGTGGTGGCCCAGGGCGATCTTGTTGGCGCCCAGCTCCTTGGCGGTGCGGTAGATGATGCCCCGGCGCAGGCGGGAGCACAGGGAACAGGTGGTCTTGCCCTCGGGAATCTTCTCCTTCACCACCGAGTAGGTGTCCGCCTCGACGATCCGGTAGTCGACGCCGATGGAGTCGAAATAGCGGGGCAGTACGTCGGCGGGAAAGCCGGGCTGCTTCTGGTCCAGGTTCATGGCGATGAGCTTGAAGTTGATGGGCGCGCGCTCCCGCAGGGCCATGAGGACGGAGAGCAGGGTGTAGGAATCCTTGCCGCCGGAGACGCAGACCAGGACGGTGTCGCCGTCTTCGATCATGTTGTAGTCGCCGATGGCCTTGCCGGCGCGGCCTTCCAGGAATTTCTTGAGCTTGAGGAGATTGTTAGAGGCGTTCATGGTTACAGATGGGCGGTGCGGCCGCCATCCACATTGAGGACCTGGCCGGTCATGTAGGACGTGCCGCAAAGGAGAAAATGGACGGTGGAGGCGATGTCCTCCGGGGAGCCTTCCCGCTTCAGTAGGGTGTGCTCCACGATGGCGGAACGGTCCGCCTCCGGGAACTGGCCGTCGCTGGGCCACAGGATGGCGCCGGGGGAAACGGCATTGACCCGCACTTCGGGCCCCAGTTCGACGGCCAGGGCCCGGGTAAGAGTCAGCAGGGCGCCCTTGGCGGCGCAGTACAGGGCATAGCCCTTGAGGGGGCGCTCGGCGTGGATGTCCGTGATATTGACGATGGCACCACGGTCGTGCCGCAGGTACGGGGCGGCGGCCTGGGAAAGAAACAGGGGCGCCTTGAAATTGCTGCCCACCAGGTCATCCCAGGCGGCTTCGCCGATGCCGCCAACGGGGGTGGGGAAGAAGCTGGAGGCGTTATTGACCAGGCCATCCAGGCGGCCGAGGTGGTCAACTACGGCCTCCACCAGGAGAGGCAACCGGCCGGTGTCCAGCAGGTCCGCCTGGAAGACGGCGGTGGAGCCCGGGCGCAGGCTGTTCAGTTCGGCGGCCAGGGCATCGGCCTCCGTCCGGGCGCTGCGGTAGTGCAGGGCCAGGGTGGCGCCGGCGGCGTGGAGCCGGCGGGCGATGGCCGCTCCCACCCGCTTGGCGCTGCCGGTGACGAGAACGACCCGGCCGACTAGACTGTAATGGTCTTCCATGGGACAGCGAGTTTATCGCGATCCGGGAGGGAGCCGGCGGTTGTCCCCCGGAAAAGGCTAAAATTCAGCCTTTTAGCCGCCGCTCCATGTCCCTCCCCGCCCCCTCTCCCGACGCCCTCGCCCACAGCGGCCAGCTCACCGCCCTCCTCCGCCGGGAAATCGCCGACCGGGGCGGCTGGATGTCCTTCGCCCGCTTCATGGAACAGGCGATGTACGCCCCGGGGCTTGGCTACTACGCCGCCGGCGCTCGGAAGTTCGGCGCAGCCGGGGACTTCGTCACCGCCCCAGAAATGACCCCCTTCTTCGGATGGGCCCTGGCCCGGCAGGTAGCCCAGGCCATGGCGGCCTCGGCACCCTTCGTGCTGGAAGCCGGGGCCGGTTCCGGCCGGCTGGCGGCTGACCTGCTCCTGGAACTGGAACGGCTGGGAAGCCTGCCGGAGCGCTATTTCATCCTCGACCTGTCCGCCGACCTGCGGCAACGCCAGGCGGAAACCCTCGCGGCCGCTGTCCCCCACCTGGTGGGCCGGGTGGAGTGGCTGGACCGCCTGCCGGAAACCTTTTCCGGCGTCGTGGTCGGCAACGAGCTGCTGGATGCCATGCCGGTGCACATCGTGGCTTGGCGTGAATCCGGCATCCTGGAGCGAGGGGTTGCCCTAGATGCCGAGGGAAATTTCGTGTGGGAGGAGCGTCCGGCCACCGGCGCCCTGCTGGCCGCCGCCGAGGAGATCGCCGGTCAGTGCAATATCCCGCCCGGCTTTGAAAGCGAAATCGGCCTGGCGGCCCAGGCCTGGGCTGCGGAATGGGGGCGGATTCTCGCCAAGGGGGCAATCCTGCTCATCGACTACGGCTTCCCGCGCCGGGAGTTCTACCATTTCCAGCGGGGCCGGGGCACCCTCATGTGCCACTACCGCCACCATGCCCACCCCGATCCCTTCTATCTGCCGGGCTTGCAGGACATCACCGCCCATGTGGATTTCACCGGCATCATCGCCACCGCCCACGGTTCCGGCCTGGAACTCCAGGGCTACACCAGCCAGGGGCAGTTCCTGCTCAACTGCGGCATCCTGGAGCGCCTGGGGGAACTGCCGGCGGAATCCCCCGAATACATCCGGGGGGCCGGGGCGGTGAACAAGCTCCTCTTGCCCCACGAGATGGGCGAACTGTTCAAGGTCATGGCC
>DASRUX010000146.1:0-2520 GCA_035655235.1 Rhodocyclaceae bacterium | reverse complement strand
AAGGAATCCACCGAGGACGCGGAAGGCAACCTGCCGCCGGTGGAGCCTAAGGAAACGGTCAAGACCGAAGACGTGCTGGTCAAGGCCAACGAGACCAAGCCGCCCCCGCGTTACTCGGAAGCCACCCTGCTCTCCGCCATGGAAGGCGCCGGCAAGATGGTCGACGACGAGGAACTGCGGGCTGCCATGGCCGGCCGCGGCCTCGGCACCCCGGCCACCCGCGCCCAGATCATCGAGAATCTGATCAGCGAGCAGTACATGCTGCGGGAAGGCCGGGAGCTGATCCCGACCGCCAAGGCGTTCAACCTGCTGACCCTACTCAACGGCCTGGGCGTCACCGAACTCACCGCCCCGGAACTGACCGGCGAGTGGGAATGGAAGCTCGGCCGCATCGAGAAGGGCGAGTTGTCCCGCGAGGCTTTCATGCGGGAAATCGCCGAGATGACCAAGCACATCGTCGAGCGGGCCAAGACCTACGACAGCGACACCATCCCCGGCGACTTCGGCATCCTGGAATCCCCCTGCCCCAAGTGCGGCGGGCTGATCCGGGAAAACTACAAGAGATTCCAGTGCAGCGACTGCGAGTTCTCCCTCTGGAAGATCGTCGCCGGCCGCCAGTTCGAACCGGAAGAAATCGAAACCCTGCTCACCGAGAAGAAGGTCGGACCGCTGACCGGTTTCCGCAACAAGATGGGCCGCAGCTTCGCCGCCGCCATCCGCCTCAACGACAAGCTGGAGCCGGAATTCGACTTCGGCCAGGAGCGGACAACCGAGGAAGGCGAAGCCGAGCCGGTGGATTTCTCGGGCCAGGAAAGCCTCGGGAAGTGCCCCAAGTGCGGCAGCAACGTCTACGACCACATCAGTTCCTACGTCTGCGAAAAGTCCGTGGGCCCCGGCAAGAGCTGCGACTTCCGCTCGGGCAAGATCATCCTCCAGCAGGCGGTGGAACGGGAGCAGATGCAGAAGCTTCTGGCCGACGGCAAGACCGATCTGCTCAAGGAATTCGTCTCGGCCCGCACCCGCCGCAAGTTCTCCGCCTTCCTGGTGGTGAACAAGGACGGCAAGGTAGGGTTCGAGTTCGAGCAGAAGGCGCCGAAAAAGCCGGCCGCCGCCAAGAAGAAGGTCGAAGCTTAGTAACGCCAGCGCTGAGGTTCTACGTGGAACCTCAGCGAACCGGCGTCGCTCCCGGCAACTGGCAGGAAAGGATCGCCGCCCGCACGGCGTCGATCGCCTGGGGCCGCGGGAAAGTCACCCGCCACACCAATCCCACCCGCCGTGCCGGCAGGCTGCCCTCCGGACCCGCCGCAAACGGCAGCACCTGGACCAGGGGCTCCCGCTCCACCAGGGGATCGGCCGCCGTACTGGGCATCACCGCCACCCCGGCACCGCTCGCCACCATGTAGCGGATGGTTTCCAGGGAGCTGCCCTCGAGGGAATTGGCCAAGCCCTCGGGAGATGCCAGCCGCGGGCAGGACTCGATGACCTGATCCCGGAAGCAGTTGCCCTGCCCCAGGAGCAGCAGGTCCTGGCCCTCCAGTTCCTCCGGCCGGATGCCGGGGCGCGTTCCCCAAGCATGGCCGGCAGGGACCACCACCCGGAAAGGCTCGTCATACACCGCCTGGGCAACCAGGCCCGGCTCGGCGAACGGCAGGGCGATGACGATCACGTCCAGCTCCCCCGCCTTCAGGGCCGGTATCAAGTTGCCGGTGAAATCCTCCTTGAGGAAGAGCGGCATGGCCGGCGCCTCCCGGTGCAAGGCCGGGATAAGCTGGGGCAGCAGATAGGGCGCGATGGTGTAGATGACCCCGAGGCGCAACGGCCCGGTCAGGGGATCGCGGCCCTCGTCGGCGATCTCGTCCAGTTTCACCGCTTCCTCCAGGACTTTTCGGGCCTGACCCACGATGCGCTCCCCCAGGGGCGTGATGCGCACCTCGGCGGCATTGCGCTCGAAAAGCGCCGCCCCCAGTTGCCCTTCCACCTTCTTGATGGCTACCGACAGGGTCGGCTGGCTGACATGGCAACTCTCCGCCGCCCGTCCGAAATGGCGTTCCCGAGCCAGGGCGATGAGGTAGCGCATCTCCGTGAGGGTCACGGCGCGTATCCCAGGGCTTCCAGATCGGCGGTTTCCAGCCAGCGCCACTCGCCGGGCTTGAGGTCGGGCGGCAGCACCAGATCGCCCAGGGCGATACGTTGGAGAGCCTCCACCCGGTTGCCAGCAGCGGCCACCATACGCTTCACCTGGTGGTACTTGCCCTCGGTGATGGTTAGGCGCAGCAGGGTCGGCTCAATGATCTCGCAGGCGGCGGCCCGCACCGGTTCCGGATCGTCGTGGAGCACGACCCCGGCCAGCATGGCCTCGATCTGGGCCGCATCCAGCGGGTGCTTGGTGGTGGCGAGATAGACCTTGGGAATCTTCTTCTTGGGCGACGACAGTACATGGTTGAGCTTGCCGTCGTCGGTAAGGATGAGAAGCCCGGTGGTGTCCTCGTCCAGGCGGCCGATGGGCTGTACGTCCCGCTC
>DASRUX010000145.1:0-2714 GCA_035655235.1 Rhodocyclaceae bacterium | reverse complement strand
CAGCGGCCCGAGTAGGCGATGCACAGGGCGCCGTGGACGAAGACCTCCAGCTCCATGTCGGGACACTGCTGGCGGATTTCGGCAATCTCGTCCAGGGACAGCTCCCGGGACAGGATGACCCGGGAAATGCCCAGCTTTTTCCAGAATTTCACCGCCGCCCAGTTCACCGTATTGGCCTGGACCGACAGGTGGATAGCCTGCTCCGGCCAGGCTTCCCGAACCATATCGATGAGGCCGGGGTCTGACATGATGAGGGCATCGGGCTTCAAAGCGACGACCGGGGCCATGTCGTCCAGGTAGGTGGCGAGCTTGGCGTTGCGCGGGAAGATGTTGCTCACCACGTAAAGCTGCTTGCCCCGGCCGTGGGCCTCGGCGATGCCTGCGGCGAGGGCGTCCAGGCTGCCGAATTCGTTGTTGCGTACCCGCAGGGAATAGCGGGGCTGGCCGGCATAGACCGCATCGGCCCCGAAATCGAAGGCGGTGCGGAGCATGGCGAGGGAACCGGCGGGGGCGAGAAGTTCTGGGGCTGGCATGAGTTAGAATCCTGATTAACCGACAATTTTACTCGACCATGTCCGAAGAAATCCTCATCAATTTCACCCCCCAGGAGACCCGGGTCGCCGTCATGCTCCAGGGGGTGGTGCAGGAACTGCACATCGAGCGCACCTCCGGCCGTGGGCTGGTGGGCAACATCTACCTCGGCCGCGTCTGCCGCATCCTGCCAGGCATGCAGTCCGCCTTCATTGATGTGGGCCTGGAGCGCACCGCCTTCCTCCATGTGGCCGACATCTGGCAGCCCCGGGATAGCGCCATGGACAAGCCCATCGAGAAGATCCTGTCCGAGGGCCAGAGCATCGTCGTCCAGGTCATCAAGGACCCCATCGGCACCAAGGGAGCGCGGCTGTCCACCCAGATTTCCATCGCCGGCCGCATGCTGGTCTATCTGCCCCAGGAAAAACACATCGGCATCTCCCAGCGCATCGAGAACGAGGGGGAGCGGGAGACCCTGCGGGAGCGCATCACCCGCCTGGTGCCGGAGGACGAGAAGGGCGGCTTCATCGTCCGGACCATGGCCGAGAACGCCAGCGATCGGGATTTCGCCGCCGACATCGCCTACCTCCGCAAACTATGGGGCGACATCCGGGACAAGGCCCGGGTTTCCGGCCCGCCCACCCTGCTGTACCAGGAGCTGTCCCTGGGATTGCGGGTGTTGCGGGATTTCGTCAATCCGGAAACGGTGCGCATCGTCATCGACTCCCGGGAGAATTTCCACAAGCTCCACGCCTTCGCCGAGGAATACACCCCGGCGGTGATGCCTCTCCTGGACCATTACGTCGGCCAGCGGCCCCTATTCGACCTGCACGGGGTCGAGGAGGAAATCCAGAAGGCCCTGGCCCGGCGGGTGGACCTGAAGTCCGGCGGCTACCTGATCATCGACCAGACCGAGGCGATGACCACCATCGACGTGAATACCGGCGGCTTCGTCGGGGTGCGCAATTTCGACGACACCATTTTCAAGACCAACCTGGAGGCGGCCCAGACCATCGCCCGCCAACTGCGGCTGCGGAACCTGGGCGGGATCATCATTGTCGATTTCATCGATATGGAAAACGCCGAGCACCGGGACGCGGTGCTGGCCGAATTCCAGAAAGCCCTGGCCCGGGACCACACGCGGCTGACGCTGAACGGCTTCACCGCCCTCGGGCTGGTGGAGATGACCCGGAAGCGCACCCTCGAATCCCTGGCCCATGTACTTTGCGAGCCTTGTCCGACTTGCGGCGGGAGGGGAGAGGTGAAGACGGCGCGTACGGTGGCCTACGACATCCTGCGGGAATTGCTGCGGGAGGCTCGCCAGTTCAACGCCCGGGAATACCGGGTGCTGGCCGGCCCGTCGGTGATCGACCTGTTCCAGGACGAGGAATCCCAGAATCTCGCCATGCTCTCCGACTTCATCGGCAAGCCCATCTCCCTGCAGGCCGAGGCCAGCTACTCGCCGGAGCAATACGACATCGTCCTGATGTGACCAAGATGGAGAAGAAATGGCCCCCAACCCGGAGTTCGACAGCCTCGTTCCCGCCCAGGGCTTCAGCCGGCGGGATTTCCTGGTGACCAGCCTGGGGGCCGGCTTCGCCCTGGCGACCCAGCCGGTGATGGCTCAGACCGCCATCCACACCGATACCCAGGGCCTCACCGCCGGTGAGATCAAAGTGCCGACCAAGGATGGCGAGATGGCCGCCTACCGGGCCCAGCCGGCGACGGGGGCCAAGCTGCCGGTGATCCTGGTGGTGTCGGAAATCTTCGGCGTCCATGAATACATCAAGGACATCTGCCGGCGCCTGGCCAAGCTGGGCTACCTGGCCATCGCCCCCGAGCTGTTCGCCCGCCAGGGCGATCCCCGGCAGTTTTCCGGCATCGCCGAAATCCTGGAAAAGATCACCAGCAAGACCCCGGATACCCAGGTCATCTCCGACCTGGACGACAGCTTGGCCTGGGCGCTGAAAAACGGCGGCGACCCGGCCCGGGTCGGCATCACCGGCTTCTGCTGGGGCGGGCGCATCACCTGGCTGTACGCCGCCCAAAATCCCCAGCTCAAGGCCGGCGTCGCCTGGTACGGCCGGCTGGTGGGTAATGTGAACGACATCACCCCCCGCCATCCCACCGATGTGGCGGCTCAGCTCAAGGCGCCGGTCCTCGGGCTCTATGGCGGCCAGGAT
>DASRUX010000144.1:0-15232 GCA_035655235.1 Rhodocyclaceae bacterium | reverse complement strand
CGGTCTTGTTGATGGCGTTGATGACGGCGACGCCGGCATGGCGCTCCCTGCCCAGCTCGATGTCCAGGGTGACCAGGTCGTAATTCTCCCGGGCGATGGCGGCCTCGGCGTCGTCCCGGTTGAACCACTGGTCCACGGCGATGCCCGGCCGGGCGGCCAGGATCCATTCCTTCAACTGGTTGCTGGTGGGGATGTCGTCTTCGATGACCGCTACCTTCATGGCCGGCTCCTCCTTTTCATGCCGGGGGCAAGTATCCCTCTTTTTGCGGCGCCCGATCATCGCCCCGGCGTGAATGTTTGTTCACGCCCCTTACCGGACGGAAACGCCGGTGACCGAACTGCCCCCGCGACGGCTTTGATACCTCCACGTCATCAGGCGGACGATGGCTGCCATGGAAGTTCGTGTTGAACAACAAGTCGAAGGAGAAAAATCATGTCGGAACAAATGAAGGAACTGGGCAGGAAGATCGTTGAATCCATGGGCCGCCTGGGAGCCGTTGCCGGCCCCGCCGCCGGCCGCCTGGCCAAGGGCGTGCACGGTGCCCGCCTGGGCATCATCGCGGCGAGCCTGATGGCCGCCGGCGGCTATGCCCTCTACAAGCACCCGCCCATGCAGAGCGTTGGCCGGGGCGAGACGGCCATCCGGGTCAACCAGCTCACCGGCGACGCCGCCGAGTTCAAGGACGGTGCCGTGCTGGTCATCCCCGGCCTGCACGAGCTGCGCCGCTACTCCCTGCGGGACCGCATCTACCGCCCCACCGCCGGGGCCAGCGCCTCCGGCCCGGCGCCCTTCCAGTCGGTGGAGGGCCTTTCCCTGGGCGTGGATATCAGCGTCCGCTACCACCTGGACCCGGCCCAGATTCCCGCCACGGCCCGGTCGCTCCCCGAGGACATCGACGGCGAAGTGGTGGAGCCGGTCGTCCAGGGTGTGCTCTACAAGACCCTGGCTAAATACACGGTGCGGGAAATCTTCTCCACCAAGCGCCAGGAAATCCAGCAGGTCATGGAATCCGAGCTGAAGCCCCGGCTGGCTGCCGACGGCATCGTCCTGGAGGGCGTGACCATGGGCAAGGTGGACCTGCCCTCCGACTACAAGTCCGGCATGGAAAAGCTCCTGGCCGAGGAACTGGAAACCGAGAAGATGCGCTACACCCTGGAACTGAAGGACAAGCAGGTGAAGCAGACCGCCCTGGAAGCCGAGGCCGAGAAAATTCGCCGGGAAAAGGCCGCCGAGGCTGCCGGCGAGGAGCAGATCATCGCCGCCAAGGCCCAGGCCGAGGCCATGAAGCACGTCCTGCCCTTCAAGCAGAAGCAGATCGAGCAGCGGGGCCTGGAAGCCGAGGCCGAGAAAATCGCCCGCATCAAGGGGGCCGAAGCCCAGGCTCAGGCGCGCCGCATCGAGGCGGCCGGCGAGGCCGATTCCCGCCAGAAGCTGGCGGACGCCGAAGCCTACCGCCAGGAGCGCCTGGGCAAGATCGCCAGCGACCAGCTCGCCCGGGACGGCGCCCTCATCCAGAAGAACCCGCTCCTTATCCAGAAGACCCTGGCGGACAAGCTCTCCGACAAGATTTCCGTCATCATCGCCCCGCCCCCGGCGGACGGCGGCTTCATCGGCTCGGCCCTGATCGGCGGCGGCAAGGCGCAACGTACCTCGATGCCCCAGGAACAGTCTGCCGGCCAGGAAGGGGAATGATCATGCTCGCCACCGCGCTGACCGTCGTCGCCATCGTCACCCAGGACCAGTCCGCCCTGCGGGCCGCCCCCAAGGATTCCGCCGCCCAGCAGGCCGTGCTCTGGCAGGGGGACAGTCTGGAGATACGGGGTGAAAAGGGGGATTTCCTCCAGGTCTACGACCACCGCCGGGAACGGGCCGGCTACATCAAGGCCAGCCAGGTGCGCATCCAGTCCCTGAAGCCGGAAGGGGCAAGCGAACTGCTGTCGGTGGTGCGCTTCCTGCGGGACACCCCGGGATCGGAAGCCCTGGGCATCGGCTACGCCGCCGCCTACCTGCGGGCCGCCCCGGCCGAGGCCATCAACGGGGAGGTCTTCGATGCCCTGGGGGCCATGGCCGACCGCCTGGCCCGCCGGGCCAGCCAGGGCCGCGCCGGCAAGGCCGGGGAAGCGGTGGCAGCCCACCTGGAGGTCGTGGCCGCCTACGGAGTGGAGATGAAGAGCTTCGAGAAGAATGGACAGGTCCAGCTCTGCTACGACGGCGAAGCCCACCGCCGCGTCCTCGCTCTGCCTTCCACCGACAGCCAGAAAGCCCTGGCCGCCCTGGCCCTCACCAAGCACGAATGCGTCGCCCCCACCCTGACCCCGGTGGAGCGCTTCACCGTGGATAACTGGCGGGCCGATGTCCTGGACCGGGTGGAAATGCGCAACCTGCCGGAGGTGCTGAAGAACCGCCTGCGGCTGCGCAAGGCCGGGGTGTGGGCGAGCCTCGCCTACCAGCGGGCCCGCCGTCCGGAATTGGGGCTCCCCGCCGTCCAGGCCGCCGGCAATCGGGCCCTGGACGAACTGGCGGCCATCAACAAGAGCGAACTCATGGAAACCGACGCCGCCGCCTACAGCGACGCCGCCGTCCGGGTGGGGGCTTCCCGCTGGGCGGCGGAGCCGGGCGTGCCCACCACGCCAGCCAAGCTGCGGATCGTGACCCGCCCCGGCCAGCCGGGGGAGACCTGCGTCCATCTGGTGGATGCCAAGGGGAATGTGGACAAGCCCCTGGTCAGCCGCTGCACCTACGGCGTCGTCTGGGCCGGCTCGGCCGTTGCCAATGCCCAGGGAACGGCCCTGGCCCTGGCAGTCCAGCCCCTGGAGTCCTGGCGGGAGATGTGGATATTCCGCCAGGGGCCGGCAGGCTGGACGGTGGAGGCGGTGCCCCCGGCCGCCGACAACCCGGAGCTGGGCTATGTGGAATTCGCCGGCTGGCTACCGGGCAACGAGCGACTCCTGGCCGCCCGGGAAACCCGGGTGGAAGGCCGCTACAAGCAGAGTTTCGAGGTACTCAACCTCGCCACCCTGGAGGTGGAGAAGGGGGCGGACAAGCCCAGCAGCCTGAGCCTCTTCTACCGCTGGCAGAGCCCGGCCTGGAAGCAGCAGACGGTGAGCTTGCGCTGACGGGCATCGAGCGGAGGGAGTTCTCCCTTTTCGGATTCCAGTCTTCTTGAAAATGGTAGCGCCACTCTCGGAATTGGGCCTGTGAGCGCCAGCTGCCGGGGCGGGCCGAGAGGGCCAAAAGTCCATTCCATGGGGATTTCCGGGCGGCAGGGGGCTCCGGCAAGGCAGGGGAATGAATCTTGCATAGGCGGGCCTCCAAGTCAGCGGGACAAGGGAGGCAAGATGAGTCTGGTTCGCAGCATCAGAGGGCTGTTGTTGGCGGCGGGGGTCGTTTTCTCATGCGCCATGGTGGGGACGAGCTACGTGGCCGTTTCCGGAATTTACGACCATCTGGTCCGGGAAGACGCCGCCGAGGACGCCAACGGCTTTGCCACCCTGACCTTCAACACCATGTTCGAGCTGATGAGCACCGGCTGGAGCCGGCAGCAGTTGGAGCGTTACATCGAGGCGATCCAGAAGTCGGTAGACGACACGCCCCGCCGGATTGACATCTACCGGGGGCCGAAGGTGAGCGCCCGCTTCGGGGAAATCGACCAAAAACCTGCCGACGCCCTGATCGCCCAGGCCCTGGCCGACGGCAAGCAGGCCCGGGAGGACAGCGGCGACGTGGTCCGGGTGGCGCGGCCCCTGAAGGCCACCGAAGTCTGCCAGCGCTGCCACACCAATGCGTCGGTGGGCGACGTGCTGGGGGTCATCGACGTGCGCCTGGACGTGGGCCGGCAGATCGCCTCCCATCGGGAACGCTTCACCTATGTCCTGATCCCGGTCATTCCCGTGGTCCTCCTGGCCACCCTGTTTCTTGTCTTCTATATCCGGCGGCGCCTGGCGGCATCCCTCGACGGCCTGGCCCGGGACATCCGCGGGGTCCGCAAGGTTTCCGACCTGCGCCAGCTGGAATCCGACGCCGGGCGCCTAGGCTTTGCCGAGTTCAACCAGGTCCAACGGGAAATCGTCCAGCTCACCGAGCGCATCCGCCACATTGCGGTGGATAAGGACATGGTCGAATTCGAGATCGGGCTCCTGGAGAAATTCGTCCTCACTTCGGAAGTGGTCAAGGATTGGCGGGAGTATGTGAAGCGGCTCATGGTGGAAATCGACGCCATCCTGCCGGCCTATGCCATGTTCGCCCTGTCCCGGGTCGGGGAGGAAGCCTATGACCTGGAGGTGTTCTGGCGCTTCCGCCCGCCCGAGGCGACCCGGGCAAGTTTCGAGGCCTGCGTCCGGCGGGCCCTTGTTTCCACCGACCATTTTCAGACGGGCTACGCCATGCAGATGTCCCACGCCGTGACCGATTCTTCCCTGGGACTACCCGATCTCGGGGAGCACGAAATCGAAGTGCAGGTGACTTCCCTCCTGGTGGATATCCCCAAGATCGGCGGCATGGTGGGGATCGGCATGCGGCCCCAGGTGGACCAGGAGCCCAGCCGCCTGCTGGTGGTGAGGAGCATCCTGGCGACCCTGCTCAACGTGGTGGGCTCCGCCAAGGCCATCGGCCGCTACACCAAGGATCTGGAGTACTACGCCACCCGGGACCCCCTGACCAACCTCTATAACCAGCGGGTGTTCTGGGAACTGATCGACAGCGAGGTGGCCCGCTCCTCCCGGCACGGGCAGAAGTTCAGCGTCCTGGTGATGGATGTGGACAATTTCAAGTCCATCAACGATTCCTACGGCCATGGCGTCGGCGATACTTTCCTGCAGCAGGTGGTGGACGGCATCAAGGGCGCCATCCGGGAGGACGACCTACTGGCCCGCTACGGCGGCGACGAGTTCGTGGCCATCCTGCCGGAGACGGACTTGGCAGCTGCCAAGGAAGTGTCCCTGCGCATCATCGAATCGGTGTCCCGGGTGGCCATGGCGGCCCCCGACGGCACCCGGGTGAACGGCTCGGTGTCGGTGGGTATGGCCTGCTACCCGGACCACGCCGGGGCGAGCCGGGACCTCTTCCTCTTTGCCGACAACATGATGTACCGGGCCAAGGCCGACGGGAAGAACCGGGTCATCATGCCCACGGCGGACGATGTCATCGACGTTTTCCGGACCCTGGGGGAGAAGAGCATGATCATCCTCAACGCCATCGAGAATTGCCGGGTGGTGCCCTTCTTCCAGCCCATCATCAATGTCCAGACGGGGGTGGTGGAGGCGGTGGAGGTACTTTCCCGCATCCAGATGGACGATGGCAGCTTCATCGCCGCCGACGAGTACGTGGCCATCGCCGAGAAGATGGGGGTGATGCACAAGCTGGATTTCATCCAGCTGGAAAAGGCCCTCATGGCGGTGGAGCGGTCCGGCTACGCCGGCTACCTGTTCATCAACATGTCGCCCCGGGCCCTGGTGCTCAACGATTTCATCCAGGAAATCCGGCAGATCGTTGGTCGGTTCAATATCGACCACGGTCGCTTGGTGTTCGAGATCACCGAGCGGGAAACCATCAAGAACATGGCCCTCCTGGACCGCTTCGTCGCGACCCTGCGCGGCGAGGGCTTCAAGCTGGCCATCGACGATTTCGGCTCGGGATTTTCATCGTTCCACTATGTGAAGCGTTTCCCCATTGACTTCCTGAAGATCGAGGGGGATTTCATCTTGGGTATGGAGAAGAGCAGCAAGGACCGGGCCCTGGTGCGCAGCATCGTCAGCCTCGCCAAGGATCTGGGCATCCGCACCGTGGCTGAATACGTGGAGGACGCTGCGGTCCTGGACCAGGTCTTCCTCCACGACATCGGCCTGGCCCAGGGCTACCACATCCATCGCCCCAACATTTCCCTCGAGCAGGTCATGAAGGTGAGTGTCCGGCCCCGGGAGGAGGGCATCCCGGCTTAGCTGTCCCACAAAAGAAAAAAAGCGCGAGCCTTTCGACTCGCGCCAAGGGGTGCTTGGAGGATACTTTGGCTTACGCTGCCTTCTCTTCCCGGCCGCCTACGAAGAAGCTGATGATGTAGATCACCAGGCCGATGAGGAAGACCACGCCGGTCCATTCACGCATCCAGTAGAAGAGGGCGATCTTCTCCTGGGCCACCATGAAGGGCAGGGGCGTGTCGGAAGCCCGCTGCAGCCAGACTTGCAGGATGCCGGCGGCGGTGAGGAACAGGGTGATGAAGACGATGGCCACGGTCATCAGCCAGAAGCTCCACATTTCCAGGACCTGGGACTTGTTGCTGTTGGCGGCGCGGCCCCGCAGGATGGGCATGGCGTAGGAGATCATGCACAGGTTCACCATGGCGTAGGCGCCGTAGAAGGCCATGTGGCCGTGGGCCGCGGTGATCTGGGTGCCGTGGGTGTAGTAATTCACCGGCGCCAGGGTGTGCAGGAAGCCCCAGATGCCGGCGCCCAGGAAGGCCATCACGCCGGTGCCCAGTGCCCACAGCACGGCAGCCTTGTTGGGATGCTCGCGGCGGCGGCGGTTCACCATGTTGAAGGCGAACACGGTCATGGCGAAGAACGGGATCGGCTCCAGGGCGGAGAAGATGGAACCCCACCACTGCCAGTATTCCGGCGTGCCGATCCAGTAGTAGTGGTGGCCGGTGCCGATGACGCCGGTGATCAGGGTCAGGGTGATGATCACGTACAGCCACTTTTCGATCACTTCCCGGTCGACGCCGGTGGTCTTGATCAGCACGAAGGCCAGCATGGCGCCGAGGATCAGTTCCCACACGCCTTCAACCCACAGGTGCACCGTCCACCACCAGAAGAACTTGTCGAGGACGACGTTCACCGGGTTGTAGAAGGAGAACAGGAAGAACACCGCCAGACCCCACAGGCCCAACAGCATGACCAGGGAGATGGAGGTCTTCTTGCCCTTCAGCACCGTCATGGAGATGTTGAACAGGAAGGCCAGGGCGACGATGACGATGCCCACCTTGGTGATCAGGGGCTGCTCCAGGAACTCGCGGCCCATGGTCTCCAGGATGTCGTTGCCGGTCCAGTGGGCCAGGGTGGCGTAGGGAACCGCCAGGTAGCCGACCACGGTGAGGGCGGCGGCGACCAGGAATATCCAGAACATGGCGATGGCCAGTTTCGGACTCCACAGCTCCGTTTCCGCCTCCTCGGGGATCATGTAGTAGGCCGCGCCCATGAAGCCCATGAGCAGCCAGACGATCAGCGCGTTGGTGTGGACCATGCGGGCCACGTTGAAGGGGATGTGCGGGAACAGGAAGTCGCCGATCACATACTGCAGGCCGAGGATCAGGCCGAACAGGATCTGGGCGACGAACAGCCCGATAGCCGCGATGAAGTAGGGTTTTGCAACCGCTTGAGACTTGAATTGCATTGTCGGATCTCCCTTTCGATCAGCCCTGGATATTCGGCGGCCAGTTGGCGTCGTTGATCGAGTTTACGTGCTTCAGGAAGGCCACGATGGCGTCCAGCTGCTCGTCCGTGAAGTTGAACTGGGGCATGCTGCGCCGGCCGGGGATGCCGTCCTTGGGACGGGCCTTGATGAAGGCCTTGACGCCCTCGTCACCGTAGCGGGCAACCACATTGCCCAGTTCCGGCGCGAAGTAGGCGCCTTCACCCATCAGGGTGTGGCAACCGATGCAGTTGTTGGTCTCCCAGAGCTTCTTGCCGAGGGCGATCTGGGGCGTGATGTTCTGCCGCATGTCGCGTTTGGGAAGCTGGGAATGGGTGTCGTAGGAAAGCGCAAGGAACAGAAGGAAGAAGAAAACCGTCCCTCCGTAGAAGATATTGCGCGCCATCGACTTGGTGAAAGCGCTGCTCATTGAATCCCCCTTTCTGGAAATAGTTGGGCCAGGTGATGGTAGGGGGAGGGGGTATGGGGCGGCTTTGATACCTGCTAAAAAAATCCGAGCGCAGCGCTCGGATATAGGAATTGGGCTCCCGGCGGGCGGGAGCGGGGCGATGGGGGAAGGCTCAGATCACTTCAAGGAGCTTGGTCCGCAGGCTTTCCGCTTCCCGCTTGCCTTCCCGGGACATGACGATGGCGTGGAACCACTCGTCGAACTGGGCACGTAGGGCGGCGTGGTCCTGGCACTGGTCGATGCGCTCCAGGAGCGAGCTGGCGCCCAGGGAGCCGACGAAGGCGTTGAGGGTGTTGAGCATGAAATTCCGGGCCCGCTGGAGGGCGACCGGGTCAGGGGCGGCCGGCAGTTCCCGGAAGGCGGTCACCGGCGGCAGGGGGGCGGTGGGGGCGGCCACTACCCCGGCGGCGTTGGTCACCCCGGCGACCTCGATATAGCCTTCCTCTTCCAGCATCCCCAGGGTGTGCTGGAGATCGTCCGATTGCAGCATGGCCCGCAGGTCGTCCACCGTCCGCTTGCCATCGACGAAGATCAGGACCCGCCGTACCCTCGGCGACAGGCCCCCCGCTTTTGTTTCAATCTCCTCCTGGCCCTTGCGGGTCTTGGCGAATACGACTCCCATGGTCCATGTCTCCTCGTATTTGGATGGGATATCTGTTTTTTTGGACCATTGTATATAAAAAAACCCGCCGGCGAAGGGCGGGTTTTCCTGGGGGATCCGGAAGGATCAGGCGGCGGCCTGGGTCGGGATCTTGTGGCCCCGGCGGACGATCCGGTTCTGGGAATCCACGTAGATCAGCTCCGGCTCGTGCTTGGCCAGTTCGATCTCGTTGTAGGAGGCGAAGGTGGCGATGATGAGGATGTCGCCGGGGGCAGCCTTGCGGGCCGCCGAGCCGTTCACGGAAATGACGCCCGAACCGCGTTCCGCACGAATGGCGTAGGTGGTGAAGCGCTCGCCATTGTTCACATTCCAGATATCGATCTGTTCGTATTCGCGGATGTTGGCTGCATCCAGCAGATCCTCGTCGATGGCGCAGGACCCCTCGTAGTGCAACTCCGAGTGGGTGGTCGTCACGCGATGGAGCTTGGACTTCAGCATCGTTCGTTGCATGGCCTCAGTCATCCAAGTGGTTGTTGGGGGAAGGGAATTTTAACGGCAAATCTCACCCTGTCAACGCCGTATTTTGGCGACCTGCTGCGCTGCGTCAAACTTCCTGGTTGTCGATCAGCCGGGTGTTTCCCAGGCGGGAAGCGGCAAGCACCACCAGCGGGGCATCCGGAGAAAGCGGGGCGCCCAGGTCCGACTGTTGCCGCACTGCAACATAGTCGGACTTCCATCCGTGGCCGTCGAGATTGGCGATCGCTTCACGCTCCAGCCGGGCGTAATCCCGTTCACCATTGCGCAAGGCTTCGCAAATTCGTGAAATTTCCCGGTTCAGCCGGGGTGCTTCGGCCCGCTCCGCGGCAGACAGGTAGCCGTTGCGGGAAGACAGGGCCAGGCCGTCCTCGGCCCGCACCGTCTCGCCGCCGATGATCTCGATAGGCAGGGCCAGTTGGCGGACCATGTTGCGGATGACCATGAGCTGCTGGTAATCCTTCTTGCCGAACACGCCCACCTGGGGCTGGACGCAGTTGAAGAGCTTCAGCACCACCGTGGCGACGCCGCGGAAGTGGCCGGGGCGGAATTCCCCCTCCAGGAGATTCTGGATTTCCGGCGGCTCCACCGTGTATTGCTGGGGTTCCGGGTAGAGATCGGTTTCCGTGGGGGCGAACAGGACGTCCACGCCGGCCGCTGCCAGCTTGTCGCAGTCGGCCTGGAAGGTGCGGGGATACTTGTCGAAATCCTCGCCGGGGCCGAATTGCAGGCGGTTCACGAAAATGCTGGCGACCACCGTGTCGGCGTAGGCCCGGGCCTGGCGCATGAGGCTGATGTGGCCCTCGTGCAGGTTGCCCATGGTGGGGACGAAGGCGATGCGGCCGCGGTTCTGAAGGGCGGAGCGCAGGTCGGCGATGGGAGCGTGGATTTCCATATTCTTAATAGCAGTGTTCCGGTCCGGGGAAGGAGCCGTCCTTGACGGCGCGGACGTAGGCTTCGACGGCGGCCTGGAGGCTGCCGGCACCGGCCATGAAGTTCTTCACGAACTTGGCCTTCCGGCCCGGGGCCACGTCCAGCATGTCGTGGAGCACCAGCACCTGGCCGGAGCAGTCGGCGCTGGCGCCGATGCCGATGGTGGGGATGGTCAGCAGCCGGGTGACCTCCGCGGCCAGGGCGGCCGGGATGGCTTCCAGGACGATGAGGGTGGCGCCCGCATCCTGGAGGGCAAGGGCCTCGTCCTTCAGGCGGACGGCGGCGGCGTCGGAACGGCCCTGGACCTTGTAGCCGCCCAGCTGGTGCACCGACTGGGGAGTGAGGCCGATGTGGCCGCAGACCGGGATGCCCCGGCTGGTGAGGAAACGGGTGGTCTCCACCATCTCGTGGCCGCCCTCGATCTTCACCATCTGGGCGCCGGCGGCCATGAGCTGGACGGCGTTCTTGAAGGTTTCCTGGGGCGATACCTGGGAGGTGCCGAAGGGCATGTCGGCCACGATCAGGGCGCGCTGGGAGCCCCGGGCCACCATGGCGGTGTGGTAGGCCATGTCGGCCAGGGTGACCGGCAGGGTGGAATCGTGGCCCTGAACGACCATGCCCAGGGAGTCGCCGATCAGCATGACGTCGACGCCGCAGGCGTCCAGGAGCTTGGCGAAGCTGGCGTCGTAGCAGGTGAGGACGGCGATCTTCTCGCCGGCTTCCTTCATCTTGGCCAGGTCGGCGTGGGTGAGGCGACGGGTTTGGCTTTGAGCGGACATTTTGGGTCGTTGGGCTACAGGTGCTTATGACCTGAATATGAAAAAGACGGCACCAAGGATACACAGGGCCGCCCACAGGTAGTCAAGCTTGAAGGGCTGGCCCATGTAGAACACCATGAAGGGCACGAACACCGAAAGAGTGATCACTTCCTGGAGGATCTTGAGCTGGGCCAGGGTCAGCTCCGTATTGCCGATGCGGTTGGCGGGCACCTGGATCAGGTATTCGAACAGGGCGATGCCCCAGGAGACCAGGGCAGCGACCCACCAGGGCTTCTCGTTGAGGTGCTTGAGATGGGCGTACCAGGCGAAGGTCATGAAGACGTTCGACAGCCCCAGGAGGCCGACGGTTTGCCACAGGACAGGGATGTTCATAGCCGCTCGATGGCCTGGTTGGCGACGGCCGGCAGCCAGGCGGCCACGGTGCCCCGGCCGGGGATGGTCAGGTCGGGGGCGATTTCGGCAAGGGGCGCCAGGACGAAGGCCCGCAGGTGCAGCCGGGGGTGGGGCAGGATCAGGTCCGGGGTGTCGAGGACCCGGTCGCCGTAGAGGAGCAGGTCCAGGTCCAGGGTGCGGGGGCCGTTCCGTTCCAGGCGGATGCGGCCGAAATCGGCTTCCAGGGCAAGCAGCGCCTGGAGCAGCGCCTGGGGTTCAAGGGTCGTTTCCACCCGGGCCACGGCGTTGATGAAATCCGGCTGGTTGGCGAGGCCCACCGGCGCCGTCCGGTACAGGGATGAGGCCGCAGCCAGTCGCATCCCGGGAAGGCCGGAAAGGGCGGCAAAGGCCGCCCGGACGGTTGCCGCCGGGTCGCCGATATTGGCGCCCAGGGCGATGTACGCGGTGTTCATGCCTCGGCGGCGGGAGCGCCTTCGCTCTTGGGTTTCTTGCGGCGCCGGCGCCGCTTCTTGTCGGCGGACGGCTTGTCGGGAACCAGCATCTCGGCCCGTTCCTCGCCCTCGGCCTTCTGGAACTGGGTCCACCAGTCGGCCAGCTCCCTGTCGATCTCGCCGGCCTCGGCCCGCAGGACCAGGAAGTCGTAGGCGGCGCGGAAACGGGGTTGTTCCAGGAGCCCAAAGGGGCGCTTGCCGGCCCGGCTCTCGAAACGGGGCTGCAGGGCCCAGATTTCCTTGATGTCCCCGGCGATGCGGCGGGTGATGGCCAGCTTCTCGGCTTGCACGTCCAGGACTTCGTCCATGGCCTGGTAGAGGGCGGGAATGCGCAGCTCGCCCTTGGCCTTGATCTTCTCCCACTGGCAGAGGACCTCGTGCCACAGCAGGGTCGCGAACAGGAAGCTCGGAGAAATGGGCTTGCCCTTGCGGACCCGGGTGTCGGTATTGGTCAGGGACAGCATCACGAACTTTTCGCCCATGGGCTGTTCGAGGATGACGTCCAGCATGGGCAAGAGGCCGTGGTGCAGGCCCTCCTGGCGCAGCTGGGTCAAGCACTTGACTGCATAGCCGGAGGTGAGGAGCTTCAGCATCTCGTCGAAGAGGCGGGCGGCCGGGACGTTTTCCAGCAGCTCGGCCATCTCCCGGATGGGGGTGCGGGCGGCCGGGTCGATGATGAGGCCCAGCTTGGCCGCCAGGCGCACGGCCCGCAGCATGCGCACCGGGTCTTCACGGTAGCGCTGCTTGGGCTCGCCGATCATGCGCAGGGTCTTCTGCTTGATGTCGGCGACGCCGTGGTGGTAATCGATGATGGCTTCGGTGGCCGGGTCGTAATACAGGGCATTGACCGTGAAATCCCGGCGGGCGGCATCCTCTGCCTGGCTGCCGAAAACGTTGTCGTGGAGCACGCGGCCGTGCTCGTCGGTCTTGGCATCCTCGCCCAAGGTGCCGCGGAAGGTGGTGACCTCAAGGGTTTCGGCGCCCATCATCACATGGACAATCTGGAAGCGGCGGCCGATGATGCGGGAGCGGCGGAAGCACTGCTTCACCTGTTCCGGCGTGGCATCGGTGGCGATGTCGTAGTCCTTGGGGTCCTGGCCGATGAGCAGGTCACGCACCGCGCCGCCCACCACGTAGGCCTTGTAGCCGTGGCTCTGCAGGGTGTCGCAGACCCGGCGGCTGCTGGAGTTGAGCCGGTCGCGGGTGATGCCGTGGCTGGAGACTGGGATGATGGCCGGTTCTTTGTTCTTGCCGGCGTTCTTGCCGCTGAAAACGCGGGAGATGAATTTGCGAATCACGTCGTGGCGATGGGGAGCCAGGAAAGCCCCCGCGGAAAAAAAGGAATTCTACCGCAGCGAGATGATTTCCCAGCCATTTTTAGCGGCATGGGTGCGCAGGTTGGCGTCCGGATCCACCGCCACCGGGTCGGAAACCTTGGCCAGGAGCGGCAGATCGTTGTGGGAATCGCTGTAGAACCAGGTCTTTTCGAAGCTTCCCCACCACAGGCCCAGGGACTCCAGCCAGGCATCCACCCGGGCGATCTTGCCTTCCCGGAAGGAGGGGGTGCCCCGGGGGCCGCCGGTGAAGCGGCCGTCTTCGAAGGCCGGGACGGTGGCGATGAGGTGGGCGATACCCAGTTCCAGGGCGATGGGGCCGGTGACGAAGCTGTTGGTGGCGGTCACCAGGGCGCACAGGTCGCCGGCCTCCAGGTGTTGCTTGACCAGCTTGCGGGCCGGGGCGCCGATGATGGGGAGGATGTGGCGGTCCATGTATTCCCGGTGCCAGGCGTCCAGTTGCTCCCGGGGATGGCGGGCGAGGGGCGCCAGCTGGAAGGCGAGGAATTCGTAGATGTCCAAGGTGCCGGCCTTGTACTGCTCGTAGAACTGGATGTTCTTGGCCTCCTGGACTTCCCGGTCCACCACCCCCTTGCTGATGAGGAACTGGGCCCACTCGAAATCCGAGTCGCCGGAGAGGAGGGTATTGTCGAGGTCAAAGAGGGCGAGATTCATGGTCAGGCTTCCAGCGGCGCCAGCAGTACCTCCCGCAGCAGCGGCAGAGTGATGGGGCGCTTGTGTTCGAGGGAATAGCGGTCGAGGGCGACGATCACCGACGACAGGATGCGCATGTCCCGGGGGGCGTGGCGCAGCAGGTAATTGATGGCTTCGGGCGACAGCTTGAGGGCACGCTCCCGGGCCTGGGCCGCCAGGGCCGCCGCCTTTTCGTCGTCGGACAGGGGCAGCAGGCGGTAGATGAGGCCGGAGCCCAGGCGGGTGCGCAGGTCTTCCCGCATTGCTAGGTGGGCGGGGGGCTGGCGCACGGCGGTCAGCAGCCGGCCGCCGCCCATGCGCAGGCGGTTGAAATGGTTGAAAAGGGCGATCTGGCCTGCGTCGGACAGGGCCTCCACATGGTCCACCGCCAACTGGTCGCTCTCGGGGGCGTTGGCCAAGTCCGGGTTGGCGTCGGCATCCACGTAATCGAAGCCGCTGGCCTGGAGCAGGTGGGTCTTGCCGGAACCGGGTTCGCCCCACAGGCAGAAGGACGGGTCGAGCCGCGCCCCGGCCAGCCACTCGGTCAGCGCCGCCAGGGTCTCCCCGTTGCCGCCGGAAACGAAATTGTCCAGGGAAGGGGGCGTGGCAGGCAGCAGGTCGAGGAGGAGCTGGCGCATGGGTCGGACTGTTATTTGGAATTCTGGCGGGCGACGATTCTAACACCGTCCCCCGCCGGACCCCATCAGCCCATCCGACTCCGCCAATAGGCCGAGAGCCGCTGGGCGCTGTCGATCTCCCGCAGGGTGCCGATGGCGCCGGTGCGCCAGGCCCGGGCGGCGGCATAGACGGCCCGGTAATACTGGTCCGGGTCGTAGGTGACCAGGAGCAGGTCTACGCCCGCATCCAGGGCGCCGATGGCCGCCCGGTCGATGCCGTCGGCGTAGACGGCGCCCATGTTGAGGTCGTCGGTCATGAGGAGGCCCTGGTAGCCCCACTGCTCCCGCAGCAGGCCCTGGACCACCGCCTTGGACACGGAGGCGGGGCGCTTGGGGTCGATGGCCGGCAGGGTGACGTGGCCGAGCATCATGGCCGCCCCGGTGCGGGCCGTGACTTCCCGGAAGGGCTGCCAGTCGGCGGCCAGCTCGGCGGGGGAGGCGTCGAGCCGGGACTTCACCAGGTGGGTGTCGCCCCTCACCCGGCCCAGGCCGGGGAAATGCTTCACCGTCGGCTGCACTCCGGCCTGGGCCAGGCCGCCGCTGTAGGCGGTCGCCACGGCGCTGACCACTCGGGGATCGGCGGAAATGGCCCGGTCGCCGATGCGGGTGTGGAGGTCGGGAAAGCTGCCGCCGTGGCCGGGCTTCAGGTCCACCACCGGCGACAGGTTCATGTTCACCCCCAGGCCGGCCAGGGCCTTGCCCTGCTTCTCGCCGTAGCGGCGGGCGCGGCTGGGCAGGGTTTCCGCCGAGCCCGTCTGGGCCAGGCTGGAGAGGGGCGGCTGGGCTTCCACCAGGGGCGAGAGGTGGGACACCGACCCGCCCTCCTGGTCGGCGGCGACGAACAGGGGCGGCAGCCCTGCCCGGCGCCGAGCTTCCTGCAGGGCGTCGATGCGGCGGCGGATTTCCCCGGCGGAAGCGCCCTTCAG
>DASRUX010000143.1:0-9715 GCA_035655235.1 Rhodocyclaceae bacterium | reverse complement strand
CCTGGCGCCAGCGCTACTGGGTTCCATCCTGGCCGGATGCTCCGGCGCCCCAGTCACTGCGCCCGAGGATGTCCGGGAGAACCTCTCCGCCACCTATCCGGTGCGCACCCTGACCGGCTTCACCGAAGGCTTGGCCTGCATGGACCAGATGTTCATCCGGCACAAGGTGGAGCCCATCTACGTTACCGCCGCCCCCATCCCGGACTATTCCGAAAGCCGCGGCGGCGCCGGCTACGGTGCCCGGGACATGATGATTTCGGCCATTTCCGAGATGAGCAAGGAAAGCGCCGCCATCCGCTTCGTCGCGTTCGACCGGCAGACCCCGGACATCGTGGCGCTGCAGAGCAGCCACCCCAAGAAGGGATCGCTACGGGTACCGGATTTCTTCATCCGGGGGGCCGTCACCCAGATCAATACCTCACCCTACATGAAGCAGCGGGGCGGTTCCCTCAACTTCGGCAATATCACCGAGGACATCCAGGGCGGCGGCTATTCCGGTTCCAACTCCGTAGCCCTGTCCAGCGTCTCCCTGGACCTGGCCATGGGCCTGGTGAACAACTACCAGATCCTGCCCGGGGTCTTTTCCGCCAACACCTTCAGCGTCGAAAAGCGGGGATCGTCCGACGAGCTTTCCATCAGCCTGAAGAAGCTGGGGGCGGTCTACAGCGTCAGCGAGAACCGGGCCGACGCCCTGAGCCGGGCACTGCGTGCCTTGGTGGAAGTGGGCACCATCGAGGTCTTCGGCAAGCTCTACAACCTGCCCTATTGGGAATGCCTGGCGGCCATCGGCGAGACCACCCCGGAACGGGACAAAGCCCGGGCCCAATACGGGGCGATGTCCCAGGCCGAGCGGGCCGACTTCGTCCTGGTCACCCTGCGCAGCCTCAAGATGGCCGGCGCCGACGTGCGCCCGCTACAGCAGGACGGTTCCCTGACGCCGGAATTCCGCCGGGCGCTGATGCAGTACCGGATGCGCCATAACATCTTCGGTGGCAGCGGCGTCGACTTCGCCATTTTCGAACGGGCCTGGAAGGACAGGCAGCAGGTGGCAGCAGCCTCGCCGCCCCCGGCGCCCGCCATCGAGGTGCCCAAGGGGGACGGCGCCCATCCCACCGAACAGCCCCACCTCCTCAATCCCTCCAACCCGGCCCCGTCCAGCATGAAGCTGCCGCCGGCGCCAGCCGCACCGCTGCTGCCAGCCGTTTCCGAAGGCGCGGTCCATACCGCCCCGGCCCCCGCGGCGACGGGCAAGTAGGGAGGAATGAGGCCGGAGACGATCATGCTTCCCCGCCGATTCCGCCGGCAGACAGCCTGGAGCCCCTGGTGGGGCCTGGCGGCCGGCGTGTTGCTCGGCCTCGCCCCGGCCCTGGCCGACGAGGCCTCCGACCTCCTGGGCAAGGCGCCGCTGGCCCCGGCAGTGCGAAAGATGATCGATACCGCCCCGGCGGCGGCCACCGCGGCCAAGCTGTCCGTGGGCGGCGGCGATGCCGACGAGGATTTGCCCGACAACGCCGCCATTCCCTCCCTCGGCAAGCTGAAGCTCAAGCGGCTGAAGATCGTGGGCCAGAGTTCCGCCGGCGGCGGGGACGGTGGATCGACGGAGGGCCTGTCGCCCCTCGACATCCACGCAGGCCGCCTGGAGGCCCATGTGATGGTCAATCTCCCCGGCGAGAACCCGGTGATCAAGCCCTCCGGCGTCCATATCCTGGATGTGGTGCTAGCCCTCCAGAAGCCTTCGCCGGAGAGCGCCGATCCGTCCAGTCCCATGGACATCCTCAACCGCCTGCGCAAGCCCGATCCCCAGGGTCCCGGCGTAACGACCAAGATTCCCGACGACGCCGCCGGACGGCTCAAGGAAGCCCAGGTCAGCCTATCCGACCTGGGGAAGCTGCTGCCGGACGACGGACGCAAGATTGTGGACAACATCAACAAGGCCATCAGCCCCGAAGCCATCAAGGATCCGCCCGACCTCCTGGCCAAGTTCAAGGACCTGGTGCCGGAGGAACCCCAGGTCCCGGACGACGAGCGACGGGGCGACGACATCCGCAAACCCGGGGACGTGGACGGCAACCTGCGCACCCTGGACGACCTGCTCACCCGCCTGGATATCCGCTCCGCCGATCCGGCCGATCCCGATGCCGACAAGTGGGCCGCCCTGCGGGACAAGATCAAGGACATGTCCCCCGAGGACGTTCCCATGAAGGACCTCGACGACCTGATCAAGCGCCGGACGCCGGGTGAGGGACCGACGCCCCGTTCCATTTCCGCCGAGATCGATAATTTCACCGCCAAGGTGGAAGGCCGGATCAAGGAACGCATCGACGTAGCGACGGGCCAGGCCACCGAGACCATCCGCGGCAAGATATCGGGCGCCGTCTCCAACGTGTCGCAGAAGATCAACGACAGCCTGGACAAGGCCTTCGCCACCCTGAGCGATGCGTGCAAGCAGGAGGGCCTGAAGCATAAGACGGCGTCCCAGGAATACGCCAAGCAGGCTGCCGATGTCCATGTGCCGCCCATCCAGTACGAGGACTGCAACTGCTACCGCTGCAGCAAGTGCCTGTGGACCTCCCACTGCTGCTGCGCCAGCTGCCCGATCCCGGAGACGGTCAAGGCCAACGCCGACGCCAGTGCCAAGAAATCCGCCCTGGAGGGCCAGGCCAAGTCGGAGGATGAGCAGTCCAAGAAGTTCTACTCTGCCGCCGACACGGTGATCGTCAAGAAGAACGAGATCGAAACCAACCTCTCCGACCTGTTCTCCGGGGTCAATCGGCAGATATCCAGCATCAGCCTGTCGCCGGTGGCGGTGGAGGAAGGAGGCGACGATTCGGACGGCTCCTCCCAGCCCGGCGGCAACACCCAGCCCCGCCATCCCCATGGTCAGTCCTTTTCCGAACAGCATCTGGTGGACCGCTTCCTGAAGATTCTCGGCGACACCAACCTCACCCTGGTGATGGTGGATAACATCAACGCCTCCATCGGCGCCAATGCCACCACCATCCAACGCATCGCGGCCACGGGCGGCGGCATGGGGGCCAAGATCGTGCTTAGCGAGCTGGACACCGACATGTCCATGGGTGCGGTCAACGCGGCCATCGGGGTCAACAGCTTCGCCCAGCAGATCATGGAATCCCTGGGGACCGACGATTCCAACCAGCGGGTCGGGCGGGTCCGCGCCCGGCGGGACATCGACGGCGCCATCAACGCCGCCATCGGCGCCAATACCCTGGCGGACATGCGCCTCGCCAGCATCGGCGGCAGCAGCCCGGGCGGGGCGGACATGACCACCCTAGTGGCCGGCGCGGTCAATGCCGCCATCGGCTACAGCAGCACGGCGACCACCTGGATCGGCAACCTGGATGGCGTGGTGGGCGGGACCTCGAATATCTTCACGCTATCCACCGGGGCCGTCAGCGCCGCCATCGGGGCCAGCACCCAATCCTCCATCCGCCTGGGCAACCTGGCCCCCGGCGCCAAGGTGGGCGGCAACTATCGCAGCCAGGTGGTGCAGCCGGGCGGCGCCATTGCCGCCGCCATCGGCTACCGCTCCGCCAGCGCCGTCGGTCTGGGCAACATCGACGGCACGGTCCAGGGTAACGCCACGGTCAATGTGGATAGTGGGCCGGTCATTTCCGCCTCCATCGGCGGCGCCAGCACGGCCATCAACCGCATGGCGGAACTGGGACCCGGAGCGCGGGTGGGCGGCAACCTGGATGTGAACGTGAAGGCCCTGGGCGTCACCGCCTTCGCGGTGGGCGCCAGCACCACCGCCCGCAACGAGGTGGCGGTGATCGATGCCCCGGTGACCGGCAACGCCAGGATATCGGTGAATGTGGGCGAAATCGTCACCGGCACGGTGGGGGTCAATACCGGGGCCAGCGCCGTGATCGGCTCCATCAAGGCGCCGGTGACGGGTAACGCCGACATCAGTGTCTCGGCGGGCGGCATCAACACCTTTGCCATCGGGCTCTCCACCGACAAGACCATCCGCAGCGACACTTACGTGGGCAACGTGCTCCAGCCCACCAACGGGCCGGTAAAGATCAACGTCAGCACCGGCGGCATCTTCACCCTGGGCTTCGGCCTGGTCCTCGACCTCGGCCCCCTGGGCACTTTGGATTTTAGCCGGCAGGGCTGCACCCAGATCGGCAATATCGGCAGCGGTTGCTGATGGCGACCGATATCAATAGGCGTTCTTGCCGCCAAAGCCCCGCAGCAGGGTGAGGAAGACAATCTTCAGGTCCAGCCAGATGGACCAGTTCTGGATGTATTCCAGGTCGTATTCCACCCGCTTCTGCATCTTGTCGAGGGTATCGGTTTCGCCTCGCCAACCGTTGATCTGTGCCCAGCCGGTGATGCCCGGCTTGACCTTGTGGCGCAGCATGTAGCCGTGGATGAGCTTGCGGTACTGCTCGTTGTGGATGACCGCATGGGGACGGGGGCCAACCACGGACATGGACCCGAACAACACATTGAAGAACTGGGGCAACTCGTCCAGGGAGGTCCGGCGCAGGATGGAGCCCAAGGGCGTGACGCGGGCATCGCACCGGGCGGCCTGGCGTACCTCGTTGCCATCTTCGCAAATCCGCATGGTACGGAATTTCCACACCTCCACCACGGTGCCGTTCAGGCCGTAGCGGCGCTGCCGGAAGAGGATGGGGCCGGGCGATGAAGCCTTGACCGCCAGCGCGATGACGGCCATGACCGGCAGCGTCAGCAGCAGTATCACGCAGCTCAGCGCAATGTCTTCCAGGCGCTTCACCCAGCCATATACTCCGTCGAAGGGCGTCTCGTGGATGCTCACCAGGGGCATGCCGCCGAAATCGACCCAGCGGGAGAGCATCAGGTCCGATACGAACATGTCAGGCACGACATAGACCGAAGCGGTCGTGTCCGCCAGCCGGGAGATCAATTCCTGGATGCGGCCTTCCTGATGCAGCGGCAAGGCAAGATAGACGGAGTCGATTCCGCCCTCATGGACCATGGCGAGGAGGTCGTCAATCGCCCCCAGGGGATAGGACGCTTGGCCGACCTGGCAGGAAGTCCCCCCGCCCGACGTGGAATCGAAGACCCCCTTCACCACCAGACCGGCCCACGGCATCGATTCCAGATGCTTGATGACACGACGCCCTAACCCGTTGTCGCCGACGATGGCCACAGTGCGGATATTCGCGCCCCGGATCCGGGCACGCCTTAGAGCCCCTTTTACAAGAATCCGGACGACAACCAGCGCTACCGGCACAATAACAAACCAACTGACCATCATGATGCGGGAAAAGGCCGCCGAGGTCTTGGTCGCGAACGCCAGCACCAGTAGCGCGAAGACTACGAAGGACCAGATGGAGACGATAACCCGGATCTCTTCGGCCAGGGAACTGGTACGCCAGGAGCGGTAAACACCCTGGACCTCGGCAAGCAGCGCGAAGAGCATGACCCCCAGTGCCACGGCCAGGATACGCAACGCATCCCAGGGCAACTCGGCCGTCTCCTGCATTGCCCCGTAGACAAGAAAGATGGCGAAAGCATCCAGCAAGCGCTGGAGGAAGGTAACACTCGACGCATGGGCATGAAGCGATCCTCTAAGCATCCATCGCCTCGGTCAAATCCTGTTCCAGCTTTCCCAAAACCGCTCCCTTCGAGAATTGGGCCTCTGCAATCCACCGCGCCATGGCCCCCAGCTCCGCTCGGCGCTCAGGCTCCCCGGCCAGTGCCAGCAGAGCGTCCACGAGCCCCGCCGAATCGTCCGCCGGCGACAAGACTCCGCACTGGGCCACAAGCCGCCCCACCTGGGTATCCACACCTGCCGTCGCCAACACCGGCCGGCCGCTCGCCAGCATGCCGAGCAGCTTCGAGGGCATGACCAGATCGGCCACGTCCCCGCGCTGGGGCAGGAGGTGCACATCCGCCAGGCCGAGCAGGTCGTTCAAGCGCTGCAGGGGCTGCAGCGGCAGCCAGCGGACATTCGGTAGATCGTACCGTTCCTGCAAACCCGCCTTGACCGGACCTTCCCCGCACAGCACGAAACGGATACGGGGATGGCCCTGGAGAGCAGCCGCAGCGTCGAGCACCGTATCCAGCCCCTGCTTCTCTCCCATGCTACCGGAATAAAGAGCAACAAAGGAGTCCTCCGCCAGTTCCAGTTCTTCCCGGAAAGGATTGGGGCCGGCCAGGGGCTGGATTTCCTCGGGATGGCTCCAGTTGGGGAAAAGGACGGCCTTTTCCCCAACGACACCCTTGGCATGGAGCTTGTCCAGCATCTTGTCGGAGATGGATGACACCCGGTCGAAACGCCGCAACCAGAAGCACTCGAAGGACAGGGCGAGACGCTTCAGCCAGCCGCCCCGCAACATGCCCAGGTCGAAGGCGACATCGATTTCGAAATCCTGGATATGCAGCCAAGCCCGCGCGCCACACAGGCGGGCGACCAGCCACGCCTGGGGAGCGCACAGAAAGGGAGGGGCCACAACGAAGACTACGTCGGGCCGCCACAAGGCCTGCATGACCAGGGTCGGCAGGCTGGCCAGCGCAAAACTTGCCAAGTGCAGCAACCGCTTGGCACCGGATGGGCGGGTGGGCACCCACAGGGGGCAGCGGTATACCGTCGGTTCGCCAGCACGGCCGCCACTGCGGCCCCAGCGATTGGCGTAGCCGTCAAAGATGCGCCACTTCGGGTGATAGGGCGGCGCCGTCACCACCCGCACCTCGTAGCCGGCCGATGCCAGCCACTCCGCCATTTCCCCCGTGTATTTGCCGATACCGGTCAATTCCGGGGAATAATTGATGCCGTACAAAAGGATTTTCACTGTGCCGCTCCCTGCCGCCGGAACAGGAAGTTCCCCCAATACCGTCCGCCCCTGCCCCAGGACGATGTCCTGGGCCGGGCCTCGAAACCGCGATTAGAGTTCCGAACGGAGATAGACCGAGAAGATATTGTTGTGGTACTCGGGGTTAAGTCCCGTAAAACCGGACGACGACTTGACGGCCCTCGTGTAATCCGCCCCGACCTTGAGCCAATTGCGCAGCTTGTAATCGGCCTTCAAGCCATAAGACGGCGTATTGTCGACACGTCCGTTCTGGTGGAATTCTTCCCTGAGCTTCCCACCGATCAGATGCAAGGTAGAGCGCTCGGTCAGGTCGTAGGCCAGGTCCGCGGTATGATTGGTGATGAGCACGAAGCTGCCCACCCCTGTCGATTCCGTGGTCTTCCGGACGGAAGTCAGGTCCAGGCGCAGGAACTCGCGCGGGCTCCAGCGCAGACCGCCTTCCCAGCTTGCGCCCCGGAAGGTCGGATGGCTGCCATTGTCAAAACGCTTCTGCAACGCGCCGGCCTTGAACGTTCCGGTTGTCTGTGCCGTCGCCTTCCAGGTCACGCCGAGCATGACGCGATCTTCGTAGCTATTCAGATGCTTGCTTGCCGCATCATCATAGTCGATACGCATATCGGAAGCCTGGACGAACGCGAAGGTCTTCGGCGCCATGCGGAGATAGAAAGTCCCGCCGATGCCGGCCAGGGTCTTGTCGAAGGCGGTGGTGATCGTGCGATTGTTCTGATACTTCACGTCATAGAAGCTGGCGTCTACGACGATCCGGCCCTGCGAGTCCTCGGTGCCATAAGCAAACTGCCCTTCGCCCCCTGCCTTGTGCCAGGTATTGGGAACCCGGGTCAGAGCCGAATAAGTGCTGCCGCGCTCGTCATGGCCGATGGTGAATTGCGGATTGAGGCGCACGGAAGCCCGGGATGACAGGGACAGATCGGCGACACCCCAGAGGCTCTGGTCTTCGAAATTGTCGGCGGAACTGCTCGCATAGCGGCCGATGTCCGCCCGATAGCCAAGGGAATAGACATTGGCGGCAGACTTCGCTTGCATCAGCACCGACGGGCTGAGCACCGTCACATTGGACGAGATTTTGTTGACGTCCCGCTTGAGCAGGTTGTCGTTGTGCATCTCGACGAGAGAAATGCCGGGATAAAAGGAAGCTCCACCCGCATGCAGGACAGGCGCCGCAGAATCCTCGGAAACGGCCGAACCGACCTTCTCATCAGATGCCGCCTGTGCACCTCCGGCCATCAGCCCCGCCCATGCAAATACCAGCCCGATTAAAGCGTTATTGTTTTTCATTTGGCAACCGCCCATCCATTCAATATTACTGTATTCATCTGCAGCCAGCCCTAGCACTGCCCCCCGAAAGGATATTCAAGAAGCCCTCTTCAGGAAGGGCTTACGCTTCCATTGCCCGTCGGCGCTGGCGTAGACGGCGGCTGGTGGTTTGGAACATTGGTTGGGACGGGGTCGACTTGCTGAGTTTGAGATTTGACCTGCAGGGTACCCGGCGCTTGCGTGAGCAGGCTCTGCAATGTCGCGGAAGTCTCTGCGTCACGCCGGGAGGCATTGAACGTCGCAACCGCGGTATTGACGATCGCGGTCCGCTGACCTTGGTCCGTCACACCATTCAGTGCGATCACCGCGATCTCTACGGCATGGGCGGGAGCGGCTGCGACTGCCACACGGGTGATGGCAACCGCCTCGGCAGGCGCCGCGGTCAACGCGGCCGTCAGGATGGCCGAAATTTCCTCGGCATTTTTCGCCTTTGCAACGGCCCGGCCGACAGACCTCAACAACGCCTGCTTTGCAGCTTCCCGCTCGGCCCCGGCAGCGGAATCCACTTTAGCCGCCTCGTTGCGGATGGCTACCAGTGCGGCATTGATATCTTGAGTTTGGGCAAACGCTGCTCCCGTCTCAAATACCAGGAACAGCGCCACGACCCACGCACCTAATCTGCTATTGCGCTCCATAGTTCCCCCTAGGGCTCAAAAGTTTATGCGACTTGCAATTTCACGATCAGACAATACTAACATCATAATATTTATTCAAAAAGCGTAGCAATTGGGTTCCGCATGCGGATGTCTGCAACGCACGCCTCTCATTCCTCCAGCCGCGAGGCAAAACGCTCACCTGTGTTCCGTTGTCGAGTGCTCCCCGTTCAGCCACTTGAGAAAGGCTGCGCGCCGGATCGCCAATTGACGCAGGGACACCGCGCCGCCGGAATGCGCCCTCAACAACTCAGGCAATTTGCCCGTCGCCAAGCGATACCAGCGCAGGGGGTAATAGAGATAGGCCAATACCGAGTCGGAACGGACCGGAAAATGACGGGCAATGACAGTCCGGGGGGGAAAAGCAGCGCCGACCAGCCGTGCCAGCCTTTCAGACCGTTTGGGCGAATAGAGCATCTCCTGCACCCCATAGTCGAGAACCTTGTGATCCCTGGAATCGGAGAAAAGCAGATATTCGGCATCGCCGACCCAATCGCCGGGACCTTCCCCGACGCCAAGCGCATCGATGACCGTCTGCGGAATCTTCGCTCCGAAATGTCGTTCCGCCAGGAATAGGGGGGGCAGGACGCACCGCCCCCAATGGCCCTCACCGACGCAGCGCAGGAAGTCGTCCCAATCCAGGCTTTCTGTCTCGACGAGCGTGGTGATGTCCATCAAGGCCAATGGACCGACATCAAGCTGATGGTCAAGGGTGGCATGGATGCACAGGTGGAGCAGCATGTCTTCCGCACGGGGAAATTGGACCTCCATACCTCCCACGGCTTTCCCGATGCGACGCGACCACAGGCGCTCTTCGAATCGCCTGAAATGAGGCAGGTCGGGGGGCGTCAGCCGATGGTGCAGTTCCAAGGCAATGCCCCCCGGCCCGACCAGAGGAGGAAG
>DASRUX010000142.1:0-5658 GCA_035655235.1 Rhodocyclaceae bacterium | reverse complement strand
CCGCCGGGCCTTGTCCGCCGCCCGTTGCCAAGCCGCGTCGCCGGTGTCGAGCCGGGCCAGGGCGTCGTCCCGGGGCGTCTCCGGGGCCGGTGGGCGGACGGTGGCGGCCGGGGCGTCGCCATGCAGGGTGGCGTAGAGGGTCTTGCCGTCGTGGCGCTGGAGCAGGAAAGGCTGCTGGGGTTGGCGGCGGGCCTGGGCGACGATGCCCTCCAGGCGGGCGTCCAGGATGCGGAAGAGAGGCGTGGCGCCGATGTCGGCGACCCTCAGCCCGAGCAGGCGTAGGGCGTTGCGGTTGGCGCCGACGATCCAGCCGTCTTCCGACAGGGCGACGATGCCTTCGGCCACGGTGCCGATGCCTTCCGGCGTGCCGTGGAAATGAAGGCGCAGATGACGGCGGAAGGCGGCGACCGCCAGCCGGTTCTCGATCATCTGGGCGGCGGTATTGACCAGGCCCAGGGTATGGGGGTGGCGGCTGCGCTGGTCGCCGGAGATGTCCAGGATGCCCAGCAGTTCCCCGGTGGCGGAGACGATGGCGGAAGCAGCGCAGGTGAGGAAGCCGTTCCGCTCCAGAAAGTGCTCGGCGCCATGGATTTCCACGTCGCCGGTTTCGGCCAGGGCGACGCCGATGGCGTTGGTCCCCCGGTGCTCCTCGCTCCAGCAGGCGCCGGGCATGAGGGCGACCCGCTCGGCCTTGCCGACGAAGTCCGGGGCGCCCAGGGTGTGCATCAGCACCCCCCGGTTGTCGGCCAGGATGACCATGCTGTCGCTGCGCCGGACCTGCTCGAACAGGTATTCCATCACCGGCCGGGAGTGGCTGATGAGCTCATGGTTGCGGGCCAGGGCACGGTGCAGGGCTTGGCCGGAGGCGTGCTCTCCAGCCCCGATGCGGGAATCCGGCGCCAGGCCCGCAGCGGCGCTGCGCCGCCAGGAAAGGATCAGGCCCTGGCTGATGCCGCAGTCGGGCAAGTCGCCCTGTTCCATCAATTTGAGCCTTGCCTGGCGCAGCACGGGCGCCGGCGTGGGGTAGGTGGTCCGCATCGCTTGTCTCCTCGCCGGGTCGTGGCCCGGTTTTTCGGCCAGTATAGGGAGCAATGCGGCCCGCGCAATACCTTTGCCGCCACCTTGTCTCCTACTGTTCCAAAATGTGACACCTGTCCTGGAACGGGACGTTGCACTGCCCATGTCGTCTTGGCTGCTCTGCTCGGGTATTTCCTTGCCGGTCAATGGCTTGCGGCAATTTCTGCCGCCTGGCACGGCCCTTGATTAGGTGATGTGCCCGAACAGGGAATCACTTCACCATTCGTAAAATCAAGGAGACAAAATGATCTACGCTGCCCCCGGTACCGACGGTGCCAAGATCGCCTACAAGGCCAAGTACGACAACTTCATCGGCGGCAAGTGGGTTCCGCCCGTCAAGGGCGAGTATTTCGACGTGGTCACGCCCATTTCCGGCCGGGTCTATACCAAGGCTGCCCGCTCCGGTGCCGAGGACATCGAACTGGCCCTGGACGCCGCCCACGCCGCGGCGGAGAAGTGGGGCAAGACTTCGCCGGCCGAGCGTTCCAACGTGCTGCTCAAGATCGCCGACCGCATCGAGGCCAACCTGGAGCTGCTGGCCTACGCCGAGACGGTGGATAACGGGAAACCCATGCGGGAAACCCTGAACGCCGACGTACCCCTGTCCGTGGATCATTTCCGCTACTTCGCCGGCTGCCTGCGGGCCCAGGAGGGTGCCATCTCGGAAATCAACGAGAACACGGTGGCCTACCACCTCCACGAGCCCCTGGGCGTGGTCGGCCAGATCATCCCCTGGAACTTCCCCCTGCTCATGGCCGCCTGGAAGCTCGCCCCCGCCCTCGGGGCCGGCAACTGCGTGGTGCTGAAGCCCGCCGAGTCCACCCCCATCTCCCTGCTCATCCTGGCCGAGCTGATCGCCGACCTGCTGCCCCCTGGCGTGCTGAACATCGTGAATGGCTTCGGCCGGGAAGCCGGCATGCCCCTGGCTGAAAGCCGTCGCATCGCCAAGATCGCCTTCACCGGCTCCACCGCCACCGGCAAGATCATCGCCCAGGCCGCCGCCCACAACCTGATTCCCGCCACTCTGGAACTGGGCGGCAAGTCCCCCAACGTCTTCTTCGAGGACGTGATGGCCGCCGACGATTCCTTCCTGGACAAGGCCATCGAAGGCCTGGTGCTCTTTGCCTTCAACCAGGGCGAGGTGTGCACCTGCCCGTCCCGCGCCCTGATCCAGGAATCCATCTACGACAAGTTCATGGAGCGCTGTCTGGCCCGCGTCGCCGCCATCAAGCAGGGCGACCCGCTGGATACGGAGACCATGATCGGTGCCCAGGCCTCCCGGGAGCAGATCGCCAAGATCACCTCCTACCTCGACCTGGGCAAGCAGGAAGGCGCCCAGGTGCTGATCGGCGGCAGCCGCGCCCAGCTGGGCGGCGACCTGGCCGACGGCTATTACATCCAGCCGACGGTGTTCAAGGGCCACAACAAGATGCGCATCTTCCAGGAGGAAATCTTCGGGCCGGTCCTGGCCGTGACCACCTTCAAGGACGAGGCGGAGGCCCTGGCCATCGCCAACGACACCCAGTACGGCCTGGGTGCCGGGGTGTGGACCCGCAACGGCAATCTGGCCTATCGCATGGGCCGCTCCATCAAGGCGGGCCGCGTGTGGACCAACTGCTACCACGACTACCCGGCCCATGCGGCTTTCGGCGGCTACAAGGAATCCGGCATTGGCCGCGAAACCCACAAGATGATGCTGGACCACTACCAGCAGACCAAGAACCTTCTGGTCAGCTACTCCGAGCAGAAGTTGGGTTTCTTCTGATCGTTGGGCTGGGACCAACACTTTTGGGGGCGGGCGACCGCCCCTTTTTCATAGGTTCTATCCTGTAGAAAATCCGGAAACATCCCTGTCACCGACGGTCACACTACCTTACATTGCTCCTGACATCCCCTGGGTAACCCGCCGCGTTATTCGGCACAAGGCGCTGCACCAAGTCAGCACCGAAACCAAACAAACGTCGTTGATTACTCTAGGAGATTCAAAAATGCTGAAGACCGTTATCGCTCTGGCCGTTGCCGCTGGTTTTGCCTCCGCTTCCTTCGCCCAGGGCGCTACCCCGGCCACTCCCGCCACCCCGGCTGCTCCGTCCGCCAAGGTGACGACCACCACCCCGGGCGCCGCCGCCGAGAAGAAGGTCGAGGCCCCGAAGGCTGCCGAAGCCGGCAAGTCCGACGCCGCCAAGGCTGCCAATCCGGCCACCGCCGATACCGTCAAGCCGGAAGCCAAGGTCGAGAAGCACGAGCATAAGAAGGCCAGCAAGCACGGCAAGAAGGCTGAAAAGGCCGAAACCCCGGCGGCCAAGTAAGCTTCAGCCGAATCCCCCCAGAGAAACCCCCGGGCCGGTCCCGGGGGTTTTGTTTTGGGATTTGCCACTTCGCCATGGCACGGCTAATGCTTTGTTTTTGCCGACAAATCAGCAGTCTTCGAGTTGCTGAAGCGGAAGGAGGCGAACATGTTCCATGTCCTCGACCATGAAGTCGTCGTATACACCGGCAGCCTGTCCCAGGCCACCCAGTATGTCCTGGAGCATTTCGGCGCACGGCTCGACGAAGCCATCCGGGCGGGTGTCCGGATTCTCTATACCGACGCCCTGCACGGCTTCAATCAGCCCCGGCAGGAGCTGATCCCCGATTATTGGGATCCCATCGACGATTGATCACCCCGCCAGCCGCCGGGGGCGCTGGATGGAACTCAGAGATTCGCTGCGCTTGTCGGTGGCCGCATCCCCCCTCCCCGTGACGACATGCCAGAGATGGACGGCCCGGTCCGCAGCCCGATAGGGCGCCTCGTGGAGGGCCTTGAGGTTGGCGGCAAAGATTGCATCCCAGAAGGGCGGGAACAGGATGTAGAGGGCAAGGGCCACCAGCGCCGCCTTCAAGACCCAGAGCACGGCACCGGCAAATCCTTCCCAGAAGGACTGGACGCGATTGCTTTCCCTCGCCATGACGCCTCGCCGAAATGCCCCTGACAGCTGCCACGGTAGCGCGGCAGGCGCCAGGGAAACAATACGGCCGGGACCCCGTAAGACGGGTTGGCCGAAGCTGATAAGGGTTTGCTAGATCTGCTCTTCGGCCAGGGCCGGAACTGCTTGCCGCGACGGGCAAGGATTGCCGGCGCCGCGCTGGCCATGCCAAGCCTGGAGCAGTTTCACGAAGGTGATGGGTTTGAACAGGACGGTGAATCCCTTGTGGTTCTTCTTGAGGAATTCCGTGGATGCCAACTCGCCGGTCAGGAGAACGGCATTGATGGGATGGCCGATGCGCTGCTGGAGGCGGTCGAGAAGATCAAGGCCGCTCATCCCCGGCAGCCGGAAGTCGGAAACGTAGTAATCAGCCTGCAGCGTTGCCTCGTCCGCCAGGGCGCTTTCGGCATTCGGGTACAGGATGGCCTGCATGCCCTGGGCTTCGCAGGCCACCCGGATGGCGGTTCCCACGGCCGCATCGTCCTCCACCACGACCACCGTGCTGCCCTCGAAGCCGTCGAAGGAATCCGGCATCTCCGGCGCGGCGGCGGGTTCCGCCACCCGGTCGGCCAGGGGTAGGGTGAATTCGAACAGGCTCCCCCGTCCGGGCACGGAATGGCAGTGGACCTCGGTACCCAACAGCCGGGACAGGCGGCGGACGATGGAAAGGCCGAGGCCGACGCCCTTGGCCCGGTCCCGCTCCCGGTTGCCGATCTGGAAGTACTCTTCGAATATCTTCTGGCGGAATTCGTCGGGAATGCCGATGCCGGTGTCCCACACCTGGACCAGCACTTCTCCACCCCGCCGGCGCATGCTGACCAGGATGCCGCCCCGGTCGGTGTATTTGATGGCGTTGCCCACCAGGTTGCCCAACATGCTGAGGAGCAGCTTGCCGTCGGTCTGGACCGCCAAGGGGGTGTGGGGATAGAAATACTTGAAGCGCAGCCGGCTCTTGCGGGCGAGGGACGAGAATTCGGCATCGATCTTCTGGAAAATCCAGTCGATGGGTACCGTCTCCATGTTGGCCTTGATCAGGCCGGCGTCCAGCTTGGAAATGTCGAGGAGGGCGTTGAGCAGGTCGCCCAGGGAGGTGAGCGATAGGGACAGGTAGCCCATCAGCTGGCGCTGCTCGTCGTTGAGGGGGGTGGCGTTGAGCGCCGCGTGGAATAGGCTGATGGCCTGCAGGGGCTGGCGCAGGTCGTGGCTGGCGGCGGCGAGGAATTCGCTCTTGGCCTGGTTGAGCCGTTGCGCTTCCTCCTGGGCCTGGCGCATGGACTGGGTGCGGGCTTCCACCAGCCGTTCCAGGCCGTCCCGGTGTTCCACCAGCTCCTTCTCGGCCAGGTCCCGGGCTTCGTCGTGGCGCTTCAGGCCGTCGAGGAGGGCGGTGAAGCGCTGGTCGAAGAGCTGGATTTCATCCACTTCGCCGGCGGGTTTTTCGGGCGCCGCCGATTCGGGCAGGGCGCGGACGATCTCCTGGTCGGTGCGGCGGATCAAATCGGCCACCGGGTTGAGGACGGTGCGGCGCAGCATCAGGCGCAAGGTCAGGAAAAGGGCGGCGCAGAGGACCACCACGGTCACCAGGGAGCCGATCACCCCATGGGCCAGGAGATTGTCG
>DASRUX010000141.1:0-11041 GCA_035655235.1 Rhodocyclaceae bacterium | reverse complement strand
GAGGACGGCACCCATTTCTTCCCTATCCGTAGCGGCAGCGGCCAGCTCCTGGGCCACTTGGCCCTCCAGCCCCATAGTGCCGGCGATCACCAGGTCGCCCTGCACATCTACTCGGAACTGGGCGTCGCCATGGCTGCCCTGGCCATCCAGCGCTACCGGGCGGAGGAAAGCCTGCGCCGCTCCGAAGAAGAACTGCGCCAGCTGTCCGGCCAGCTCATGAGCATCCAGGAGACCGAAAGAAAGCGCATCGCCGCCGACCTCCACGACGGCATCGGCCAATCCCTGAGCGTCATCAAGCTATCCATCGAGCAGGCGGCCTACAACCTTTCCAACGGCAACAGCCGCGAAGCCCTGGACTCTCTCCACCAGTTGGCCCCCCGGGTCAAGGACGCCATCGTCGAAATCCGCCGCATTTCCATGGATCTGCGACCCTCCACCCTCGACGACCTGGGCATCCTGCCCACCCTGTCCTGGTTCTTCCGGGAATTCGAGGCGGCCTGCCGGAACATCGCCGTCGAGAAAAGCATCACCGCCGTGGAATCGGATATTCCGGCCTCCCTCAAGGTGGTGATCTTCCGCATCCTCCAGGAAGCCACCAGCAACATCGTCAAGCACGCCGAGGCCAGCCGGATCCGTTTCGGGCTGGAGAAGGAAGGCGACAGCCTGATCTTCCGCATTGAAGACAATGGCCGCGGCTTCGACGCCCTGGCCTTCCACGAAACCCCGTCGGAAGGCCTCGGCCTGCGGGGCATGCAGGAGCGGGCCCGCCTTTCGGGCGGCATCTATCAGATGAAATCGGTGCGCAACAAGGGAACCAGCATCCGCATCACCTGGCCCCTGCCCATCCCCGCCTGAAGCCGCCCCTAAACGCGGATGCAGAAGCGCCGGGCTCCTACCCGGCGTCCTTCTGCACTGCCTACCCGCCAAGCCGCGCCAATCCTGGGGACTGCCCCATTTTCCCTGCGGTTCGCCGGCCTCAAAAATACAGTTTTCCCTGTATCGGGCAATAGGGTGAATATCCCAGGGTCAATTCCATGGCCAATCAATACAGTGATGCCTGAGGACCGCTAGCCGGTCACAGGCACCATCTCCCCAGTGCAGCCCATCCCACAGGCTTGTTCGAGCAGGCAGGATGAAACGGCACGACATCGAAACCAACCGACAGGCAATCAATGATCCCGAACCAGGCCCGCGACCACCTTGGCGCGCCGAGCAGCCGACCCAGGGGCTTCACCCTGCTGGAGCTGCTCGTGGTCATGGTCATCATTGGCCTTCTGGTGGGATATGTGGGGCCGCGCTACTTCTCCCAGATCGGCAAGTCAGAGGTGAAGGCGGCCCGGGCCCAGATCGATGCCCTGGAGAAGGCGCTGGACCAATACCGTATCGACAACGGCCATTATCCCAGCCAGGAGGCGGGGCTTGCTGCTCTCGTCACCAAGCCCGCCAACGAGCCGAAGTGGGATGGCCCCTACCTGAAGAAGGGCGTGCCCAGCGACCCGTGGGGCAACGCCTATGTGTACAAGATCCCCGGGGAACACGGGGAATACGACCTTCTTTCCTACGGGAAGGACGGGCAGCCCGGGGGGACCGAGGAAGCCGCCGATATCACGAGCTGGTAGAGCGAAATGTACGGTTTTCCAACCTTGCGGCCCCCCAACTGACAGGAGAAAGATCGTGTCCCAGTCCTTGCCCCATCCCTGGCCCGAACTGTTGCGTATCACCCTTTGTCCCGATCAGGTCATCCTGCAATGCGGCAAGCTGGTTGCCGGCCGCTCGGGCGTGGAAGCCCGGTATTTCGAGCCGGAGATCATCCCGGTCGAGCCGCGCCACGAGCCAACCCTGTGGACCGCCCCCCTGGCTGTCCTGGGGATCGCCCTGGACGGTCTGCCGGAGCGCCCCCACGACGCCACTGTGATCCTCTCCAATCATTTTGTGCACTATCCCCTCATCCAGAGCGGCATGCCCAGCGAGCGCCCCTGTGCCCCCGGCGTGATCGAGGAGGAACTGCAGAACAATCTGCTCGGCCTGCTGCTGCAGCACGATTGCCGCTTGGCCTCGCTGCTGCCCCGCATTGTCGCCTTCGGTACCGATCTGCTTGAGGAATTCCATGAGGAACCGGGTTGGCTGGTGCTGGTCGAAGAAGGCTTGGCTTCCATCGGGCTCGTCCAGGAAGGCGAATTCACCCGATTCCGGAATCTCTACATGTGGCCGGCCTCATCGGTGCAGTTGCTGTCCCTGCTCGACCAGGAAGCCTCCGCCGCCGGCCTCATCGTCCGTCCCCGCAATCTCATGATCTGGGGCCGCGACGAATCCGACGAAGTCGTTCTGCCCCTCAAATCGGGATGGCAGATCACCCGCCTCAGGGAACAACAAGCCACTGCGATACCGGCTCCCGTCTTCAACGGAAAGGTATTGCTGGATGGGGTGCAGGCATGAGCGATGGCTGCCGGAATGGATATACCACTGAGATAAATTGTGACCTATGGTTTATCCGCTGCCGGCCATCTCGTTTAAACTCTGGAACTTCCAAGAAGTCCTGCGCTTGTCGCCCGGACCGGAAGTCCGTTCGAATCACTTGCGGGAGATCTTATGAGCACGATTGAAATGCAGACGAGCACTCTTACCAACATCCAGGCGAACAGGAGGCCTGCACCGATGTCGGACAAAAAGAAGCGGATCCTCCTTGTCGAGGATCACACCATTCTGCGGGCCGGCCTGCGCGCCCTGCTCTCCCAGGAAGAGGATTTCGAGATCGTCGGCGAGGCCGACAACGGCCGCGACGCCATGCACGCCGTGGGCAGCCTGCTCCCCCATGTGGTCCTGATGGACATCTCCATGCCCGGCATCAGCGGCATCGAAGCTATCCGCGACATCAAGCGGCGCTATCCGGAAACCAACATCCTGGTGCTGACCATCTACAAGACGGACGAATACATCCACGAGAGCCTGAAGGCCGGCGCCAGCGGCTACATCCTCAAGGATGCGAGCCCGGATGAGTTGCGCATCGCCATCCGCAGCGTCCTGAGCGGCAAGGTATACCTGAGCCCGGACATTTCCTCCCAGGTGATCAACGGCTACCTGGGCACCGGCGGACGCGCCACCGGGTTGTCCAGCCCCTGGGATACCCTCACCCACCGGGAGCGGGAAGTCCTGAAGCTGGTGGCCGAGAGCAAGAACAACAAGTACATCGCCGACTATCTCTGCCTGAGCGTCAAGACGGTGGAGAAACATCGCTCCAACCTCATGAAGAAGCTGGACTTGCACAATGCGTCGGCTTTGACCGCCTACGCCATCGAAAAGGGCCTCATCGCCACCCAGGGCTGAAGCCCAAACAGCATCGGCAGGCTGGCCGCCCCGAGGGCCGGCCTGACCGTGTGGGGCGTAACGCCCCGCCCTATTTCAGTTCGAGGGTGACGGACTTGCCGCTATGGCCGCCGGCCCGGCGCAGCATCTCGGCGATATCGGAGTTCTGGGTCTTCAAGGCGATATCCAGGGCGGTATCGCCATTCTCCGTCTTCAGGTTGGGATCGGCCCCACCGGCTTCCAACAGGGTCTTGACCACCTCGGCATGGCCGCCCCGGGCGGCCACCATCAGCGCCGTCAGGCCGTTGTCGCTGGGCGCATTCACATCGGCCCCCGCCCGCATCAGATAGCGCACCGTCTCGGCATGGCCGCTGAAGGCCGCATAGCTCAGGGGGCTCCAGCCGCTCATATTGACGTGGGCACCAGCCTCCACCAGCCGCTCGACCACCTTCTCATGGCCGTTGAAGGCCGCCAGGCGCAGCGCGGTATCGCCGGCGCTATTGCGGAAATTGACCTTGGCCCGCTGGGCCAGGAGCAGCTCCACCATGTTCAACTGCCCATCCCGGGCGGCCAGCATCAACAGGCTATTGCCCTCCGGGTCGGTGGTATTCACATCGGCGCCGCGCTTGACCAGGGCCTCCATGGCGACGGTATCGCCCGTCTTGGCGGCGTTGATCAGGTCGTCGTAGGTATTGGCCCCGGCCCACAGCGGCAGGAGGGAAAGCAGTGCGATGGCGATCGTCTTTTTCATGGCATCTCCGGCCGCTTGGCCGTGGAAAAGAGTCGGAAGAAATTGTCGGTGGTCGCTGTGGCGACTTGGTCGAAGCCGAGGCCGCGCAGCTTGGCGATCTCTTCGGCCACATGGCGCACATAGGCCGGCTGGTTGGTCTTGCCCCGGTAAGGCACGGGCGCCAGATAAGGGGAATCGGTTTCCACCAGGATCCGGTCGAGGGGGGCGCGGGTCGCCACGTCCTTCAGCACCGTCGCGTTCTTGAAGGTGACGATGCCGGAAAAGGATAGGTAGAAGCCCAGGTCCAGGGCACGGCTGGCCACCTCCCAGTTTTCTGTGAAGCAGTGCATTACCCCGCCAACCGACCCAGCCCCCTCCTCCTCCAAGAGACGAAGGGTGTCGTCGGCGGAGTCCCGGGTATGGACCACCAGGGGCTTCCCAGCCAGCTTCGCGGCCCGGATATGGTTACGGAACCGCTCCCTCTGCCACTCCGGGCGATCCTTCTGCCAGTAGTAGTCGAGGCCGGTCTCGCCGATGGCGATCACCTTCGGGTGGTTCGCCAGGGTGACCAAGCGATCCACGGTCGGCTCTTCGGCATCGGTGTATTCAGGGTGGACGCCCACCGTGGCATAGAGGTGGGAATGGGCTTCGGCGAGGGCCAGCACCTGGGGAAAATCTTCCAGATTCACCCCGATACAGACCGCCACGCCGACTCCATTGTCCCGCATGGCGCCCAGCAGTTCAGGCAGGCGGGCGGCCAGGTCGGGAAAATCGAGATGGCAGTGGGAATCGACTAGCAAAGGAAAACCAGCGGAAACAAGCTCAAAGGGTATGGGTCGGACGGGTGGACTGCATCACCCCGCCCAGCAGCCCTTCGATCTTGCGACGGGCTTCCTGGCCGCTCTCGTCGTTGTTGAAATGCACGCCGATACCCTGGGCGCGGCCGTTCTGCGCCCCCGCCGGCGTCACCCAGACGACGGTGCCGGCGATGGGCAGCTTGGCTGGGTCGTCCATGAGGGAGAGCAGCATGAACACTTCATCCCCGGTGTTGTAGCTGCGGGTGGTGGGAATGAAGATGCCGCCGTGCTTCAACAGGGGCATGAAGGCCGCGTAAAGGGCCGACTTGGAGTTGATATTGAGCGAAAGTACGCTCGGACGCTGGGGGGCTGGCTTGGCGTCGCTCATCGCTGGGTCGGGGGCGTCTTCAGTTCGAGAACAGGGCTCGGTAATCCATGAAAAGGGTTTCCAGGAACAGGCGGGCGTTGAGCGGTTGTTCAACTTGCCGCCGCTCCCGCAACAGCCTGCGGTGGAAACCCAGGAACTTATAGACCGGGGTGCCGGCTACAAGTTTTTCTATTGTAGCGCGCTGGCCGGAAAAATATCGCACTGGCAAGGATTGGCCGGCCAGGGCGAGGTCGACGGTCCACTTCTGCATCCACTCCACCACCTGCCGCAGGCCCACCTTTCCCTTGCTGTCCTTGAGCAGCTTGTCCATTTCCGCCGCGGCCACCAGGGCATCGCTCCGCGGGCCGGCCGCGAGGCGCTTCACCAGCTGGTCGAGCCACTGTCCCTGTCCGGACTGGGCAAGCTCCCAGGCCAACAGCGGCGCGCCGCCGGCCAGGGCCAGCCATTGCTCCGCATCGCCCACGCCGACCGACTTCAGCGCGGCAGCGGCGGCGTCCATGGCAGGCACGGGAACAGGTACCACCTGGCAACGGCTGCGGATGGTGGGAAGGAGCCGCATCGGTTCACCGGAAACCAATAAAAACAATGTACCTGGCGACGGTTCTTCAAGTGACTTGAGAAGTGCGTTGGCGGTATTCCGGTTCATGGCCTCGGTGGGATAGACGAGGATGACGCGCAGGCCGGAACGGTGGGTACCGACGTTGAAGAAATCGTCGAGGCCACGCACCTGCTCGATGGTGATCTGCTGGCTCGCCTTCTTCTTGCCCTCTTCGGCCTCCCCTTCCGTCTCGGCCATGGCCTCTGGCTGAAGCAGGCGGAAGTCCGGATGATTGCCCTGCCCGAACCAGCCGCAAGCCAGGCAACGGCCACAGGCCCGCCCGTCTTCGGCGGGGTTCTCGCACAGCAGGCCGGCGGCAAATTCCTTGGCTAGGGCGAATTTCCCCAGCCCCCGCTGGCCGGTTATCAACAACGCATGGGGCAGGCGCTGGCGCCGGGCCTGAAGCCTTTCCCAAACCTGCCGATTTAGCTTAACAACATTCATAAACAACGGGTTGTGAGGATTTTTTCAAGCGTCACTCGAATTTCTTCGATGGCATGATTGGCATCGATAACCTGAATTCGCCGGGGATTGGCCGCCGCCCGATCCAGATAGGCGAGCCGGACCCGCTCATGGAAGTCGGCCCGCTCCTGTTCGAAGCGGTCCAGTTCCCGGGTGGAATGGGCGATGCGCTCCCGGGCCACATCGAAGGGCAAGTCAAAGAGGAGGGTCAGGTCGGGCTGGAGATGGTCATGGACCCAATGCTCCAGGCTCTGCAGCTTGTTCCGGCAAAGGCCCCGGCCGCCGCCCTGGTAGGCATAGGTGGCGTCGGTGAAACGGTCGCAGACCACCCATTCGCCCCGCTCCAGGGCCGGTTCGATGACCTGGGCGAGGTGCTCGCGGCGGGCGGCGAACATGAGTAGGGTTTCGGTTTCGAGGTGCATGGGCTCAGACAGCAGCAGCTCCCGCAGCTTCTCTCCCAGCGGCGTACCGCCGGGCTCCCGGGTCACCCGGACCGTCTTGCCCTGCTCCCGCAGCCAGCCGGCCAACCATTCGACATGGCTGCTCTTGCCAGCGCCGTCGATGCCCTCGAAAGTAATGAATTTGCCTCTCACCGCCGCGCTCGTCCTAAATTGGGTTTGATCTGTGCATTACCCGACATTTTAGAGGAAACCCGGCAGTCCATTGGCAATGTGTTATCTTCAAGAGTTCCTCGAACCAGACCAAACGGCAGTCAAGCGGCATGACCCTTCGCCTCGCAATCAACGGTTACGGCCGCATCGGCCGCTGTGTATTCCGGGCTCTCCACGAATCGCCCCTCAAGGAGGATCTCGATATCGTGGTCATCAACGAGCCCTCGGACCTGGAGAGCATCGCTTACCTCACCCGCTTCGATTCCACCCACGGCCGCTTCCCGGCGCCGGTGGAGGCCCGGGACAACGCCCTCTGGGTGGCCGGGCGTCGCATCCCCGTCTTCCACGGCCGCACACCCGGCGAGGTGCCCTGGGCGGACTTCGGCGTCGATATCGTCCTGGATTGTTCGGGACAATATTCCCGTCGCCATGAGTTGGAAGGCTTCATCGAGGCGGGCTGCCCCCGGGTCATGCTCTCCCATCCCGGCCACAGCGCCGAGGACCTGGACCGCACCGTCGTGTACGGGGTAAGCCAGCAGAATCTAAGGGGCAGCGAGCGCTTGGTTTCCGCCGCCTCCTGCACCACCAATGCCATCGTTCCCGTGCTGACGGTGCTGGAACAAGCTTTCGGGGTGGAAAACGTCCTCATGACTACCCTGCACTCGGTCATGAACGACCAGCCCCTGATCGACGGCTACCACCATTCCGACCTGCGCCGCACCCGCTCGGCCATGCAATCCATGATCCCTGTGTCCACCGGACTCGCCAAGGGCGTGGAACGGCTCATGCCCCAGTTGGCAGGCCGCGTCCAGGCCAAGGCGGTGAGGCTTCCCGTGCTCAACGTCTCCGCCATCGACTTGGTGGTGACCTTGGGCCAGGATGTTTCCGTCCAGGAGATCAACACCCGCTTGGCGGCAGCCGCCACCGACAACCTGCCCGGCCTCCTGGATTATTCGGACGAGCCCCACGCCTCCATCGATTTCAACCACAACCCCCACTCCGCCATCGTGGACGGCAGCCAGACCCGGGTATCCGGCAAGCGCCTGGCCGGGCTGATGGTGTGGTTCGACAACGAATGGGGCTTTGCCAACCGGATGCTGGAACTCGCCGCCCATTGGCAGCGGTGCTGGCAGGACGGGAAGGCGTCCGTGGCGCCGGAACTCAGCGCCCGCCCTTCTGATAACGACTGACCGCCCGGTTGTGCTCGTCCAGGGTGGTGGAGAAGTGGCTGCTGCCATCGCCCCGGGCCACGAAATACAAGGCATCGCTCTCGGCCGGATGGAGCGCCGCCTGGATGGAAGCCAACCCCGGCATGGAAATAGGCGTCGGCGGCAGGCCGGAACGGGTATAGGTGTTGTAGGGCGTATCCGTGGTCAGGTCCCGCTTGCGGATATTGCCGTCGAAACGTTCCGCCATGCCGTAGATCACCGTCGGATCGGTCTGTAGCAGCATGCCGGAGCGCAGGCGATTGACGAAAACCGCCGCCACCATCCCGCGATCCTCCACCCGGCCCGTTTCCTTTTCCACGATGGACGCCATGGTCAGCGCCTGGTAGATATCCTTGTAGGGCAGGCCGGGAGCCCGCTGCTCCCACTCGGCGGCAAGCTTCTTCTGCATGACCCGGTAGGCCCGGGCGAAGAGTTCGACATCACTCGACTGCTTGTCGAAAAGGTAGGTGTCCGGGAAGAACAGCCCTTCGGCCCGGGAAACGCCTTCAATGCCCAGGCGCTTCAGCAATTCTGCCTCGGCCAGGCCCCGGGTGTCGTGGCGAAGGTCGGGATTGGCGTCGATGCGATCCCGCCACTGGCGCAGGGTCCAGCCCTCGACGAGGGTGATCTCCCCTTGGGTGACCTGGCCCCGGGTGAGCTTTCCCAGCAGTTCCCACGGCGTGATGCCGGCAGACACCGAGTAGCTACCCGCCTTGATCCCCGTCTCGGCCCGTGCCACCTTGGCCAGCAGCACGAGAAGGCTGGGAGGGACGTTGACACCGGCGTCAGCCAACTGAGTTGCCGCCGCCCGCAGGCTGCTCCCCGGCGGAATGCGGAAATCCAGCGGCGAGGTGAGCAGGGACACCGGAGTCGTGGCCCAACGGTAACCGACGCCACCGATGACGGTGGCGCACACCAGAAGCATCAAAACCAGTTTCAGAACAAGGCGCAAGCTAGAACTCGTGGGAATTGGCGGGGAATCAATGCAGGCGAGGCCCTAGCCGGGCCGCGAAAAACGGGCGATATAATAGCCCAACAACAGAACCCCAGCGAGGCGTCGTATGAACCCCAATTGGCGTAATTTTCTCGAAACGGCCGGAGCGGCATTCGACTCCGCGGCTCAGGAAGTGTTGCACTTCGGCAATGCCGCCGGTGAATTGCAGGCCGCCCAAGCCGCCACCATTCTCGCTCCCCTCTCCCACTTCGGGCTGATCGAGTGCAGCGGCGAAGATGCAAAGACTTTCCTCCACAACCAACTGACCAGCGACATCAATCACTTGGGCAGCGAGCAAGCCCAGCACTCCGCCTGGTGCACCGCCAAGGGCCGCATGCTGGCCAGCTTCATCGCCTGGCGAGAGGAAGACAACTACCGCTTGGCCCTGGCCGCCGAACTGGTAGAGCCCATGGCCAAGCGCCTGCAAATGTTCGTGCTGCGCTCCAAGGTCAAGATTGCCAATCTGTCGGCCGACCAGGTGCTTCTGGGCCTCTCCGGCCCCCAGGCGGGTGACGCCCTGGCTGCCGCCAATCTGCCCATGCCGGCAGCCCCGCTTGCCACCGTCGCGGCAAGCGGAAGCCGGGTCATCCGTCTCGATGTCGATCGTTTCGTCATCTGCGCCGCCGCCGACCAGGCGCCGGAAATCTGGCGCCAACTGGCCTCCATCGCCCGCCCGGCCGGCGTTCCGGCCTGGCGCTGGCTGGATATCCGGGCCGGTCTGCCCCTGGTCACCGGCGCCACCCGGGAGGAATTCGTTCCCCAGATGGCCGACTTCGAGAAGATCGGTGGCGTCAGCTTCCACAAGGGCTGCTACCCCGGCCAGGAAGTGGTGGCCCGTACGCAATACCTGGGCAAGGTGAAGCGCCATCTCTACCGCCTGGCAAGCGCTACCGCCCTGCAGGCCGGTGACGACCTGCACTGCCCCGAGAACGTGGATCAGGCCTGCGGTAAGGTGGTCACCGCCGCGCCGTCGCCGACGGGTGGCTTCGAGGCCCTGGCGGTGATCCAGTCCAACTTCGCCCATGACGTCCACCTGGGCGCCATCGACGGCCTCAAGGTAGAGGCCACCGCGGTCAATCCCTGATGTGCCTGATCGTCGTCGGCTGGCGGGTCCATCCAGATTTCCCCCTGGTGGTCGCCGCCAACCGGGACGAGTTCTATGCCCGTCCCTCGGCTGCCGCCGGCCGCTGGCCCGATGATCCGCGGGTCCTCGGGGGCCGTGACCTGGAGGCCGGAGGAACTTGGCTGGGCATGACTGAAAGCGGGCGCTTTGCCGCCGTCACCAATGTCCGGGAGCCGGCCATGCCCAAGGGGGCTCGCTCCCGCGGCGAGCTGACCAAGGGCTTCCTGCAGGGAATCGAATCCGCCGGTGAATACGCAGCCAACATCGACGACAAGGCTTATTCCGGCTTCAACCTGCTGGTCGGGGATGGAGAAACGCTCTGGTACGCCTCCAACCGGGACGGGGCAACCCGCGCCTTGCTGCCCGGAGTCTACGGGCTATCCAACCACCTCTTGGATACCCCGTGGCCCAAACTGGTGACGGCACGACAACGCTTCGCTGCCGCGCTGCAGTCCCTGCCGGCCACGGAAGATTTCTTCGCCATCCTGGCGGACGACCAGATCGTTCCCGACGAGCATCTGCCCCAGACTGGCGTTGCCCTCGAATGGGAGCGGCGACTCTCCGCCATCTTCGTCCGCTCGGAGAACTACGGCACCCGGGCTTCCACAGTCCTGACCCGGGACAGCGGCGGCACCATCCGCCTGGAAGAACGGAGCTTCGGGCCGAATGGCCAGCCCCTTCAGTCCTCGGTGATTTCCACCGGGGTATAGACCGGCACCAGGTCGAACAGATCGACGATATCGGCGTTGCGCATGCGGATACAGCCGTGGGAACCCGGTTTGCCCATCTCGGCCAGGTCCGGGCTGCCGTGGATATAGATGTAGCGG
>DASRUX010000140.1:0-5434 GCA_035655235.1 Rhodocyclaceae bacterium | reverse complement strand
GGATTCCGTTCCGGCAACAGCAGCCCCCGCCCGGGGGCTGTTTTCATTTCAGTTCGCGTAGGCGGCCCGCAGCGCCGCGATCATGTAGCCGTGGTCCAGCACCCCGGCGCTTTCCCGGACGCTGTGCATGGCCCACATGGGGGAGCCCACATCCACCGTGGCCATGCCCAGCCGGGCGGCGACGATGGGGCCGATGGTGCTGCCGCAGCCGATGTCGGTGCGGTGGGCGTACTGCTGGCAGGGCACGCCGGCCGCTTCGCACAGGGCCATGAAGCGGGCTTCCGTCTCGGCGCTGGTGGCGTAGCGGTGGTTGCAATTGGTCTTGATGACCGGGCCGCCATTGACCATGACCCGGTGGCCGGGCTCGTAGGCGCCGGGGAAATTGGGATGCCAGGCGTGGGCCATGTCGGCGCTGATGAAGAAGCTGCGGGCGGAGGCGCAGCGCCGGCCTTCCTCATCCAGGCCAGTGGAGGCGGCGATGCGGGCCAGGACGTCCATGACGAAGCTGCCGCCAGCGCCGGTGGCGCTTTCGCTGCCGACTTCCTCATGGTCGAAGAGGGCGCAGACGCAGGTGGCAGCCGGGTAGTCGGTGGAGAGAAGCGCAGTCAGGGCGGCGTGGCAGGAGGAAAGGTTATCCAGCTGGCTGTCGGCGATGAATTCCTGGTCCGGTCCCCAGAACGAGCCCTTCTGGGTGTCGTAGGCGCACATCTCCCAGTTCAGCACGTCCTTGGCCTCCACCCGCAGGGCGTCCCCCAGGTGGCGGCGGAACTGGCCGTCGGCGTCCAGGCCTTCCCGGGCCAGGGCGAAGAGGAGGGGCAGCTCGGTCTGCTTGTTGAGCTTCAAGCCCTGCTCGTTGGCTTCCCGGTTCATGTGGATGGCCAGGTTGGGCAGGCGCACCAGGGGCTGGTCGAACTTGAGCATCCGGGTCTCGAAGCCTTGGGCGGTGCGCACATTCACCCGGCCAGCCAGGCTCAGGTCCCGGTCGGTGAAGGTGGCGATGAGGGGGCCGCCATAGACCTCCACCCCCAACCGCACCAGGCCGTCGCTGCCCAGGGGGGCGCGGGGCTTCAGGCGCAGGCCCGGGGAATCGGTATGGGCACCCACCAGGCGGAAACCCGTACGCTCCATGGGCTCCCGGCCGACGATGAAGGCCACCACCGAGGAGCCGCCCCGCACCGTGAAATACTTGCCGCCGGCTTCCAGGCGCCAGCGCTCTCCCTCATCCAGGCGGACGAAGCCTTTGGCCAGCAGCTGTTCCGAAGCGGTGCCCACGGCATGCCAGGGGCTGGGGCTGGCGTCGATGAAGTCGAGGAGGGATTGGGCCTGGAACCGGGATTCGGGGGAAATTGCCATGGCAGCGAGGAAGCGGGTTGGGGGAAAGGCGCTACGCTAACCCAGGGGCGGCGACGCTGTCGAGGCCGGGTCAGCGTTCTTCGGCAGGGGAACCCCGGGGAGCGGGAATCTCGATGGGGGTCACTTCCACCGGGGCGACGCCTTCCTTTTTCATGTCGATCTTCTCGGCGGCCTTGGGGGAGAGGTCGATGACCCGCCCATCCACATAGGGTCCCCGGTCGCGGATTTCGACGACGGTGCTCTTGCCCGTCTCCAGGTTGGTGACCTCCGCCTTGGTGCCCAGGGGGAGGGTCTTGCTGGCGGCAACGTTGGAATTCGGATTCATGCGGGTGCCATCGGCCATCTTTTTTCCCGCGAACTGGCGGCTGTAATAGGAAGCCTTGCCCACCTGCCGCTTCACCTGGCGGTGGCCCTTGTGGTGGGGCTTGGCGGCCCTGGGGCCGTGATCGTTTTCCGCTGCCGTTGCCGATCCCAGGTAGCCGGAGAGCAGGGCGGCAAGAACCCAGGAAACCAGTCGGGATATGGTCGGCATGATGCCCTCCATGGAGCGCCCCCTCGGCAAGGGCTCGCTCCATGGACAGCAGCCGTGGGGGCGCCGTTCCCGTTAGGGCTTCTGGGCGGCGAAGTAGTGGGATAGCCGGTCCAGGTCGTCGGCGGTGAGGCCCTGGTAGGCTTCGTCCATGAGGAAGGGGAACTTGCGCTTGCCGGTGACGAAGGCCGTGGTCTGGGCCTTCAGGTAATCCAGGGGCTGGCCGGCGATGAGGGGGGCATCGTGGTCCGAGTCCCGGCCGCCTTCCTGGTGGCACTTTGCACAGCGGTTGTTGTACGTGGTCTCGGCGGCGGCCACCTTGGCCGGATCGGTGCCCTGTTCCGGGCGCTGGCCCTTCTGGGCGCCGTAGTACTTGGCCAGGGCGTCGATTTCCTCGGCGGTCAGGGCGGGATCGACGTGCTGGGGCGCGGTGGAGGGCCGCTTGCCCAGCTTGAATTTCTCCAGGGCATCCACGGTGTTGTCGGGGATTTGCCCGTCCAGGTGAGGCACGCCGGGGGCGGTGGCGACGCCGTCGATGCCATGGCAGCTTTCGCACAGTTTGGCGCTGGCGGGCGCCGGCGGCGGCTTGCGGGGCTTGGCGGCGGCGCTGGTGGCAACGGCCAGGGCGGCGATCATGAGAACGGTGCGATAAGACATGTTGCTATCCCCTTTTGTCGGTCGATTGTCTAGAATCCCCAGTCGGCATGGGCATCCGCAGGGGATGCCCAGGACAAGGATTCAGCAGGAGGGCGGAAAGATGGCGATTCGAAACGTGTGGACCGGTCTGGTGGTGGCGGTCGGCGTAACGGCGGCGGGCAGCACCTGGGCGGCGGAACCCGCCAAGTTCGAGGAGTCCATCAAGTACCGCCGGGCGGCGATGACCATGCTCAAGTGGCACGCGGACCGCATCGCCCCCATGGTCAAGAAGCCCCAGGCTTTCAAGCGGGATGAGGTGGCCCGCAACGCCGCCTATATCGAATTCCTGAGCCGGGTCTGCCTGGATGGCTTCGAACCCGGTTCTGATCAGGGGGACACCAAGGCCCTGCCGGAAATCTGGAAGGACTGGAACCGCTTCAAGTCCCTGGGCGAGCGCTTCCAGGCGGAAGCCGCCAAGCTGCGGGATGTGGCCAAGAACGGCGACGCCGCAGCGGTGAAGGCCCAGTTCGGCGAAACCAACAAGGTGTGCAAGGCCTGCCACGAGGACTTCAAGTCCAGCAAGCTGACGCCCTGATTTCATAGCACCAGGGCGTAGAAGCCGGCGGCGATGGCGGCCAGGAGAGCCAGGGCCAGGAAATTGGCGTAGCCCGGCATGGGCAGTTCGGGAACCGACGGATCGGCAACCGCCATGCGGCCGGTGATCATGGGCCGGACCAAGTTGATGCCCTTCACCACCCGGTAAAGAGCCACGGCCAGGACATGGATGCCGGCCAGGGCCAGCAGAATCTTGAAATTGAGCTTGTGCAGGGCCGACAGATAGTCGCTCATGTCCTTGCCCACCAGGTCGACCAGCGGCCCCTCGGTCACGATGTCGTCGTTGGCGAACAGCCCTGTGCCGGCCTGGAAGGCCAATGCCGCCAGCAGGACGACCACCATCCAGCCTCCCAGGGGATTATGGCCCGGCCTGGCGGTGTGTCTTCCCCACAACAGTTCCCGGCCGTAGGCCAGAACGGAAGGCACGCCCCGGACGAAATGGCTGAAGCGGGCGTAAGGCGTCCCCACCCATCCCCACAGGAAGCGGAAAACCACCAATACCACCGTGCCGTAGCCCGCCCACAGGTGGGTTTCCATGGCGTTGCCGCCGGTCTTGCCGGTCACCACGGCGGTCACCAGGAGGGCCACCAGGGACCAGTGGAAAAGCCGAACCGGCAGATCCCAGACCCGAATGGTCCTGGCCAGGGCTTCCGACGGCGGGCAGGCGGGGGCGAGGTCGTTTTGGGGAAGGGACACGGGATTTCCTTTCTGCGCCGCGGATTTGAAATGGATACCGCCCAAGCAAGATGAATGCCGTTGGCCCGTGTCGGCGGACGCTAATTTTTCGTCGGCTATTCAAAGGGTTGTGCTTGGCCTGTCGCGGCTATTCCGATGCCTTTCCCATGGCCGGGAATTGCGGGTCGGGTATTCCGTTTTCCGGGAAGGCCGAGGTGCCGGCGCATGATTCTTGCAGCGCGTGTTCCGCTACCCTGCGAGGAGAAGGCCATGGCGGAAAAGGACCAAGGTTCGAGGCAGGAGGAACTGCCCCTGTCCCAGGCGGCCCAGCACTTGCTGGAGGAATGCCGGATGGTCTTGCCGGGCATCCAGGCCCTGTTCGGCTTCCAGCTCATCGCCGTTTTCAACGATGGATTTTCCAGCAAGCTCCAGGACCCGGAGCAGTACTTCCACCTGGGGGCCATCGTCCTGGTGGCGGTGGCCATGGCTCTGGTGATCGCTCCGGCCGCCTACCACCGGCAGGCGCTGCCCAAGACCGTGACCGCCCATTTCCTGGCCCTGTCGTCCCGCCTGCTGCTGTGGAGCATGTTCCCCTTGGCCCTGGGCGTCACCATGGACTTCTACCTCATCGCCCGGATCATCACCCGGCACGAGTCCATCGCCGCGGGCTTGTCGGCTCTCCTCCTGATACTGTTCTTCGGCCTGTGGCTGGTGCTGCCCTGGAGCCACCGCCGGCGGCGGCAATGAGCCGGTAGGTGCGCTACTTGCGGCCGGCGGCCTGCTTCACCAGTTCGCGGGCCTCGTCCGGCCCCCGCTGGCCGATGATCCGGGTCTTCTTGCCCTCCAGGGCGCCGTAGGAGACCAGGAAATATTCGATCTGCTCCCTGAGTGCCTTGGGTATCCGGGCCAGGGATTCCAGCTCGGCGTATTGCCGGGAGCCGATGGGCACGGCCAGGATGCGGTCGTTGCGTACGGGTTCGCCGGTCTTCTTCTTCCTTTCCCTGATCTCCAGGACACCCAGCAGGCGGGCCGGCACCAGGCAGCCGGGGGCGGTGCCGCTTTCGCAGATGAGCATCACATCCAGGGGATCCCCATCCTCCGCCAGTGTGCCCGGGATGAAGCCGAAGTCGAAGGGAAAGGAAAAGCCCTCGGGCAGCACCTTCCCCAGGACGAAAAGCCCGGCCTTCGCCTCGTACTTGAGCTTGGAGCGGAAACCGGCCGGCGTCTCGACCACGGCGTTGAGGTTTCCGTCGTCGGTGAAGGGGGGCAGGGAATCGATGGCGGATGGATGGGCGGACTTGGCCATGGCAGTCGCAGGTCGGGCGGGCCCTCGCCACCGCAATCCCGATTCCCGCGCCCCGATCCGTCTTATCCGGCTGGCCCGTGTAATTTCTTCCCGCCCGTGCTCAATTCTTACCGACGGCCCGGGCCGGCCATAGGGCATGCGGGGCGGCAGGCCGGGAACGGCCGTTGCTCCCCCTGGGGCGGGCGGTAGGAATGCCGCCTGTTCCATTGACTAGACCAGATTGGAGATCGACATGGCCAGCCAGAATCAGCAAGGCGGAAGCAGCCAGAAGCAAGGTCAACAAAGCCAGCAAGGGCAAACCGGACAGCAAAGCCAGCAGG
>DASRUX010000139.1:0-24390 GCA_035655235.1 Rhodocyclaceae bacterium | reverse complement strand
AGGGTGGAGTGGAAGCCCTTCTTGATGTTTTCGGCGCCCAGAGTGGGGCCGATGGTCCGTTCCTCGATGATCTCCATGGGGGCGGCAAGCGACCCGGCCCGCAGCAGCAGGGCGGTTTCATTGGCTTCCATGGTGCTCATGCGGCCGGAAATCTGCACCCGGCCGCCGCCGATCTCGGTGCGGATCACCGGGGCGGTCACGACCTCGCCCTTGCCCTTCTCGATGAGGAGGATGGCCATGCGCTTGCCGACGTTATCCCGGGTGATGTCCCTGAAGATGTGGGCGCCAGCGGCATCCAGGGTGAGGTGCACCGCCGGTTCGTGGGTCTGGCCGTCGAAGCCCGGCTGGGCGTCGGTGAGGCGGTCGCCGGTCAGCACCACCTGCTTCTTCACCAGAAGCTGGGAGCCGCCGCGCTCGGTGTAGAGCTCGTCGCCGAAGGGCACGTTGCCGGCCAGGGCGGCCTGCAGGGCGCCGGGGGCGTCGTCTACCATGCGGATTTCCAGGGTGGCGGTGCGGCCCAGGATGTCCTTGGCCTTGGCGGTGTCCTGCACGCCGGGGAGCTGGACCACGATGCGATCCAGGCCCTGCTGCTGGATCACCGGCTCGGCGACGCCCAGCTCGTTGATCCGGTTGTGCAGGGTGGTGATGTTCTGCTTCAGCGCGAATTCCTGGAGGCGCTTCTGGGCTTCCGGCTTCATGGTCGCTACCAGGCGCAGGTCCTCGCCTTGGCCGGCATCGGCCAGGACCAGGTCGGGCTGGCCGTCGGCAATGGCGGAACGGGCCTTGTCGCGGACATCGGCTTCCCGGAACTTGATGACCACCCGGTCGCCCTCCCGGTTGATGCCCGCGTGGCGGATATTCTTGTCCCGAAGCAGGGTGCGCAGGTCGGCGGAGGTGGAGTCGAGGCGCTTGGTCAGGGCGCCCTTCATGTCCACCTGGAGCAGGAAGTGCACGCCGCCCCGCAGGTCCAGGCCCAGGTACATGGGCAGGGCGTGGAGGCTGGTGAGCCACTGGGGCGAGGCGGACAGGAGGTTCAAGGCCACCACGTACTGGGGATCGGTCGGATCGGGTACGAAGGCCTTTTCCAGGGCGTCCTTGGCCTTCAGCTGGGTGTCGGTGTCCTTGAAGCGGATCTTGACGCCGTTGAGGTCGAGTTGGATGCCGTCATGGGTGACGCCGGCGGCTTTGAGGACTTCCTCGGCCCGGGCCTGGGCCTTGGCATCCACCTTGACGGTGGCCTTGGCGCTGGAGAGCTGCACGGCCGGCGATTCGCCGAAGAAATTGGGGAGGGTGTAGATGAAGCCCAGCACCAGCGCCACGGCGACGATGATGTACTTCCACAGGGGGTATCGGTTCATAGGAGACCAGAAAGGCAAACGGGGCGGCGCTTGTTCAGCGGCCCGCCCCGACAGGGAATTACAGGGACTTAAGCGCGTTCTTGTCCAGCGGGCTGGCAACCGCCTGTTTCTGGATCGTCAGTTCGATGGCGCCGTCCTTCCCTTGGGCAACTTCCAGTTTGATGAAGTTGTCCCCGACTTGGGTAATACGGCCAGCGATGCCGCCTTGAGTCAACACCGTGTCGCCCTTCTGGAGGGCCTCGGTCATGGCCTTGTGCTCCTTGGCCTTCTTCATCTGGGGACGGATCATCAGCAGCCAGAGGATGGCGAACATGGCCACCATCATGATGATCTGGGTGTAGTCCACGCCGGCGGGGCCGGCAGCGGTCTGGGCGTGGGCGAGGCTGATCATTGTTGTATCTCCAAACGCTTCAATTATTCGAAACGGACAATTCTAAGTGATTTTGCCGGTCCCGGTGGAAGGCGGCGACCATCTCGGCCAGGCGGCCGGCCGCGATGGCTTCCCGCAGCTCCGCCATGAGGGTCTGGTAATAGTGCAGGTTGTGCACCGTGTTCAGCATGCTCCCCAGGATTTCCTTGGCCCGGAAGAGATGGTGCAGGTAGGCCCGGCTAAAGTTCCGGCAGGTGTAGCAGGAGCAGGATTCGTCCAGGGGGCCGGTGTCGGCCTTGTGCTTGGCGTTCTTGATCTTGATGTCGCCGAAGCGGGTGAACAGGTGGCCGTTGCGGGCGTTCCGGGTCGGCATGACGCAGTCGAACATGTCGATGCCGGCTTGCACCGCCGCCACCAGGTCTTCCGGGGTGCCGACGCCCATCAGGTAACGGGGCTTGTGGGTGGGCAGCTTCGGGGCGGTGTGGGCCAGGATGCGGGCCATGTCTTCCTTGGGCTCGCCCACGGAAAGGCCGCCGATGGCCATGCCGTCGAAGCCGATGTCGTCCAGGCCCGCCAGGGATTCATCCCGCAGGTCTTCGTACATGCCGCCCTGGACGATGCCGAAGAGGGCGTTGGAATTCTCCAGGCGCTCATGCTCGTCCTTGGAGCGCCGGGCCCAGCGCATGGAAAGCCGCATGGACTTGGCCGCTTCCTCCCGGGTGGCCGGGTAGGGCGTGCATTCGTCGAAAATCATGACGATGTCGGAATTCAGGGTGTGCTGGATGCGCATGGACTCTTCCGGCGACAGGAAGAGCTTGGCCCCGTCGATGGGGGAAGAGAATTTGACCCCTTCCTCGGTGATCTTGCGCAACGCTCCCAGGGAGAAGACCTGGAAGCCGCCGGAATCGGTGAGGATGGGCTTCTCCCAGCCCATGAAGCGGTGCAGCCCCTGGTGAGCGCTCACTACGTCCAGTCCCGGTCGCAGCCAGAGGTGGAAGGTGTTGCCGAGGCAGATTTGGGCGCCGATGTCGTTCAACATCTGGGGGGTCATGGCCTTGACCGTGCCGTAGGTGCCCACGGGCATGAAGACCGGGGTTTCCACGACGCCGTGGGCCAGGGTCAGGCGGGCCCGGCGGGCGGCGCCGTCCTGGGCGAGGAGTTCGAATTTCATGGTTTCGTTTCCAGGAGTAGGCCGTTGTCGTCGCTGAAAGCCGAAGCCGTCGATGGCCGACGACTTGGAGCACGCGGAAAACGGTATCCGGGGAAGGCCCGGACCCCGGTGGGAGATTGGGCGCTTCGTGGTGATGAAAAGGAGCGCGAGTATAGCAGAGCCGTCGAATCAACGGCTTATGGGGCTATGGGCTCCCTTTGCCGCAGTCGAAATGCCGGGGCAAGGCGGCGACCTCGTGCTTGGGTAAGGGCCTGCTGTACAGGAATCCCTGCACCACCTGGCAGCCGTGGGCCTGCAGGAAGACTGCCTGCTCGGGCGTTTCGACGCCTTCCGCCACCACCTGCTGCCCGAGGCAGCGGGCGATGGACAGGATGGCCTTGACCAGTTCCGCCCGATAGTTGTCGGTGGCGACGCTGTGGATGAACGACCGGTCGATTTTCAGGGTGTCGATGGGGAAACTGGTCAGGTAGCTCAGGGCCGAATAGCCGGTGCCGAAATCGTCGATGGCGATGGTGATGCCCATGGCGCGCAGCGCCAGAAGGATGTCGAGGGTCTGGCCGGCCGAGTCGAGGAGGAGGCTCTCGGTGATTTCCAGTTCGACCCACTCCGGACGGCAGGCGGTTTCCGCCAGGACCTCGGCCACCGTCGCGGTCAGGTCGTGGGACTGGAACTGCCGGGCCGACAGGTTGATGGCCATCTTGTGGCGGGGGCCGTCCCCGGCGTTCCATTCGGATGCCGTCCGGCAGGCCTCGCGCAACACCCATTTGCCGAGGTCGATGATCAGGCCGGTGTCTTCGGCGATCTGGATGAACTGGTTGGGAGGAACCATGCCGAGCCGCGGGTGGCGCCATCTCAGCAGGGCTTCGGAACCGATCATCATGCCGTCGTGGAGCGACACCTTGGGCTGGTAATGGAGTTCGAGTTCCTGGCGCTCGACGGCCCGGCGCAGTTCCGATTCCAGGGTCAGGCGCTCGTTGGCGCTGGCCGTCAGGTCCTTGGAGTAGAAGCGGAAATTGTTGCGCCCGGAGCGCTTGGCGAAATACATGGCCGAGTCCGCGAACTTCACCAGATCGTTCGCATCGGCGCTGTCGTTGGGGTAAAGCGCGATGCCGATGCTGCACGATACGAAGATTTCCTTGCCCTCCAGAAGGAAGCGTTCGTCGAACTTGGCGAGCACTTTGTTGGCGATGCGGCCCAGGTCGTCGCTGTGGCGGATTTCCGGCAGCAGGATGGCGAATTCGTCGCCCCCCAGGCGCGCCACCGTGTCGTAGGCCCGGACGCAGTCGCCCAGGCGGGTGGCCGTCTCCCGCAGCAATTCGTCGCCGACCGCGTGGCCCATGGTGTCGTTGACCGCCTTGAAGCGGTCCATGTCGATCATCATCACCCCCGCCAGTTGGCCGTGCCATGAGGCATCGGTGATCATCTGGTGCAGCCGGTCGTTGAACAGCGCCCGGTTCGGCAAGGCGGTCAGCGGGTCGTAGAAGGCCATCTGATGGATCTTCTGGCGGAACACGTTCAACTCGCTGATGTCGCGGCCCACCGCCAGGACGCTCTGCACCGCCCCGTCCTCGCCGAGTTCCGGCGTCAGATTGATCAGGCTGCAGAATTCCCGGCCAGTCTTGTCGGCCCACTTCAACTCGAATTCCTTGGCCTGGGCGGTTTCGAACACCGCGGCGATGTTTTGCTCGTAGAGGGCGGTATTCGGCCCGCCGGGGCATTCCGTCGGCTTTCTGCCGATCAGGGCCGCTACGCCGCCCTCCACCAGCGAGGCAAAGGCCGGATTGACATACTGGCGCGTGAGGTCGCGCCCATAGCGCGCCACCGTGTCGGGGGAGTTCTCGACCAGGGTGCGGAACTCCCGCTCGCGCTCGGCGAGGGCCGCCAACATGCGCTTGCGCTCGGTGATGTCGCGTATGGCGACGCAGATCGTTCCCGCCATGTCGGCTTCGGGAAGCCGGGAGAAGGTGACCTCGATGGCGATTTCGCTGCCATCCTGGCGTCGGCCGCGCAGTTCGCCTGCGGCTTGGGAAATCCTCTCGTCGGGCAGGTCCAGGGCTTCCCCGCCGGCGTCGGGCGGGATCAGCATCGCCATGGGCTGGCCGATCAGCTCGCCCTCGCTGTAGCCGAACATCCGGGCCAGTTGGGCATTGACCTGGGTGACCCGGCTCCGCTCGTTGATGACCATCATCCCGTCCGGGGCCGAATGCAGAATGCCCCGATACCAGGCTTCGGTGAACTTGAGCTGTTCCTGGGAAGCCTCCAGTTCGACGGCCTGCTCTTCCAGGCTCCGCGCGTTCTCCTCCAGGCGTTCGTTGAGCAGGAGAATTTGCTCGTACTGGGCGTGCAATTCGGCTTCGTCCTGCTTGCGCTCAGTGATGTCGAACATCAGGCCGTGCCATTCGGTGGCGCCATCGTCCTTGCGCCGCGGCGTGCCGCGAATCTCGATCCAGCGCTCGCCCTTCTCGGGGTGCCGGATGCGGATTTCGATGTGGTAGGGGGTGAGATTGAGGGCCGATTCCGCCGTGCACTCGAGGAGGCGAATCCGGTCATCCGGATGGTAGAGGGCGCGCAGCACTTCGGCGTCGTCCCGGATATCTTCCGGGCGCAGGCCGAACAACTCCACCACGCCGTCGCTCGCAAACGGGAAATGGGCGCGGCCGTCGGGTTCGGTACGCCCCAGGAAGAGGAAGCCCGGCGCCGCCTGCGCCAGGGACGAAACCTGTTCTTCCAGCGCCGCCCGCCGCCGCAGTTCGCTTTCGAGCTGGTGCAGCTTGGTTTCGTCGCGGCCGATGGACAACACGCCCCGTACGCTGCCGTCCGGGGCGAACTCCGGCACCTGGACCATGCGGTACCAGCGTTCGCGGCCGTTGGCGGCGATCATCCGGACCTCGACGTCGTCCTTTTCACCGCTGGCGATGACGTGCTCGAGGGCCGCCTGTATCCGGCTGCGCTCGGCCACGCCGACGACGGGCATCTCGGTCGGGGTCTTGCCGAGGAGGGCTTCGGGCGAAATCCCCGTCAGTTCCCGGACGGCCGGGTTGACGTAGATACGGCGGCACTCCCGGTTGTAGCGGAAGACGGGGTCGGGCAAGTTCTCGGCGAGGCTGCGGAATTCCTGTTCGCGGACGGCGAGGGAATCCTGGAGGCGATAGAACTCGGTCATTTCCCGGCCGATGCCCAGCACGCTGACGACTTTCCCGGTTTCATCGAATTCGGGGACCAGGCTCACGTCGTGCAGTTGGACGATCCCGTCGACTTCGACTGGCTGCCGTACCGACTGGATTGCCTGGCCGGTGGTTGCGACGCGGGCAATCGCCGATTTCACCGAGGTGTGGGAGTCGGGGATGGTCGTGCCGATGATTTGTTCGCGCGACTTGCCGAGGGTGTGCTCGTGGGTGCGGTTGATGTATAGGTAGCGGCCGTCCAGACCGAAGCGGGCGATGTTGTCCGGCAGGTTCTCCGCCAGGCTGCGGAAATCCCTTTCGCGCTCGGCAAGCTTCGCTTCGAAGCGCTTGCGCTCGGTGATGTCCTTCATGATGGTGGAGTGATACAGCGGCTTGCCGTCGGCATCCCGATGGAGCGCCAGGGTCTGGTGCACGGGGATTTCCCGGCCGTCGCGATGGAGCAGGGCGGATTCGCCGCTCCAGACGCCGTGCTCGAGCAAGGAGGGGATGGCGACTTCAAGCACCTGCTTGGCAGCCCAGGCCGGGTGCATGTCGGCCACGGTCATGCCGGAGAGGTCGGCGTCCTCGGGCAGTCCGATCATCCGTCGGGCAGCGCGGTTGTGATAGAGCAAGCTTCCATCCTCGACCCTGGCGCTGCCGATGAAGTCCGCAGAAAGCTCCAGGATGTCGGCCAGGTGCTGCTGCATGGCAGTCACGTCGAGCCCGGATTTGCCGCCATCGTTGGGACTGTCCGGCAATTTCCCTTGGGGTTGCGCCGCTCCCCGGTGGGAGGATTCGTCGTTATCCTGCTTCTCGTAACGGTCACTTGTCTTCATGGGATGCTAAGGGCATGGTCCGTGGGCGCACCCGTGCCGCGCTCCGGATGGATTCAGGGGGCAACTTTGAACGAGCCCTTGCCGCGATGCCATAAGTACAGCCTGATTAGGATGTAGGTGCGATGGAATCGGGGGTGGGGATTTCCTTATGCCAATCCCCTAGACTTCCCGGGCAATGGCGGCGTGCCGCCAGCCCGAACTACTTTCGTTCCAGCAGCATGGCGTCGCCGTAGCTGAAGAAGCGGTAGCGCTCCGCCACGGCGTGGGCGTAGGCCGCCCGGATGGTGTCGAAGCCTGCGAAGGCCGACACCAGCATGAGCAGGGTGGACTTGGGTAGGTGGAAATTGGTGATCAGCCGATCCACCGCCTTGAAGCGGTAGCCGGGGGTGATGAAGATGTCGGTTTCGGCGCCGCCGGCCGGCACGGCGCCGTCTTCCCGGGCGGCGGATTCCAGGGCCCGCAGGCTGGTGGTGCCCACGGCGATGACCCGGCCGCCCCGGGCGCGGGTGGCGGCGATGGCGGCCGAAGTGGCTTCCGGGATTTCGAAACGCTCGCTGTGCATGCGGTGATCCGCGATAGCGTGCGCTCGCACCGGCTGGAAAGTGCCGGCGCCGACATGCAAGGTCAGGAAGGCGGTTTCGACCCCTTGGCCGCGCAGGGTCGCCAGCAGGCCGTCGTCAAAATGCAGTCCGGCGGTGGGGGCGGCGACGGCGCCCGGTTCCCGGGCGAAGACCGTTTGGTAGCGGGTTTCGTCGGCTCCCTCGGCGGGGTGCTCGATGTAGGGGGGCAGAGGCAGGCGGCCGTGCCGCTCGGCCAGTTGCCAGAGGTCGCCTTCGCCCGCCAGTTCCAGGGCGAAGAACTCGGCATTCTCCCCGGCCCGGCCGGTGACGGTGACCTCGAAAGCGTCCTCCAGCAGCAGCCGGCTCCCCGGCTTGGGCGACTTGCTGGCCCGCACCTGGGCAAGGGCATGGCGGGCGTCCACGATGCGCTCCAGCATTACTTCCACCGCGCCGCCGGTGGCCTTCTTGCCGAAAAGGCGGGCCTTGATCACCTTGGTGTCGTTGAAGACCAGCAGGTCGCCGGCCCGGAGCAGCCCGGGCAGGTCGGCAAAGCGCCGGTCGATGAGCTGCGGGCCGTCCACATGCAGGAGGCGGCTGGCGGTGCGCTCGGCGGCCGGGTGCTGGGCGATGAGTTCGGGGGGGAGGGGGAAGTCGAAGTCGTCGACGGTCAACGACATGGGTCGGTACTTTTCAGGATTGGGAGGGATGCTTCCCCGTGGGAAGGGGGCGGAGTATAGCAGACCCGTCGAATCAACGGCTTAAGGGCCGTCCGGCCGGTGGATGGCGAACGATTCTCCGAGGCAATCCTTGCCTTCGCCGTACCGGCCGCGTATACAGGAATTGGGGGCCGAAGCGGCCAAGAAGGGGCAACTGTGCGGTTTGCCCGATGCTCCCCACCTGAAGCCTCCGGCCCCGCCAACGATAAACGGATTGCCCTGACGGCACCTATAAGGAGGAGACATGGTTCAGGACTACAAGTATTTGCATCCCAGCAAGCTGGAGGCCGGCGCCGGATATCACTATCCGGGGGTGACCCCACTGCAGCCGGTGAGCGTGGATTCGCCCGCCATCGACGTGATGACCGACCTGCGGCTGGTGGCCGCGGCGACCATCGACAGTGATGTTTCCATCGACGCCGCCAACCAGGCCATGATCGCCCGGGGGGTGCGCTCCCTGCTTGTGGTGGATGGCCAGGGCAGCGTGATCGGCATCATCACCGCCCGGGATATCCACGGCGAGCGTCCCATGCAGGTGGTCCACAAGCGCGGCGTGCGGCACGGCGAGGTCAAGGTCGGGGATGTCATGACCCGGCGGGAGGACATCGAGGTGCTGGACCTGTCCGAGGTCCTGCGGGCCCGGGTCGGCGCTGTGATCGATACCCTCAAGCGCTCCGGCCGGCAGCACGCCCTGGTGGCCGACCGCGACAAGGACGATCGCCAGATGGTGCGGGGCATCTTTTCCCTGTCCCAGATTGCCCGCCAGCTCGGTGTACCGCCCATGCACACTACCGAGGTGGCGCGGACTTTTGCCGAGATCGAGGCGGCGATTTCCGAGGCGCCGGCAAGCTGAGGGTCAGGTTTCTTCAGGGGGATTGCCGCGCCGCCGGCGCGGTGGTCGCCCCTTGAAATGATCGACGGGCAGGTCAGCTCTTGAATCTGCTGCGGAGCTTTCTGCCGCTCAGAAAGAACCACAGGAGGCTGGCCGCTTGCAGGCCGATCAGCAGGCCCCAGGCCAGCGGCAGGGCCGTTGCGCTGGGGAGGCCCCGATCCTGGGCGGCATCCACCACCATTCCGAACCCCCATTGGAGTCCAAAGCCGCCGATGAATACGCCGAGGTTGAGGGAGGTATTCGCCCGTCCGGCGAAAGACGGCGGGTAGGCGCTGGCGTGATGGGCGTAAATCAGGTTGGTGGAGGAGAAGGCCAGGCCGAGAAGCAGCCACAGGGCGTACCCCGATTCCGGGTTGAGCACCAGGGCGAGGGAGGTGGCTAGGGCGGCAGCGCCTCCTATGGTCAGGATATGGGCGAGGGACAGCCCCCGCCGCAGCGCCCGTCTCAGCTGGGTGGCCATGGCGGCGTAGCCCGCCATCAGCGCAACATTCAACAGCAATAGATAAAGGGCGGCATCCTCCCGGGGCAACCCCGATACCGTGGTCAGCCACGGCATGGCCCAAAGTCCCTGGATGGCGATGAATCCCCCGATCATCATGGCCGCCATGGGGGCGGCGGACCAGTAGGTATCGCTGGACTGGATCGATTTCAATTCCGCCAGTTGGCCGGCCAGCCCCGCCGCCGGCTGGCGGATGGGCTGGTCCGGCATGCGCAGGATGAGAACCGCGGTCAGGACGGCGACGCCCATCAGGCCGGCAAATATCCAGCGCCAGCCGACGAGGGGTTCCAGCCAGCTGAACGGCGTGCTGGCGGTGAGGGCGCCGAGTCCGCCGGAAATCATGATGGCGGCGTTCAACGAGGCCTGCCGATCGGCGGGGAACCATTGGGAGAAGGCCTTGAAGGCCGCCATGAGGCAGCCCGAGACACCGAGGCCGATCAGGCCCCGGGCCAGGATCAGCGGTCCAAGGCCGGTGCCGAGGGCGAAGGCCCCGCAGCCGGCGGCCGCGACCAGCAGCAGGCCCATCTGGACCCGGCGTGGGCCGTAGCGATCCAGGAGCACACCGATGGGAAGCTGGGCGAGGGCGAAGGCCGCCAAGTAGGCACCGGTGAGCAGCCCAAGGTCCGCCGACGACAATCCCATGGTCCGCTGGAATTCGGGCGCCAGGACGGCATTGACGTTGCGCAGCAGGTAGGAGAGGAAATAGCCGACGGCGTAGGGCAGGAAGATGGCCGTCCACAGCCCGGCCCGGGAGGCTTCCCGGGCTGTTTCGGGCGGGTCTTGGATGGCTGGGCGGGCGCTCATTCCTGGGGCTTGCCCTCGACTTCGTTGCGCTTCAGGCGGTACTGGAGTTGGGGACGGGTCAGCCCCAGCAGGCGGGCCGCCGACGCCAGGTTGCCCTTGGCGCGGCTGACCGCTTCCTGGATGAGCTGGGCTTCCAGGGCCTCCAGGGGCAGGCCGGCGGCGAGGATGTCGTCGCAGATTTTCTGGCTGCCGCGCTTGTCCCTCTCGCATTCCAGGCGGCCGGAGTCGGAAACCATGGTCTCCCACAGGGCGGCCTCGCCGACATGGGTGAACAGGTGCTCGGTCTCGATCCATCCCCCCTGGGGCGCCAGGATGACGCCCCGCTCGATCATGTTCTCCAGCTCCCGCACATTGCCGGGCCAGGGGTAGGACTTGAGGGCCTGGATGGTCTTGTCGGAGATGCCCAGGAGCTTCTTCTCGTGGAGGGTGCAGAACCGCTCCAGCATGGCCTCGATCAGGGGCGGGATGTCGGCCACCCGCTCCCGCAGGGCGGGAATCTTGATGGGATAGACGTTGAGGCGGTAATAGAGGTCGGAACGGAAGCGGCCGGCCTTGATGGCGGCTTCCAGGTCCACATGGGTGGCGGCCACCAGCCGGACATTCACCTTGCGGGTACGCTCGTCCCCCAGGCGCTCGATCTCACCCTCCTGAATGACCCGCAGGAGCTTGGCCTGGGCGGCCAGGGGCAGTTCGCCGATCTCGTCTAGGAACAGGGTGCCGCCGTCCGCCCGCTCGAACTTGCCCATGCGGGAGGCGTGGGCGCCGGTGAAGGCGCCCTTTTCGACCCCGAACAGTTCCGACTCGATCAGGTCGGCGGGCAGCGCGGCGCAGTTCACCGCCACGAAGGGGCCGAGCTTGCGGGAACTCATCTGGTGCAGGGCGCGGGCGAAACGCTCCTTGCCGACGCCGGTTTCCCCCAGGAGCAGGACGCTGACCTGGGTGGCGGCAGCCCGGGTGATGAGGTCGTAGGCATGCTTGAAGCCGTGGGAGACGCCCACCATCTGGGGGGTGTTGGTCTGCTGGGTGATGGTGGAGCGTAGGTAATCCACCTGGGTGCGCAGCTCCAGCAGGTGGTCGAGCATGGGATCGGCCTCGAAGTAGGTGGCGTACTCGGCGGCGTCCTCCCATTCCTCCACGGGCTTACCGACGATGCGGCAGCCGTTGTGGCCGCAGGCCAAGCATTCGGTTTCCTTGAAGAGGATGAAGCGGCCCATGAAGGCGCTGGAATAGCCCGAGGCGTAGCCGATCTGCATCCAGCACACCGGCTTATCTTCCGGGCCGAAATCCCGCAGGTGGACTTCCTCTTCCCAGGAGTTCTTCCACAGGAATTCCCCGTCGAAGCGGCCGCTCTCGATATCCATCTCCAGGCGCACCGGCTTGACGCAGACCACGCCCTCCAGCATGTGGAGCTGGGGGCCGGTGAAGAAGGCTTCCTGGGCGCTCATCCCGGAACGGATGCGCTTGGCGAGCTCCGCATCCCGGATGCCGGAGGCGTAGCCCATGCGGGTGAGGATGCGGCGGGCCTGCTCCTTGCCGACCGAGTCGATCAGTTCCTTGCGCATGGCGCCCAGGGCCGCGGTGTGCATGAGGACCATGCGGCTCTCGGCCAGCCAGATGGAACCGTCGGTCTCGGAAAAGCGGATGAGCTTCCTGAGGTCTCCGGATTCGGGATATTTGAAGCTTTTCATGGTTTGTCTCCACCCAAAAGTCTGTGGGGCCTCCTGTCGCAATCCGAGCGCGGGGCCCTCTGTATGTTTTGTCCCGGACGGTGCTGTCCCGGGGAAGAAACGCCGTCAAAATAACGGTAATGAATTGTAATCTCGAGATTACATGAAGGGTTCATCAATTGATTACTTTTTGCGTAACCGGTTCATTACATCGTAAAACAAGAGCATGGGGCCGCCGGGATTGATTTCGGGATATGTCAATAAAAACAAATGCGTATGTCTATGGCACGGTTGTTGAAAGGGGGCGGTGCCCGGCTTCGGCCGGCAATGCCTGACGTTCCTTTGCTAATCCCAATCTCGAAGAGGTCTGCACCATGCGTCGCTTCCCGATCGCGCCTCGGGGAGGATCGAAGATCCTCAAGCGCTTGAGCTTATCCGCGATTCTTTTCGCAGGGCTTACACCGCTTGCCGGCGGCCGTCCGGCATGGCCGGCAGTTCCGCACCTCGATCCCATCCACTGAAAGCGTCCCCATCATGTCTACCGCCGAACTCTTCAAATGGTCCGACAGCTACAACGTCGGCATCCAGGAAGTGGATGAGCAGCACCGGGTGCTGGTCTCCCTCCTCAACCAACTCCACGAAGCCATCCGCGAACGCCGGGGCAAGGCCGCCTCCCGGGAAATCCTGGACCACCTGGCCGAATACACCCGCACCCATTTCCTCCTGGAAGAAAGCCTGATGCGGCTCACCCATTACCCGGATTTCGAAAGCCACAAGCAGCAGCACGAAGACCTCATCCAGCAGGTGCGGGACCTCCAGTACAAGCTGGACCAGGAGAACACCACCATCACCTTCGAACTGCTGCATTTCCTCAAGAACTGGCTGACCCAGCACATCAACGACCGCGACAAGCGCTTCGGCACCTTCTTCCCCAACGCCGGCCTCACCCAGTACGCCACCTGGAGCGACGAGGTGCAGACCACCATGAAAAAGAAGAAGTGGTGGTGGAAGTTCTGGTGATTTCATCGGCGCATGACTCGCGCGCCTACCTTAGCGGCGACGGCTTTTCGCCGCTATTAGACTTTGGTTTAGCCCCTCCGGCGCCTCCCGATCCCGGTTTCTGGCCGGGGGCGGCGCCCTAAACCAAAGTCTAATTTTCCCTGTTTCGACTTCCGTTTAACTTTCCTTCGCGACTGACGCCTTGCCATCCCGGTAGTGCGTCACGAACGCGGCGACGAGGATCGCCGAGCCTCGAGGGCTGCCGAACTCTCGAGTCATATTACGAAGGAGACATGGATGGCTGTACTCAACAGAATGGACTGGTACGACCTGGCCAGATCCACGAACTGGACCCCCACGTACGTCAGTGAAGATGAACTGTTCCCGCCGGAACTGTCGGGCAACTTCGGGTTGCCCCAGAACGCCTGGGAGCAATACGACGAGCCCTACAAGCAGACCTACCCCGAGTACGTGAAGGTGCAGCGGGAAAAGGATGCCGGCGCGTACTCGGTCAAGGCGGCGCTCGAGCGCAGCAGGATTTTCGAGAACGCCGATCCGGGCTGGAAGTCGGTGATGAAGGCCCACTACGGCGCCATCGCCCGGGGCGAGTATGCCGCCGCCAGCGCCGAGGCGCGGATGATGCGATTCTCCAAGGCCCCGGGCATGCGCAACATGTCCACCCTGGGCTGCCTGGACGAAATCCGCCACGGCCAGATGCAGCTCTACTTCCCCCACGAGCATGTGTCCAAGGACCGGCAGATGGACTGGGCCTTCAAGGCCTACGACACCAACGACTGGGCCATGATCGCCGCCCGCCATTTCTTCGACGACATCATGATGACCCGGGACGCCATCAGCGTTTCCATCATGCTGACCTTCAGCTTCGAGACGGGCTTCACCAACATGCAGTTCCTCGGGCTGGCGGCGGATGCGGCCGAAGCCGGTGACCACACCTTCGCCAACCTCATCTCCAGCATCCAGACCGACGAGTCCCGCCATGCCCAGATCGGCGGTCCGGCCCTCAAGGTGCTGATCGAGAACGGCAGGAAGGAAGAAGCCCAGAAGCGGGTGGACATCGCCGTGTGGGGCGCGTGGAAGCTGTTCTCGGTCCTGACCGGCCCGATCATGGACTATTACACGCCCCTCGAGCACCGCAAGCAGTCCTTCAAGGAATTCATGGAGGAGTGGATCGTCGCCCAGTTCGAGCGCGCCCTGACCGACATGGGCCTCGAGCTGCCCTGGTACTGGGACATCTTCCTGAAGGACCTGAGCCAGACCCACCACGGCATGCACCTGGGCTCCTACTTCTGGCGCCCGACCATCTGGTGGAACCCGGCCGCCGGCGTGACCCCCGACGAACGGGCCTGGCTGGAGGAAAAGTATCCCGGCTGGAACGACACCTGGGGCGAGTGCTGGGACGTGTTCATCGACAACGTCGTCGAAGGCCGGATGGACAAGGCCTACCCCGAGACCCTGCCCTACGTCTGCAACATGTGCCAGCTGCCCATCCTCGGCACGCCGGGCAAGGGCTGGAACGTCAAGGACTACCCCCTCGAGTACAACGGACGCCTCTACCACTTCGGTTCCGAGGTCGATCGCTGGGTATTCGAGCAGGAGCCGGAGCGCTACGCCGGGCACCTGAGCATCGTCGACCGCTTCCTGGCCGGGATGATCCAGCCGATGGATCTGGGCGGCGCGCTCCAGTACATGAACATCGCCCCCGGCGAGTGCGGGGACGACGCCCACAACTATGCGTGGGCCGAAGTGTACCGGGCTCTGCGGGCGGCCAAGAAGGCCGGCTGAAGCCACAACGACACGGCCCGGCGGCTGGTCGCCGGGCCGGACCAATCAGGAGACTAGATAAATGGCGCTATTTCCGCTGACCTCGAATTTCGAGGGAGATTTTGTTCTGCAACTGGTGGCGGTGGATTCCGAAAACACCATGGACGAGGTCGCTGCCGCGGCGGCCGTGCATTCGGTCGGCCGGCGGGTCCGCGCCCGTCCGGACTGCATCATGCGCGTTCGCAGGCAGGGGGCCGAAGACTTCCTGCCGCGGACGATGAAGGTATCCGAATCCGGCCTCAAGCCGACGGAAACCGTCGAGATCATCTGGGAAACCGCCCGGCATTGACCGGCAGTCCCCCACCTCAACAGACACTGGAGCAATACATGGGTTTTACGAAAGTCTGCACGGTCGATGACCTGTGGGAAGGCGAGATGGGCGCCTACACCGTCAATGGCCACGAGGTCCTGCTGGTCTGCGCCGAAGGCGGCGACGTCAAGGCCTTCCAGGGCATCTGCCCGCACCAGGATATCCCGCTGGCCGAGGGGAAATTCGACGGGCAGAAGATCATCTGCCGGGCCCACCTCTGGCAGTTCAACGCCTGCACCGGCAAGGGGATCAACCCGGACGACTGTGCCCTCACCGAGTACCCGGTGCAGGTGCACGGGGACGACATCCTGGTTGAAACGGAAGGCGTCACCCCGCTTTTCGCCCACACCTGACCGCCCCCGGTCGGATTCACCTCTTCCGGGGGAGCAATGAGCATCTTTGGCTGGATAGCGACGTTTCTGAATCCCCGCCGGGCAGCCGAGCCATCGGCCGCTGCCGGGGCGGTTGGAAATACGGAAACACACAAGGAGAAAACGATGAGCGCAGCAAATTCTGGACAGGCCTACCACAACAACATGGTGGGGCCGGTCATGCGTGCCGGGGACCTGGCGATGGCGGTGATCGAAGCCGCCAAGATCGACAACCCGGGCAAGGAAATCTTCGTGGACGACAAGCGCGCTTACCTGCGCATCCACGCGGAGCACGAAATGGTTCTCCGCCAGGAGACCATCGAGGAAGAACTCGGCCGGCCTTTCCGGATGAACGACCTGGAAGTCGACCTCAGCTCCTTCGCGGGGCAGATCGAAAGCCACGACACATCCGTCCGCTTCTATTTCGTGAAGAAGATGTAAGGGGTTCCGGCAGTCAGTCCGGCGACACCCATCAAGATAATTCGAGGAGACAAGAATGTCCGAAACCCAGCAACTCAAGCCGCTAAAGACCTGGAGCCACCTGGCAGCCCGCCGGCGCAAGCCCAGCGAGTACGAGATAGTCAGCGCCAATCTCCACTACAACAACCGGGATGCCAACGCGCCCTATGAACTTGATCCCAACATGTTCATGAACCGTTGGTACAAGAAGAACACCTTCGGCACCCAGCTCAAGCACGCCGACTGGAATGCCTTCCGGGATCCGGAAGAGGTGGTCTATCGCACCTACAACCTGATGCAGGACGGGCAGGAAACCTACGTCTTCGGCCTCTTCGACCAGTTCAACCAGCGGGAGCACGACAAGGCCCTGGACTCGCGCTGGGCCGGCACCCTGGCCCGGATGTACACCCCGGCCCGCTACCTGTTCCACACCGTGCAGATGGCTTCCGCCTACGTCGGCCAGGTTTCGCCGGCCAGCACCATCACCAACTGCCACTACTTCCAGATGGCGGACAGCCTGCGCTGGGTCAGCCACACGGCCTACCGGACCAAGGAACTGTCCCTGGCCTTCGCCGACAAGGGCTTTGCCCGGGACGAGCGGGCCTACTGGGAGAAGGACCCCGTCTGGCAAGGCTTCCGCGAGCTGATGGAAAAGACCCTGACGGTCTGGGACTGGGGCGAGGCCATTGTCGTCCTCAACCTGGTCGCCAAGCCCGCCATCGAGGAAAGCGTCCTGCGCAAGCTGGGCGAGTCCGCGCGGCACAACGGTGACACCCTGCTCGGCCTGGTCACCGATGCCCAGCTGATCGACTCCGCCCGCCACCGCCGCTGGGTAGGCGCTTTCGTCAAGATGGCCCTGGAAAACCCGGGGAACCTGGAGCTCATCCGGGGCTGGATCGCCAAGTGGGAGCCCCTGGCGGACAAGGCGATCGACGCCTACTGCTCGATGCTTCCCGATGCCGCTGAAGCGGCGGGTTCCGCCAAGGCGGCGACCCGGGAATTCCGCCGGTCCCTCGGTCTGTAAAAGGCCGATCCGGGCGTCCCGGGCGCGTCGAGCGGCGCGCCTGGGAGTCTCTTGTCCAGATTTTGAGGTCCCATGAGCGATCCAGTCATCATCAGAAACCAGAAGGACGGCAGCGAGTTCGTTCAGCCGGCCGGAGACACCATCCTGCGTGCGGCGCTGCGCGCCGGCAAGGGATTGGCCTACGAGTGCAATTCCGGGGGCTGCGGCGGTTGCAAGTTCGAACTCGTCGATGGAACCGTCGAGGAGCTCTGGCCGGAGGCGCCGGGCTTGACCGAGCGCGACAGGAAAAGGGGGCGTCACCTGGCCTGCCAATGCCGCGCCGTTGGCGATGTGCATATCGCGGCGGCAACGGGGCCGGAATATGTTCCCCACATCCCGCCCAAGCGCCAGCGGGCGCGGCTGGTGCGGGTCCGCGACATCACCCACGATATCCGCGAATTCCGCTTCGCCGCCAGCGAGGATGCCAACTTCCTGCCCGGCCAGTACGCCATGCTCGACCTGCCGGGGGTAGCCAGTTCGCGGGCCTACTCCCTCGCCAATACCGCCAATGATCTTCACGAATGGCACTTCCAGATTCGGCGGGTCCAGCAAGGGCAGGGGACGCACGTCCTGTTCGATCGCCTGGCCGTCGGCGACGAAATCGGCCTCGATGGGCCCTATGGCATCGCCCACCTGCGGACCGATTCGCCCCGGGATATCGTCTGCGTCGCCGGCGGTTCCGGCCTGGCGCCCATGGTTTCCATCGCGCGGGGAGCCGCCGAGGCGGGAATGCTGGCGAACCGGTCGCTGCATTTTTTCTACGGTGCACGAACGCCCCGCGACGTTTGCGGCGAGGAGATGCTTCGTTCCCTCCCCGGGATCGAGTATGTCCCGGTGGTGTCGCTGCCCCATGACGGCGGCGATTGGGCGGGCCGCACCGGCTACGTCCATGATCAATTGACCCAGGTGCTGCCGAAGCCGCTGGCCGAGTACGAATTCTATTTCGCCGGCCCGCCGCCGATGACCCAGGCGCTGCAGGAGTTGCTCCTGCTCGGCCACAAGGTTCCCTTCGGGCAAATCCATTTCGACCGGTTTTTCTAGGAAAACCGGCCGAGCGGATGGCCCGTTCGGAACGACACACCCCAACAAACAAGAGGAGACACTTCGTGTTCAACAAGAAAATCGCCACATTCGCAGTCTTGGCCGCCCTGGGCGGCCAGAGCCGGTTGGCATTGGCCACCGATGTATTCCATCTCGAAGGATACGGGGCGGTGTCCCGCGCCATGGGCGGGACCGCCGTGGCGCAGGATGTGGGGCCCGCCGGCATGATGACCAATCCGGCGACCCTGTCCCTGTCCCAGGACGCCCATCAGGCGATGGCCGGCCTGGATATCGTGACGACGGACATCAAGGCCAGGGACCAGGCGACCGGCGAAAGCGCGGCTTCCCATACCCACGGCAGCAACCGCGGCCCCTACCTGGCGCCGGAAATCGCCTACACCCAGCGCGCCGGGCAATGGTCCTTCGGCGTCGGGGCGTTCGCGCAAGGGGGGCTGGGGACGGAATATGGGAAAAACAGCTTCCTGTCCCGGGCCACCGGGGGCGGCAATACCGGCCTCGACAATTCCAGCCGGCTGCTGGTGGTGGATATCCCCTTCGCCGCGAGCTACCAGGTCAATGATGCCCTGTCCGTCGGCGGCAGCGTGGACGCCATGTGGCAAGGCTTGAACCTCAATCTCCTGCTGGGGGCGAATCAGGTCGGGAGCCTCATTGCCGGTGGTCGGGCCAGTGGAACCCTGGTGCCGGCGCTCGGAGCCATCCCGGCTCTGCAAGGGGCGCACTTCAGCCTCACCAAGAACCAGCCCATCGCCAGCGGCATCGACGCCTGGGGCTACTCGGGCCGGGTCGGCCTGGTCTACCAGGTACTGCCCGCCACCCGGTTCGGGGCGTCCTACACCTTCAAGAGCCAGATGAACGACATGGAAGGCGATGCGACATTGACCGCCATTTCCGGGCTTGCCGGGCAGATTCCACTGGCCGGCAAGATCAAGATCAAGGACTTCCAGATGCCGGCCAAGCTCGACCTGGGGATCAGCCACCGGCTGACGGCCGACTGGAGTGTGGCCGCCGACCTCTCCCAGGTCTTCTGGAAGGATGTGATGAAGGATATCAAGGTCGCCTTCCAGGCCAATGCCGGCGGCGACCTGAATATTCTCCTGCCCCAGAATTACCGGGATCAGACCATCCTCGCCCTGGGGACCTCCTATGCCCTGACGCCCCAATGGACGCTCCGCGGCGGGGTTCGGCTGGCCACCCAGGCCTTGCGCAAGGACACCCTCTTTGCCGTCATTCCGGCCACGCCCACCAAGCATCTGTCCTTGGGATTCGGCTACGCCGTCGCCAAGGGGAGCCGCATCGACTTCGCCTATTCCCATGCCTTCCGGGAAAACATGAGCAATGCCAGCCTGCCGAATACGTCCGATCCGATCCGCGTTTCCCATTCCCAGGACAATGCCACCCTCAACTACACCCTGAGCTTCTGACCCGGCTTTTCCTGCACCCTCTCTCCGCGGGTGCTGCTTGGCGAGGCTTGCCTCGCTTTTTTTCCACGCGGGTATTATGTATCGGCATGACCCATTCAACGCCGTTGGGCCCAGAAGCGCCCAACGGCGCGGCCCATGTCGATACGGTTTGCTCATCGGCTGGCCGCTCATAGCGAGATGCCCATGAAAAACACGCCCGCCCTTTCGTCCAGGAATCCTGTTCAGTCCGTGAAAGGCGTCAGCTTGTTGCTCGAAGATTCGGTCGAGGTCCGCCGCCAGAAGCAGGCGCGCATCATCCTGGATTCGATGTACCAGTTCCTCGGACTGCTCGATGTCGATGGGACTGTCATCGAGATCAACCGGGCTGCCCTCGAAGGCGCGGGGCTCCGCCTCGATGAAGTGGTCGGCAAGCCGTTCTGGGAGGCCCGCTGGTGGGCCCTGTCGGAAGACACCAAGGAACGGGTCCGCGCCATGGTCCTGCAGGCGGGAATGGGGCAGTTCGTCCGTTGCGATATCGAGATATACGGCGAAGCCCGGGGCAACAAGACCATCATTGTCGATTTCTCCCTGACCCCCATTTTCGACGACGAGGGCAAGGTGGCCTTCCTGTTGCCCGAGGGCCGCAATATCTCGGAAAAGATCGCCATCGAAGCCGAGTTGATGCGCAAGAACACCGAAATCAACGCCGCCCTGGAAAAGCTGAGGGAGCTCGACGGCTTCAAGACCAAGTTCTTCGCCAATGTCAGCCACGAACTGCGGACGCCCCTGACGCTCATCCTCGGCCCCGTTAATCAGCTGTTGCAAGAGTCCGCGCAGCTTGGCGAGCGGGAACGCTTCCGCCTCCTGACCATCAAGCGGAATGCCCAGGCCCTCCTGCAACAGGTCAATGACCTGCTCGACCTGGCCCGGATCGACGCCGGCGAAATGCCCCTGGTGTACGTCTGCGCCGATGTCGCCGCCCTCGTCCGGGAAGTGGCGGCGGGATTCGCGGCCGCCGCCGAAGAGCGCGGCATCAGCCTGATCACGGCCGGCGAGGACGAGCTCTATGTCGACATCGACCGGGCCAAATTCGCCCGCGTGGTGGTCAACCTGCTGTCCAACGCCTTCAAATTCACCCCCGACGGCGGGCGGATTCGCTGTTCGGTGGATGGCCTTTCGCGAGGCCGTTTCCTGTTGAGCGTCCAGGACAATGGCCCCGGCGTGCCGGACAAGATCAAGCAGCAGATTTTCGAACGCTATTCCCAAGGCGAGGACGAACTGTCGTCCAAGGGCAGCGGGCTCGGGCTCAATATCGTCAAGGAATTCGTCGAACTCCATCACGGCACCATTTCCGTCCTCGACGCACCCGAGCGGGGCGCCGTTTTCCAGGTGGAACTGCCCCGGCGGGCACCGACCGGCGCCTTTGTCCGGCCGGCGAATCACAACGGCACGACGGTCGGCGAATTCGACATCGGCCTGCAGCGGCCGCTCGAGTCCCTCGTCCTGCCCCACAAGGAAGGCTGCCCGCGCATCCTGGTGGTCGAGGATAATTCCGACCTCCGCCAGTTTCTCTACGACGTGCTCGCCGACGACTATCACGTCGTCCTCTCGGCGGATGGCCGCGGCGCCTTGAACGAGGTCCTGAAGCATCCCCCCGACCTGGTCATCACCGACCTGATGATGCCCGAGATGGACGGCGAGCGTTTCGTGCGGCGGCTGCGGGAGGCCCAGACCGCCACCATTCCCGTGCTCGTGCTTTCCGCCCGGGCCGACGACGCGCTGCGCGAAACCCTGCTGGAAGAACTGGTCCAGGATTACCTGACCAAGCCGTTTTCGCCCCAGGAGCTGCGGGCGCGGGTGCGCAACCTGGTGACCGTCAAGCGGACGGTGGACCTCCTGCAGAAGGAATTGAATTCCCAGCTTTCCGATATTTCGGAGCTGACGGCGGGCCTGGTGGCGAGCCGGAAATCCCTGCTGGAAGGGCTGTTGGCGCTGCAACTCTCCGAGCGCCGCTGGCTGGGGTTCTACGAGAATACCGCCGTCGGGATCGCGCTGCTGGACGCGGACGGGAAGATCATGAAGGGCAATCCTGCGTTGCAGAAGATGCTCGGGTATGAGGCCGACGAGATCGCCGGGGTTTCCCTCATCGATATCACGGTGGAATCCGAGCGGGCGATGACCCGCCGCAATGTCTTCAACCTGGTCGAGGGCCGGTTGGAGAGCTATCACCTGCAAAAGCGCTACGAGCGCAAGGATGGCGGGGTCCTGTGGGCGAATGTGAGCGCATCGGTCATCCCCATCATCGACGTGAAGGGGCCACGGGTGGCCGTCATCGTGGAAGATGTCACGGCCCAGAAGGCGGCCGAGGATGCCTTGGCCAAGACCCAGGCCGACCTGGCGAGAGTGTCGCGGGTGACCGCCATGGGGGAACTGGTGGCGTCCATCGCCCATGAGGTGAATCAGCCCCTGTCGGCCATCGTTACCAATAGCCACGCGGCCCTGCGCTGGCTCGAGCGGGAAACGCCGGATTATTACGAAGTGGTGGCCGCCCTCAACCGGGTGCATCGGGACGCGGTGCATGCCGGCAAGGTCATTTCCCGCATCCGCAATTTCCTCAAGAAAAGCGGCTTGAACCGGGAGCGGGTCCATGTCCCGGCCATGATCGACAGCCTGATTCCCATGCTGCATCGGACCCTGGCGGAGACGGCCACGACCATCGACATCCGGATGGCCGATTCCCTGCCATCCTTGCTGGCCGACCAGGTGCAACTGCAGCAGGTGATCCTGAACCTGCTGGTGAATGCCATCGATGCCATGCGGGGGCAACAGGGGCGGGCCCGCGCCATTGCCCTCACGGTCGGAGAGGATGCCGCCGGGGGCGTGGTGTTTTCGGTCAAGGACTCCGGCCCCGGCGTTCCCGAGGACAAGATTCCCCTGATATTCGATGCCTTCTTTTCGACCAAGGGCGACGGGCTCGGCATGGGGCTGGCGATCAGCAAATCCATCGTCGAGGGCCATGGCGGCGAGTTGTGGCTCGAATCCTCCGGTCCGGAGGGAGCCTGTTTCTCGTTCGCCATCCCGGTGAGGGAAGAATGAGCGCCACCTCGCCGACCGTCTATATCGTCGATGACGACGCCTCCATCCGCGAGGCCCTGAGCAGCCTGATTCGCGCCGAAGGGATGGTGGTGGAAGTCTTCGCCTCCCCCCTCGAGTTTCTGGCGGTCCCGGCGTTGAGGGATTTTGCCTGCATCGTGCTCGATGTGCGCATGCCGGGCCTGGATGGCCTGGCGCTGCAGGAATGCCTGGCCGCCAAGGGGGTGGAACTGCCCATCGTCTTCATCAGCGGGCATGGCGACGTTCCCGATGCCGTCCGCGCCATGAAGGCCGGGGCCATCGATTTCCTCAAGAAGCCCTTCGAAGACTTCGAGTTGCTGAACGCGATCACCACGGCCTTGTCCCGGGTCAGCGTGCGCTTCAATGAAAAGCTGGCGGCAGCCGACTTGCAGGCCCGCTACGAGCAGCTGACGCCGCGGGAGCGGGAAATCATGTTCCTGGTCGCGCAAGGCAAGCCGAACAAGATCATCGCCCACGAGTTGGGCGTGACGGAAAGCACGGTCAAGGTGCATCGGCACAACGTCATGGCCAAGATGCAGATGCGCTCCCTTCCCGAATTGACCCTCGCCATCCAGCGTATCAAGAAGGCCGGGCCATGAACCGCCGGCTCCCTTGCCCCCGGATTCACCCGGCCGCCCCTACCTCCACCTGAACGACCGCGAGCGCAAACGCCATGTCTACCGCCGATCTATTCAATTGGTCCGACAGCTACAACGTCGGCATCCAGGAAGTGGACGATCAGCACCGGGTGCTGGTGTCCCTCCTCAACCAACTCCACGAAGCCATCCGCGGGCACCGGGGCAAGGCCGCCTCCCGGGAAATCCTGGACCACCTGGCCGAATACACCCTGACCCATTTCCGGCTGGAGGAAAGCCTGATGCGGGCCACCCATTACCCGGAATTCGAAAGCCACAAGCAAGAACACGAAGACCTCATCCGACAGGTCCAGGACCTCCAGCACAAGCTGGACCGGGAAAATGCCACCATCACCTTCGAGCTGCTGCATTTCCTCAAGAACTGGCTGACCCAGCACATCAACGACCGCGACAAGCGCTTCGGCGCCTTCTTCCCCAACGCCGGCCTCACCCAGTACGCTACCTGGAGTGACGAGGTGCAGACCACCATGAAAAAGAAGAAGTGGTGGAGGTTCTGGTGAGCCGGGAAGGGGAAGACGCAGGCGGCAGTGCCGGGGGCCGGACTGGCCGGAACCGCTATTTCAACGGCAAGTAGATATCCGTCATCAGCTCGGACTCCGGCGTATCCGGCATCAGGTTCAGGTAATGGAAATAGAGCGGGAAGTCGCGCAATTCCTCGCCGCTGTCCGGTAGCCAGTTGCGGTACAGGGGGTAGATGCTCTCGCCGATCCGGCTGTGGGAGCCGTGATGCCGAACCCGGGCGCAACGGCCGCCGGGGATGGCTTTCGTGACCACGCCCTGGGGATTGGGCGGCACCTCGGCCGTTACCTCTCCGCCGATGTCGAACCGGAATTGCGCCGGCTCAGTGGTGTCCGGATTGTCGTAGGCGATGCCGAAGCTCCGGCTGCCCTGTCGGGGTGAAAGGCCGCTTTCCTTGCGCCAGGCAATGAATTGGGCGACCGAGTCGTTGACCCTTTCGGCGGGGCCGCGATGTTCCAGTACGGCGACGCGGGTCGTTTCAAAATTGACGATATCAACCTGCACGGTTTGATTCCTTTCCGGGATGCGGAATCGGTAGCGCTCGTGCCAGGACTCCCA
>DASRUX010000138.1:0-14844 GCA_035655235.1 Rhodocyclaceae bacterium | reverse complement strand
ACCTGCGGGGCGCCCAACTGGCCGGGGCCGACCTGCGGGAAGCCCAGCTCGAACATGCCGACCTGCGGGGAGCGAACCTCAAGGGCGCCCAACTGGCCGGGGCCGTGTTCGCCGGTGCCCAACTCGACGGGGCGGATTTCGGCGGCGCCTGCCTGGCCACGGCCAACTTCAGCGCCAGCCGGGGGGCCGGTGCCGGCTTCCGGGATGCCGACCTGTCCGGCGTCCTGGCCATCGACGCCCAATGGCCCCAGGCCGACCTGCGGGTTGCCCGCCTCGACCGCATGACCAGCCATCGCCTCGACCTCACCGGTGCCCGGCTGGACGGGGCCCGGGGCGAAGGTACCCTGCTCCCCGAAGCCAAGCTCCCGGGCTGCACGGCCTATGGCGCCGAGTTCAAGATGATGGTGGCCTGGGCTGCCGACTTTACCGATGCCAATTTCTCCGGCGCCCGGCTGGATACCTGCGTCCTCCTCGACGCCAAGCTCACCGGCAGCCGCTGGAGCGGCGCCCAGCTGGACAAGGTCCAGGCCGGGGGCAAGGCCGATTGGAGCACCGCCGACCTGAGCAACGCCACCCTGGCCCAATGCGGCTTCAACGGCGCCCGCTTCGTGGCCGCCAACCTGGCCGGCGCCCAGGCCTACAAATGCGACTTCGGCCGCTGCAACCTGGCCGCCGCCGACCTCTCCGGCGCCGTGCTCTCCTCCTCCCTGTTCTACGGGGCCGACCTGTCCGCATGCCGGGCGCCGGGCTCCGACTGGTTCGGCGCCCTGTGCCGCAAGACCGACTTCACCGGCGCAGACCTGACCGACGCCAACCTGGTCCAGGTGGAATTGACCGAGGCCCGCTTCGTCGATGCCCAACTGCAAGGGGTACGCCTGGATTCCAACCGGAGGGCCGCATGAGCGCCGCGCCGCACATCGACCGGGGCGCTATCGAGCGCCTGCTCGCCCGCCGACAGCCCGTGCAGAACCTCGACTTCTCCGGGCTGGATATGTCCGGGTTCAAGCTGGCCGGCGCTGTCTTCCAGTCCTGCATCCTGAAGGCCTGCCGCTTCCCCGCCTGCGACCTGTCGGGCACGGTACTGTTGGATTGCGACCTGACCGGCGCCGACCTTTCCGGCGCCCTCTTCGCCAACACCAACCTGATCCGCTGCCGCCTGGTGGAAGCGGCGATGCCCGCCCAGCCGGTGAGCCAATGCACCCTGTCCGAGTGCGATCTGTCCCACGCCGCCTGGGACGGGGCGGACATCCGCCTGTCGGTGTTCAACCAATGCATCCTGAGCGGGGCCCGCCTGCGCGGCAGCCGCTGGCTGCGCACCGCCGCCGTCGCCGCCCGGCTGGACGGGGCCGACCTGTCCGGCAGCATTTTCGACCAGGTGGCGCTGAACGACAACGATCTGACCGAAGCCCGCCTGGCCGGCATCGAAGCCCGGACCACCCTGTTCATGAATGCCCGCCTAACCGGCCAGGACCTGAGCGGCCTCATCCTCAACCGCTGCAATTTCGACGGTGCCGACTTCACCGGCGCCCGCCTGGAAGCCACCGGCTTCAGCCAGTGCCTGTGCCGCAATGCCCGCTTCATCGGCGCCGCCATGGCCGGCATCCGGGCCGACAACGCCCTGTTCCTGGGCGCCACCCTGGAAGACGTGGACCTGCGGGACGCCCTGCTGGAAGGGGCCGTATTCCAGGAGGCCAAGCTGCGCAACGTGCGCCTCGATGGCGCCCGCCTGACCCGCAGCGTCTGGGACAAGAGCCGCCACGACAACGTCTCCTTCGCCGGCGCCGACCTCAGCCACGCCCGCTTCGCCCATGCCCGGGGCGGCAACGTGGACCTGGGCCACACCGTCCTCGACTACTGCCGACTGCACGACCTGGAGTTCTCCCCCGTTTCCTACCGGGGCGCCAAGCGCCGCAAAGCCCTGGGCACCGACGCCGCCCTCCTGGCGGCCGAAGCCCGCACCCTGCATCTGGAGCAATCCCTGACATGAGCCTGGACCGCAACGATATCCGCGTCTCCTTCGATCTTCCCCCTGCCGAGGAGGCGGCGGCCGACGCCCCTCCCCGCGCCATCCACTGGACCGATGCCGCGGTCAAGGTCCTGCTCGGCGAAGACCGCTACCTCCTGGACAACGGCCGCCTCGCCCGGCGCGCCCCCTCCTGCCTGCTCCAGCCCCAGGCCGGCGACCGGGTGATGGCCTTGGCCGTTGGGGATGAAACCCACATCGTCCATATCCTCGTCCGCAGCCGGGAAGCCACGGCCCAGCTGTCGGTGAGCGGCGCCGATACCGTAGCCCTGCGCCAGGATGAAATCCAGCTGGACGCCCGCCGCCGGCTGCGCCTGCGTTCCCTGGGGGACACGGAGGTGACCGCCGCCACCGGCACCCTGTCCCTCCAGGGCCGCAACCTCTTTGCCCATGCCGTCGATAGCCTGGTGCAGCAGTCGAGCCACTGGATCGCCCGCATGGGCCACGCCCTGATCGAAGCCAGCGAACTGCTGCGCGCCCATGGCCGCCAGGCCCTGGTGACCGCCGACCAGGACATCAAGATCGATGCCGAGCGCATCTCCATGGGCTGAGGGGGCGACCGTGTTCATCAATACCAACCTGGGGGTCATGAATTTCGGTTTCCCCGACGTATGCAAGACCATCGTCGGTCCTGCCATGGTGCCCATCCCCTATCCCAATATCGCCATCTCGGTGACCCATGTTCCCAGCCAGTTCAAGGTCATCATCGGCGGCGGCCTGGCGGAAAACCTCATCACCAGCGGCACGGTCAGCAACGGCGACCAGGCGGGCGTCGCCATGGGCCTCATCTCCCAGATCGTCATCGGCCCGGACCGGCCCTTCCTGGGCAGCTTCAAGGTGATGATCGGCGGCATGTTCTCCACCCGGCTCACCTCCATCCAGGGCCAGAACGGCACGCCCTCCAACACCATCGGCATCTCCATCACGCCGAGCCAGATCCGGGTCATGGCCCTGACATGAAGAACCTTCTCCTTTCCCTGCTGGCCGCGGCCGTCCTGGCCGGATGCGGCGCCATGGACCTGCTCCGTTCCCTCTACCCCAAGTCGGAGCTGGAACAGCTGCGCATCGTCGCCGAACCGGATGCCAACCAATATGCCGCCGCCGCCCTGGACCTGGTCTTCGTCTACGACAAGACCATGATCCCCCTGCTGCCCAAGAGCGGCCCGGAGTGGTTCGCCAAGAAGAAAAGCATCATCGCCAACCAGCCGGGCAACTTCGTGGTGGTTTCCCTGGAAGTGCCCCCCGGCATGATCGTGGATGCGCCCCTGCCCAAGCGCAGCGGCCAGCCCATGGGTGCTTTCCTGTTTGCCAATTACATCGGCAAGGACGGCCAGTTCCCGGTGAACCTGACCTCCTTCACCGCCGCCGAAATCCGCCTCAAGGCCCAGACCATCGAGTACCGGGCCACGACCCCCTGATCTAGCGAGCAACCCCATGGACATCACCACCCCCATCAAACGCGCGCTGCAATGGTCCGAAGGCATGCTGCTGACGCCCCAGCACTTCCAGCAGAACGACATCTACTGGCACCAGCAGCTTTGGCACCGGACCGCGAGCCTGCAGCCCTACTATTGGGGCGCGATCGACTTTGCCGTCTCCCCAAGCGAATTGCAGGTCGGGCGGGTGAAGATCGAGCGCCTCCACGCCGTCTTTCCCGACGGCTTGGCCGTCCAGCTGCCCGACACCAGCCAGGTGGCCAGTTTCGACCTGGGCGATCCCCAGTTGAAGTGGAGCGAACAGCGCCTCCTCAAGCTCTACCTCTGCGTGCCCATCCGGAACAAGGCGGCGGCCAGCGCCAATAGCGATATCCGCCGCTACGATTCCCTGCCGGTCGAGACGATCCGGGACGAGAACACCGGCGAGGGCGACGCCATGGTGGGACGCCTGGCGCCCCGCCTGGAACTGTTGCCGGAGGACAAATGCTCAGGCAAGTACGTCTCCTTTCCCCTCCTGGAAATCCGCCAGGAGGCGGGCAAGCGCTATGTGCTGACCGACTTCCACCCGCCCATGCTGCGCCTCTCGGCCTCGGCTTTCCTGGACAAGCGCGGCCCCCAGGGCGACCTGCGCAGCCTTCAGGAAAAGCTGTCCAGGCTGGCCGGCAGGCTGCGGGAAAAGGCCAAGGAGCTGATCGGCGACCGCCGGGGCGACGATGACGAGGCCCAGACCTATGCCAATCCCGACGCCAAGTACCAGCTCTATTCAGCCCGCATGCTGACGGCCGCGTTGCCGGCCTTCGAAATCCTCGTCTCGTCGGGCAGTGCCCATCCCTTCGACCTCTACCAGTCTCTCGCCCATCTGGTGGGCCAGACGGCGGCCATCGGCGCCGATCCCATGCCGCCCCTGCTGCCGGTCTACAACCACGACGACCCGATGCCCGCCTTCCAGGAAACCATGGATTTCATCGGCCGGCGTCTGGACCGTCTGCAGGTAGACACGGAAACCATCTACTTCCAGAAGCTGGGGGCGGAATCGGCCTTCTCCTGCCTGCTGCCCGAGGACCTGTTGGCGGACAAGCTGCACATTGAACTCAAGCCTGCCGCCGGCCAGAGTAGCCAATCCCTGGCCGAGTGGCTGGGCAAGGCGCGCATCGCCAGCGAGGAGCTGATGCCCACCCTCGCCGAGCGGCGCCTGCCGGGCGCCCAGCCCAAGGCCGTCGATCCTGCCCAGATTCGCGGCGTCCAGATTCGGCCCGACGCCCAGGTGTTCGAGATCGCCAACGAGGCCATCGACCTGGGAGACCGTAGGACCGCCCTGATCCACCGGGGCCGCAAGCTCAAGATTCAGGGCCCCCATGGGGCGGAAATCCCCGCAAATATCGTCCTGCATCGCACCCGCGTTCGTCGTGCCGGCAAGGAATCGGCGGTGCCAGCTCCCCGGGCCGAGGCCTTCGACGACGGCCTGGAGCCCATCCCGGAACTGAGTGAACGGGCCGGCAACGAATCGGTGGCGGGAATCCTCGACGACGACCAGGGGAATGCCCATGCCTGACGTGCTGCTCCCGGACCAGCAGCCTTGGCAGGACCATGTCCTGGTGGATTACTTCGCCTCCTATTACGCGGAGGTGGTCCGCATCAAGGAGGCCATTGCCAACGCCAGCCTGCCGGCCTACCTGGCCCGGGACGGCCAGCCCCGCCCGAACGACATCGTGGAGACGGCCGCCATGCTGAGCAGCCGGCTCCGGGAGCGGCTCGACGCCCAGGCCCGGGAGCTGCGGGATTGCGGCAGCGAGCGCCTGAGCCGCGCCCATCGGCTGGCCCGCTACGTGATGGCGGCCCTCACCGACGAATTGCTGATCCTGGAGCTGAACTGGGAAGGCCGCGACGTTTGGCTCAACTTCCTCCTGGAACAGAAGCTGTTCGGGACCAGTTCCGCCGGCCGGGACTTTTTCGCCTATGCCGACCGCCTGGTGGAATCCCGTTCCAGCGACGGGCTCTACGCCGACCTGGCCGGGGTGTTCCTGGTGGCCCTGCAACTGGGATTCCAGGGGCGGCACCGGGGGCCCCACGGGGTTGCGGCCCGGCAGCAGATGCGCCAGCGCCTGCTCAATTTCATCCGGGCCTCCCGCCCGGCCCCGGCCGGCAACGGCCGGCATCTCTTCCCCCAGGCCTACATCCGCCCGGTCACCTGCGAGGAGCAAGCCCGCCTGGCGCCCATGGGCCGCTGGTACCGCATCGGCGCCATCGCCCTGGGCGCCTATCTCCTGATTTCGACCATTGTCTGGATGACTGCCGTCGCCCCCCTTACGAGCTGATCAAAGAATGAGCACGTCCGCCCTCTCCACCCCGTCTGTGCCCTCCGATCCCCCGCCGCCCCTGGAATTGGCAGACCTGCTCGGCAATCTGGCCGGGGGATCCGCGCCCTTCTACCTGAGCCTGGTCCTGGGCGCCGTTGCCCTGGCGCTGGTGGTGGTGATGATCCTGCGGGCAAAGAAGCCCTTGCAGTTGCCGCCCCTGCAATCGGCCCCCGGGGTCCTCACCCGGTTGCGCCGGGCTGTGTCCACCGCCCCCGCCAATCCGTGGGAAACCCTGTTCAAGCGGGCCGTGACGGCCCTCCGCTTCCTCAGTACCCGGCGGGAGTGGCGTTACGAGTCCCCCTGGGTCTTGCTCCTGGGCGAAAAGAGCGCCGGCAAGAGCAGCCTCGCCGCCTCCCTGACCAGCGGCCGACGTACGACCCTGCTGCTGCGGGAAAAGATGCTGGCCCTGGAGGGCACCGACTGGCATTTCTACAACCAGGGCGTGGTCATCGACCCCATCGGCGACCTGCCGTCGGCGGCGGCCGACAGTACCGAAGGCAAGGCCTGGCGCTCGATCCTGGATGCCATCGAGGCCCACCGGCCGGAACGGCCCCTCGACGCCATCGTCCTCGCCATCTCGGCCCGTACCCTGCTGCAGACGGATTACGAGGGCCGGCAACGCCTCGCCGAGCAGTGCTACGAGCAGCTGTTCACCCTGCAAAAGCACTTCGAGTTCGCGTACCCGGTGTATGTGGTGGTCAGCCAGTGCGACGCCGTCAAGGGCTTTTCCGCCTTCTGGCAGGCCCAGGGCGAAGGGTGGCAGCCCGGCCTGTGGGGCTGGTCCAACCCGGGCCTCCAGGAAGAACGGGCCATGGCCGACTGCGTGGCGAGCGCCTGGGATATCCTGGGGGACGACCTGCGCCGGCAGCAGATCGAGGCTGCCGCCAGCGGCCGGGAGATCGCCGACAGCGACGGCTTCTTCCTCTTCCCCGAATACTTCGCCAAGCTGCAAGCGCCCCTGGGCGGCTTCCTGGACGTGGTGTTCCGTCCCAGCGTCTATCACGCCAGCTTCTATCTGCGGGGCATCTACTGCACCGGCAGCCCGGCGGCCGACGGCGCCGCCAAGGAAGGCGCCCGGGAGGATGTGGCCTGCGTGGACGACCTCTTCGACCGGCGAGTCTTCGGCGAAAAGAACCTGGCCCGCCCGGTGCGGGAGAGCATCTGGTCCCGGAACCGCCTGCTGCGCCGGTTGCAGATTGCCGCCATCGGGGGCTTCGCCGCCCTCGCCCTGACCCTGGCCAGCGCCTCTTACCAGCTGGACCGCAAGACCCAGGCCCTGTCCTCGGCCCTGGCCACCATCAAGCAGAACACCGGCGCTGGCGATACCTGCCAGGACAAGGACACCGTGTTCAAGCTCCTGAACGAGATCAGCCAAGCCGACACGGACCTGAAATACGTACTGATCCCGGCTTCCTGGTTCGACTCCCGGATCATGCAGAACAGCGCCCGGCAGATTTCGGAAAGCGCCTTCAAGAACATCGTGATGCCCAGTCTTCAATGCCACCTGGAGCAACGGGCCCAGGCCCTCCTCGCCGGGCCGGCGAAAGCGGACAAGGCCAGCGTGGGCGGCGAAGCGGTGGATGCGGCTAAGGATGCCCTGGAGCGCTACCTGACCGAAGCGGAAGCCTTCGAACGCCAGCGCCGGGCTTTCGAACAGATTTCCAGGACGGCCTCCGCCGAACGGATGGCCGAGCAACTGGCCCTCCTGGACGGCCTGATGCGCTACGTGTACGGCGAGGGCCTGCCGATCCGGGACAAGGATGATGCCCCAACTTATGGCCAGGTCCTCACCCAATTGGAGTACCCGCACCGGCTGGTCCTGGACAAGGACGAGAAGGAGTTCAAGGAGGCCGTCGCCGGCCACATCGGCGACATGACCGGCAATCTGTTCAAGACCACGGTGCGTACCCTGGACCAGGGCCGGTCCCTGATCCAGCGCATCAAGGACGAACAGGCCCCGGTGCTGGGAACCCTGAACGAATTCGACCGCTGGCTCGCCTGGGTCGGCAAGAACTGGCTTGCCTCCAACCGGGAGAAGAATCCCTGCCGCGCCTTCGGCACCGCCATCGGCACCAAGCTCAAGGCCCTGGGGGATTTCGAATATCCGGCCAAGATCTCGGCGACCATCAACCGCTTCCAGGCGGATTCCTGCTACGACCCCGCCATGGCGCGGCTGGCCGCCCTGGAGCTGCCGCCCTACGGCAACCTGTTCGAGAAGCGCGGCAGCGTCTATGCCGTTCCCGCGGCCATCGAGAGCGAGCTGCGGGGGATGCGCCAGTTGGCCCTCCAGGACTTCATGCAACTGCAACCCCGGCAGGGCTTCGAATGCCTTTCCGACGGGGCGGGCTGGCGTCCCCCGTCCCTGGACGAGGCCAACCGCTACATCCGCGACTACCAGTCCTTCGCCCGCCTGCAGGGCGCCGATGCCCTGGCGGCGGAAGGCAAGCGTCCCTTGTACGATGTCCTGGCCCGCCGGCACTTGCAGACCGTGCTGGACCAGATCCTGGCCCAGGGGCAGATTCCCACGCCTACCGCCGGCGTCCTGGCCCAGGTGCGGACCGATGCCCTGTCCGGCGGCGACCAGGAACTGGCCCAGCGCAGCGGAGACTTCGCCAAGGTGGTTGATCCCCTGGTGCGGACCCTCGACCTCTACCGCCAACTGGGCTTCAACGACAGCGCCAACCGCATCAACCAGTGCGCCCGCAACTTCGCCGCCCGGGTGCTGCTGCGGGCCGACGCCCTGGCCGAGGAAAGCCGCCTCTACCAGCCCACCGGCGACAAGGAGAGCAGCGGCCCGGTCTATACCCTGGGCAGCGCCGCCGAAACCAAGGATTACCTGTCCCGCCAGTTGCAGCGAAGCCTGGTCCTCGCCAACTACGCGGCGCCCTTCGTCGCTTTCCTGAAGAACGGCGAGGCGGTGGACGATTCCAAGCAGGCCAACAACCAGAGCCAAGCCTACTGGGACAACACCCTGAGCGAACTGCGCCGCTACGTGCAGTTCAAGGAGCCCAACGGCCAGGTGGCCCACCTGGAGAACTACGTCCTCAAGCAGCTTGCCGACCTGCGCTTCGACGGTTGCGGCAAGACCCTGGCCAGCTACCAGGCCGAAACGGCGGGGAACGACCTCTTTTCGGAGCGGCGCCGCTTCCTGCAGAAGGACGCGGGCTGGCGCTGCAACAACCGGCGCGAGGCGGAAATCTACGCCCAGTACCGCAACCTGGCCAACCGCTTCAACCGGGAACTGGCGGGACGCTTCCCCTTCGGCCCCCTGTCCGGTCAGGATGCTTCCCCGGCCATGGTCAGGAGCTTCTTCGCCGACTTCGACGGCCAGCGGGAAACCCTGCGCGACGCCCTGGCCAACCTGGGCGACAAACAGGATAGCCGCTGGCAGGGCGTCCGCCAGTTCATCGACAGCCTGGACAAGTCGGCGCTGTTCTTCCGCAGCTATCTGACTGCCGGCGACGCCCCCCAGCCCCTGCGGGCCAACATCGGCTTCCATACCCAGCCCCGGCCCTCTGCCGGCGCCGAGCAGATCGTCTCCTGGCGCCTGTTGTCGGGCATCAACCTGGCCAGCTTCCCCAACGGCGCCACCACCCTCGACTGGAAATCCGGCGAAATGGTGCTGCTGGAGCTGGAATGGGCCAACCAGTCCCGCTTCCGCCCGGTGGCCGATCCCCAGCAGAACGACATGCAGGTGGACGGCAATGTGGCCTCCTTTGTCAGCATGGGCGACTGGGCACTGCTGCGCTTCATCGCCGGCCACCGCAGCCGGACGGATGACAGCCTGGACGGCAACCGGGTCGGCATCGAATTGAACATCCCCGTCAGCAGCCAGAAGGTGGGGCCGGCCCCGGGGCAGCTCAGCACCGCCCGTGCCCACCTGACCCTGGCCCTGGCCAGCACCGATCCCAAGAACCCGGCGGCGGCGCCCCTGCGCCTGCCCGCCTTCCCCCACAAAGCCCCCCTGCTCTGGTGACCGCCATGCGTACCGAACTGACCAAGAAAGCGCAGAACTATTTCGCAAGCCAACTGGGCGTTCCCTGGGATGCCCTCCTCACCCCCATCGCCCCCGACCAGCCCACCGGCAAGTCGGTACGCGGCAACGGCGTCTACAGCGCCATCAAGGAGGCCCGCCGGGAAGACGACCCGACCCTGCCCCAGGGCGCCTGGGCCTACGAGCTGAAGCGCGCCGATTGGCGCAAGGTCAGCGACATCGCGGTCCATGCCATCGCCAGCAAGAGCAAGGATCTGCAACTGGCGGCCTGGCTGCTGGAGGCCCAGATCAACCTCTCCGGCTTCGACGGCATCGCCTCCTGCGTCCTGCTCATGGACGAGCTGTGCAACGCCTATTGGCAGGAGCTGCATCCCCAGATGGAGGGCGGCGACGCCGAGTATCGGGCCAACATCCTGGATTGGGCCAACGACAAGCTCCTGCCGGCCATCCGCCAGATTCCCGTCACCGCCTGCGGGCGGGGCCAGGAATACCACTGGGCGGACTGGGAACAGGCCAAGCGCAACGAGCAGATCAAGGCCGCCCACGGCAACCGCCCCGACCTGCAACTGGACGGCCCCAGCCTCAACGAATTCGCCACCGCCATGGCCGGCACGCCGACGGAAGCGCACATGGCGCTCTACCGCAAGCTGGCCGAGGCCCTGGAGAGCATCGAGACCCTGACCGCGACCCTGGACCGGCTGTGGGGCGAAGACCACGACAAGAACGCCCCCAGCCTCAACGCCCTGGCCAGCCTGCTGGAACAGGTTCAGGCATTGGTAGCGGCAGAGCTTTACAAGCGCGGGGTGCGGCTATCCGCAGCGGCCGGCGGCGACAAGCCGGAGAAGGCGGATGACGGAAGCGGCGGGAATGCCGGTGGCGGTGGGGGCAGCGCGGGGGGAGACGGTGGCGATGGCGGGAGCTACGACCAGGGGCCTATCCGTGACCGGACCGATGCCTATGCCCGGCTGGCTGCGGCGGCCGACTTCCTGATGCGCGTGGAGCCCCACAGCCCGGCGCCCTATCTGGTAAAGCGGGCAGTGGACTGGGGGAATCTGAATACGGCTGAGCTGTATCACGAGGTGTTTGTGAGATTCGGAGGGCAGTTGTCGATTTTTGAATTGCTGGGGATTGCCCAGGACCATTCCGGGTAATGAGACCGATGGCAGCCCATTCATCCAGGTGCGCCGCGGCTGGCGGCCAACTGAACATTTTGTAGTTCCTGCCGGGAATAACGGCTAATCCCGCTCATTCCGAGCATCCATCTTGAATAGGAGAGCACCATGGAAGACCCTACGAGCAAACGCATTGAGTCCACATCGTCCACCGGGAAAGGTAGTGGTGGTGACGGGGGAGGCAAGAAGCCTTTTCAGTTCAACCCGCTTGCCCCCGTTTTTGTTCCCAAGCCCAAGGCTCCCTTGGAGGACTACGTCAGGACCTTCGAAACCAGTACGCAGAGGGACTTCAATAGCAATCCCGACTTTTCGCACATGCCAAGAGCCCGCTCCTATTCCATCGGCGTGTATGACCCTAACACGAACACCCGCACCAATCGCTCGCACTTTCACGTCGATCCATTCCGCCCCGATTCAGGGAGTCCCATTGCGAAACCGGACGCACCAGGAAAAGTCGGGGGAACCTTTACCGACTTTCAATCTACCCCAAGAAAGCTATAGATCGGCAAGCGGGGGGCTCCTTTGATTCCGATGATGCTCGACCCAGCGGCGGCGAGGCAAGCCGCCGGCGATGATGCCGCCGGAACCTGTTCCAGCGGCGACGACGGGGTGTCGCCGCTGGTCGTCCTCGGGAACCGGCTTGAGGCCGGCAACTGGTCAATCCGCTCCTGGCGGCGATACTTGGCCGATATCGAGGCCCACTCTGGATCCTTGTCGCCTGCCGAACGGGTGCATTGGCTCGCCGCCATGAGTCGGACGTGGGCTCGCTACGGATGGGCGTTCAACGAAGAGGCTCTGGTCCGGCTGTTCAATGTGTCCGCAGCCTGGTGTGCCTGGCCCCTGGTCTCCACCATCGGCCAAGCCCTGGCGCGGCGTCGCCCCCTGCACATGGCGGAGTTGTTACGCCTGGCCGATGCCTACCGCCATTGCGCCGACTCGGATCAAGCAATCGAACTGCTTGTCGCCAGCCTGCTTCCCCAGCCAGAAGCTGCCCCCCTTGCTGCCGCCCATCAAGAACTAATCGCGTGGCACGCTGCTCGCGAGCGCTATGGCTGGGTAGATGGCAGCGACTGGGGTGATGAAGAGCTATTGTTGGAGCCTTTGGGCCATCACCATTTACAGGACTTCGCTTGGCAATATTTCGACCCTGCCATCGCCGAACTCTGCTGCCTACCTGCTTTTGAGAGCGATGACCAGTGGCACGCCTGGCTAGATGGTACTTATCGCAACGGGGACCAGTGGGTCGGCGCCGTCATCCATCGTAAATGGGGCTTCATCGGCAGCGTCAGCCTGATCATGCACGGCGGCATCGGATTCTTCTACTACTGGTTCGGCCCGGATTTCCAGGGCCGGGGTTATGGCCCCCGTGCGGTTCGGCTGCTGTTGGCCACAGCGGCCGAGCGCCATGGGTTGCACACCTGCTACGCCAAGGTCTACGACTACAACTATCCGTCCCGCCGAGCGCTGGAGAAGCTGGGGTTCGAGGACATCCAGGTGAGCGCCGCCGCTCCCGACAACAACGAGCTCTTCTACCGTCGCGGCAGCCCGGCCCAGCGGGCGCAGATTGCGGAGGAAATCCATTGGCTAATGGCGTCCATGCAGTCCCATACCCGGCCGGCAATTCTGCTAATGCCCTCTTCCGACAGAGTGGGATCGGGCGGGAACTGATTCTGGAACGGAAAATTGGCTGACGACTTCAACAACGGACAAGCTTTGGTGCCATGGCGGGATTCCCGGCGCGAAAGCTACGGCAGCGCCGGCCCGCGCCCCCAGGCCAACGGCTTCCGTTCCTTCGCCGAGTTCACCAGCAGCGCCGACCGCCGGCAGCAATCCTTTTCAGCCTTCCGTCAGGACGACAAGGGCAGCCAGTTCGCCTTCGGCAGCAAGACCCTGGGCAAGGACGGAAACATCAAGCAAGGGTTCGGCGTCATGGCCAGCCAGGATGAGCATGGCTCCCATTTCAAGATGGAGAGCTTCGGCAAGAACCATAAGTTTTCCCTGGATATTTCCAGCGGCGGGCATTCGGGTTTCGCCATGGATATGAAACAGGGCAAGGGCGGTTTTTCCATGAACCTGGGATTCCAGGGGGCCAAGGGAGGGCCCGGCCTCGCCTTGCAGTCAGGGAAGAACGGGCTGTCGATGATGATCGATCTGAGCGGCGGCAAAGGCGGCGGCAAGAGCGGCGGAGGCGGGATGAATATGAGCCTTCAGATGGGCGGCAAGGGCGGGCTCGGTATCAGCATGCAGATGGGTGGCGGCGGTGGCAGCAGCGTCAATGTCGGCATCGGCAAGGGAGGCCCGTCCATCGGCATCGGCATGGGCACGTCTTCGGGGGGCAAAGCGCCCGCCAAGTGACGCCGAGGCCGTCCGTTACTTGCTACGAGAGATGCTCCCATGGGCCTGCCGCAGCCCGAATCGCGCATCCACGGCCATGGGCTGGCGTTCCGTGCCCAGGTGGGCCCGGTCCAGCATCCCGGCCTGGTTATCGACCAGCCGCGATCCCGCCATGCCGCCCTGGCCGGTGGCGAGTTGCCCTCTCAAGGCCGGCGAAACCTGCCAGAACAGGATGGCCTGGCTGCGCTGGGCCAAGGGCAGGTCGATGGTGTCGAGGCTTTCCTCCCGCGGCGAGCGGGCCGCGATGCCCCACTGCTCCATGATGCGGCGGCGCCGGTCGCCGTCCATCGGGTATGCGGCGCCCAGTTGCACCTGGCTTTGGCCGTTCTGCCGGATGACGCTGACCATGTGGCGCTCGTCCCGCAGGCCCATGTGAAATGGCAAAGACTGTTCCATGCTGGCCGATCCGGAAAAAGGGTATGGGTAGATTCTTACCCAGATATCATTGGGGTGGCAACTATTGAAGGAATTCCATGGCCCGCATCTATCAAACTCCCCTCATGGGCGAAGCCCATCTCCGCGTCGCCCTGGTGGAGGACCAGGGCCGCGCCGACCTGCTGGTGCGCCGCGTGGAAAGCTGGGGCTTGGCCCAGGGCGATGCCTTGTGGTTCATCACCCGGGACAAGCAGGACGCCACCGCCTGGGTCTATTTCGGCGAGGAAGGCTTCGCCGAGGTGCTGATCTGCTTCGTGGACAGCTATGGGGAGGCCGGCTGGCAGCGCCCCCATCGCTGCCAAGGGCGCTTCGGTTGAGGGCCGTCGCCCCGTTTCAAGACTTGGCTGATGCCGGCTGGGCAGTCGGCGCAGCGCTCGCGGGGGCGGGGGAAGCCGGGCCGGCAGGCAGGAGAATGACCGGCATTCCCTCTCCTGCTCCCACTTCCTTGGCCATCGTGGCCCGGGCGCTCCGGGCCTCGTCGGGCTGCCCATAGCTGCCGGCGGCCACGATCCACCAGGTCTGGCCGGAGCGATCCACAGCGGCAATCCTCTTCGCCGTAATGCCGGCCGCCTGGACCCGCTGGAGAAGGATGTCGGCCGCATCGGCGTTGCCGAACTGTCCCAACTGGAGGGCATACTGGCCCTGGGCAGGCAAAGGGGTCGGGAGCAGCAGGGTTTCGGCGGCCACGGGGGGATCGGCGTCTTTCTTGTTGTCGTTCGCCGGCTTGGCGGCTTCCTTTTGAGGAGCGTCCTGCAAGGGCAGGCTGGCCATCACTTTCTGCGCCGTGCGGGCCACGGGAATCTTCACTTTTTCCGGCGCCATGACGCCGGTCACAAACATCAGCGCCCCGAACAGGGCAACGACCAGCACGAAGAACAGCTTCATCAACATGGGTTTTTCCAGGTGGCAGAAAGGCGGGTTGGAGTCATGCCCAGAATCCGGCAGATGCCTCGGTCATCATACCATTCAAGGCCATTGGCATAGGCAAGGCATGGGTCGCTTTCCACGGCACTCTCTTCCGATTTCCCAGCCT
>DASRUX010000137.1:0-20398 GCA_035655235.1 Rhodocyclaceae bacterium | reverse complement strand
GTCATCTCGGCGATTTCCCGCATGAAAGCCTCGCGGGACAACTCGCCCTTCTCGATGCGGCCGAGCTTCCATTCCCACTCGCCGGTCAGTTCCGGGGCGGTGAGTTCGGTGACGCCCAGGCCGTTGAGCAGCGTGAGCAGATTGAACGCCTTGGCGGTCGGGATCAGCTCCCGGCCTTCCCGCAACATGTACTGCTCGCTGATCAGGTTCTCGATGATCTGGGCGCGGGTGGCCGGGGTGCCGAGGCCGCGGCCGGCCATGGCGGCCCGCAGCTCCTCGTCGTCCACCATCTTGCCGGCGCCTTCCATGGCGGAAAGCAGGGTGGCTTCCGAGTAGCGCGGGGGCGGCTTGGTTTCGTTGGCCTTGACCAGCACGTCTTCGGTCTTGACCGTTTCCTTGGGCTCCACCGGCGGCAGGTTGCCTTCGGCGTCCTCGGTGGATTCCTTGCCATAGACGGCGAGCCAGCCCGGAGTCACCAGGACCTTGCCCTCGGTCTTGAAGGGATGGCCCTCGACCCGGGTGATGCGGGTGGTGACCTGGTATTCGGCAGCCGGGAAGAAGACCGACAGGAAGCGCCGCACCACGAAATCGTAGAGCTTCTGCTCCACCTCGTTCAGGTTCTTGGGCGCCTGGGTGGTGGGGATAATGGCGAAGTGGTCGGAAATCTTGGCGTTGTTGAAGATGCGCTTGTTGGGAGTCACCCAGTTCCGGGACAGAATCTGGTGGGCGAAGGTCGAGTAGCGGCCGACCAGCGTTTCATCGTGGCCCTTGCCGACGCCTTCGCCGGTAAACATGGACAGGGTCTGTTTCACGGTGCCCAAGTAGTCTTCCGGCAGGCAGCGGGAGTCGGTCCGGGGGTAAGTGAGGACCTTGTGCTTTTCGTACAGCGCTTGGGCGATGGATAGGGTCGTCTTGGCCGAGAAGCCGAAACGGGAGTTGGCTTCCCGCTGCAGGCTGGTGAGGTCGAAAAGCAGCGGCGACAGGCGGGTTTCCGGCTTGGATTCCTCGCTCACCTCGCCGGGTTTGCCCAGGGTGGCGGCCTTGATGGCGGCGGCCTTGGCCTCTTCCCACAGGCGGTCGGCCCGGGCGTGCTCGTCCTCGTTCTTGCCCTTGAAGGCTTCGTCGAACCACTTGCCCTTGTATTCGCCGGCCTTGCAGGCGAAGGTGCCTTCCACTTCCCAATAGGAGCGGGGCTTGAATTCGCGGATTTTCTTTTCCCGCTCGACCACGATGGCCAGCGTCGGGGTCTGGACCCGGCCGACGGTGGTCAGGTGGAAGCCGCCGGTCTTGGAATTGAAGGCGGTCATGGCCCGGGTGCCGTTGATGCCGACCAGCCAGTCGGATTCGGAGCGGCAGACGGCGGCGTCGCCCAGGCCCACCATCTCATCGCCGGCCCGCAGGCGGGCGAAGCCGTCACGGATGGCGCCCTGGGTCATGGACTGCAGCCACAGGCGTTGGACCGGCTTGCCGGACTTGGCGTGCTGGGCGATGTAATTGAAGATGAGTTCGCCTTCCCGTCCCGCGTCGCAGGCGTTCACCAGGCCATCCACGTCCTTGCGCTTGATGAGCTTGGTCAGAAGCTTGAGCCGCGATTCAGTCTTCTCGATGGGTTTGAGGGCGAAATGGGGGGGAATCACCGGCAGGTGGGCGAAGGACCACTTGCCTCGCTTGACCTCGTATTCCTCGGGACAGGCCAATTCGAGCAGATGGCCGATGGCGGACGACAGAACGTGGTTCTCGCTCTCGTAGTAGTCGTCGTGCTTGGCGAAGCCCCCCAGCGCCTTGGCGATATCGGCGGCGACGGAAGGTTTTTCGGCGATGATAAGTTTTTTGCCCATGGAATCTGCTCGTAAATTGCCGGGCCATGATAAGAGGCGAAATGCCGCCTTGGCAAGGGAAAGCGTCGTCGTCGTCGCGATGGCCGGCCGGTGGAAATTTACCCGAGGGGAAGCCCGGTAGCTCTTGGTGGATGGCGGCCAGCGTTTGGAACGGCCCGCTTCGGAGTTGTTCCCCGGCGCCCCTTACGGCCCGACCCGCTGGTACCGATTGCCGGGCAGCGGCGCCACCCGGCCTTCCAGTTCCAGGGCCAGAAGGCTGGGAAGAAGAGCATCGGCGGGGAGGCCGGTGCGTTCGGCCAGTTCGTCCACGCCGCAGGGGTCGTGGCCGAGGGCGGCGAGAACCGGGTCATCCGCGTCGGCCGGGGCCGGGATGGGCGGCGCGGGTGTGGCGGGATTTCCAATCTCCTCCAGGACATCCTGGGCGGTTTCCACCAGTTTGGCCCCTTCCCGGATCAGCCGGTGGCAGCCTCGGGCCACCGGGGAGTGGATGGAACCGGGAATGGCGAACACTTCGCGGCCCTGCTCCGCCGCCAGCCGGGCAGTGATGAGGGAACCACTCTCGGGGGCGGCCTCCACCACCAGGACGCCGGCCGACAGGCCGGAGATGATGCGGTTGCGGCGGGGAAAATTGGCAGCGGCGGAAGGCGTCCCCAGGGGGAATTCCGATACGATGGCGCCCCGTTCGGCGATGGCCAGGGCCAGGTCGCGGTGGCGGGAGGGATAGATGCGGTCCGCGCCGGTGCCGATCACCGCTACCGTCGAGCCGGCCGCAGCCAACGCGCCCTGGTGGGCGGCGGCGTCGATGCCCAGGGCGAGGCCGCTGACGATGGTCAGTCCTTCGGCTGCGAGGGCCTTGGCGAAGGCCTCTGCATTCTGCATTCCCTGGCGAGTGGCATTGCGGCTGCCGACGATGGCGAGGGACGGAGTGTTCAGCAGCTTGGGGTTACCGCGGACGTAGAGGACGGTGGGCGGATCGGAGATTTCCAGGAGGGCCTTGGGATAGGTCTCGTCCGCCAGGGTGAGGACGGCGTGGCCGGGCTCGTCGGCCCAGGCCAGGGCTTGATCCACGGCCTGGGTATTGTCGGTGTCGAAGAGGAGGTCGGCCCGGTCGCCGACAATTTCCCGGGCGGCCAGGGGACCGGCCTCGAAGATGGCTTCCGGCGGACCGAAGGCGGCGAGGAGTTTGCGCTGGGTCTGGGTCCCGATGCCGGAAACAAGAGTCAGCCGCAGCCAGGCGGCCAGTCCGCCTGGGAGGGTCACGGATTCCTGACGGCGTCGCCGATGATGACGGGCTTGCTGGCTTCCATCACCAGGGCGTAGGCAACCCGCTCGAAGACCCGGAAGACGAACACCACCGCGTAGCGCTCTTCGGGCAGGGGGATGGAATTGCCTTTGGCGACCTTGGCGTCGTAGCCGGTCTTGGTCTGGTTCCGGAAGAGGGCCAGGACGTGGCCGATCTCAAGGCCGTCGTTACTGCCCCGGTTGAGAGCCAGGATGGAATTGCGGCCGGCTTCGCTCAATCCGCCATAGACCGACACTACTCGCCCAGCGATGTTTGCCTCAGGGCGATGGGGAACATAGGAGATGAGGGTGGGTGTGCCGGCCGGGACCAGGCGGTCGCCCCGGGTGATCTCTTCCCGGGAGACGGTGATCTGCACCGTGGCGGGGGCGCCCGGCTCGACCAGGCGGGCATTGCCGAGGAACATGGCTTCAAGGCCCAGGACCTGCCCGTTCTCGGGGTCCTTGAGGGGCTTGCCAGGGCGGTAGATTTGCCACTTCGGTTCGCTGGCGTCGGGAATCATGGTGACGTAGGCGGTATCTCCCCGTCCCAGTTGCTGGTGGTCATCCTGGCCGGCGATGATGCGGGGCGCGGTTTCCAGCTCGTTGGTATCGACGATGAGGGGCTGGGAAAGGAAGGGCTCGATGACGTTGGGCGGGATGCTGGGGACTTCCTTCCGGTTGGGCTCGCTATATACCTGGGGCTGGAGCCGAACCGGCTTGGCAACCTTCAGTTGCGGGGTGCCGGAGGAGGTGTCAAGGACGACGATGTCCCCCGGGTAGATGCGGTGGGGATTGCGGATCTGTTCCTTGTTGAGGCGCCAGACTTCGGGCCAGCGCCAAGGTTCCTTGAGGAATTTGCCGGCGATGGCCCACAGGGTGTCTCCGGGAACGACAATGTGACGGTCGGGCGGATTGTCCACCAGCCGGATTGGTTCTTGGGCGAAAGCGCAGGCTGCCATTACGGCAAGAAAGAGCGCGGATATAATGCGAACCATCGTCGTATCCTCACATGCCGGCGGAACAGGAAACAAACTTCGCTGTCGAAGTTAGCAAGTCAAACCCTGTCCAAATCTCGGAAATTGCTTGAGATTCTGCACGTAATGGCTTAAGCGAGCAAGTTTTCATTCGGTTTTTTCTATGGCCCTATTACCCATTTTGCGTTACCCCGATGCCCGCCTGAAAAAGGTCGCGGCGCCGGTTTCCAAGATCGATGACAACATCCGTGCCCTGGCTCGGGACATGGCGGAAACCATGTACGAGGCGCCCGGTATCGGCTTGGCGGCGACCCAGGTGGATGTGCATAAGCAACTGGTAGTCATCGACATTTCGGAGAGCAAGGATCAGCTCCTGGTCATGATCAATGCCCGGATCCTCTCCCGGGATGGCGCGCAGGAAGGCGAAGAGGGCTGCCTGTCCGTCCCTGGCATCTACGACAAAGTGGAGCGGGCCGAAAGGGTGACGGTGCAGTACCTCGACTTGAACGGCAACGAGCAGACCCTGGAAGCGGAAGGATTGCTGGCGGTGTGCATCCAGCATGAACTGGATCACCTGAGCGGCCGGGTCTTCGTGGATTATCTATCCCAGCTCAAGCAGACCCGGATCAAGAACAAGCTTTTGAAGCAGTCACGGATCACTGCATGAAGGTCATTTTCGCCGGTACACCGGAATTTGCCGCCGTCGCCCTGCGCGTCATCGCGGCGGCAGGCCATGACATCCCCCTCGTCCTGACCCAGCCTGACCGGCCCGCCGGCCGGGGCATGGCGCTCCAGGCCTCGCCGGTCAAGCGTCTGGCCCAGGAGTTGGGAATCGAGGTTTTCCAGCCCCTGTCCTTGAAGGACCCTGCCGCCCAGGCAACGGTGGGTGAAATCGGCGCCGATGTCATGGTGGTGGCCGCCTACGGTTTGATCCTGCCCCAGACGGTGCTGGACATGCCCCGCTTCGGCTGCATCAACATCCATGCCTCCCTGCTGCCGCGCTGGCGGGGGGCCGCTCCCATCCAGCGGGCCATCCTGGCTGGAGACGAGGAGACTGGTGTCTGCATCATGCAGATGGAAGCGGGACTGGACACCGGACCGGTGCTGCTGCGCGGCGTCCTGCCCATCGGGGCGGAGGCTACGGCCGGCGATATCCACGACCGGCTCGCCGACTTGGGCGGGAAGCTGATCGTGGATTGTCTGGCCCGCTTGCCCCTGCCGGCCGAGACCCAGTCGGAAGCGGGGGTCACCTACGCCGCCAAGTTGGAAAAGGCCGAGGCGGCCATCGACTGGCGCTGGCCTGCGACCGAGGTGGATCGGCTGATCCGCGCCTTCAATCCCTTCCCGGGAGCCCAGGCTATGCTGAAGGGGGGCGGGGTGAAGGTCTGGCGAGCCCGTCCGGTGGACGGCCGGGGCGAGCCGGGGGAAATCCTGGCTGCCGGCAAGGAGGGTATCGCCGTCGCCTGCGGCGAGGGCGCGATCCTGATTACCGAAGTGCAAAAGGCGGGGGGAAAGCGCCTGCCGGCCATGCAGTTCCTGGCGGGCAATGCCCTCGCCAAGGGCGACCGCTTCGATCCTCTGCCCTGAAAACCCAGCCGACTCTAGTTGCGGATGCTTCCCCGCAGGACCTGCTGCCTTTCTGCCCGGGAGGGGGCGAAGGCGGCGATGCTTTCTGCGAAGAGGGCGTGGGCGCGGGCGCTGTTGTCGCCGCTGTAGTTGCACACATAAACGTCCAGGGTGACGCCGCTCAGTTCCGGCCAGGTGTGGATCGCCAGATGGGATTCGGCCAGGACCACCGTGCCGGTGACGCCGGCCTGCTCGCCGGCCTCGTCCCGGAACTGGTGAAAATGGCACCCGACCACGGTGAGCCCGTGGCGCCGGCAGGCGGCGACGCAGAAAGCTTCCAGCCCCGGAGCGTCCAGGAGGAAGCCGGTGGGGCAGCGGCAGTCGTGGAGATCGGCGATCAGGTGGAGGCCGTGCATGACGGAATTCTATTCCGTTTCACGTGAAACACGGCCAAATATGCTTTCCAGCGCCCGTCCCAGCCGATAGCCCGCTTCGGCCAAGCGGCGTTCGGCGGTAGCCCGGGATTCGGTCTGGAATTCCCCGGTGATGGCGGGGAGCAGGCTACCGGTTGAAGTGGGGTAGGCGGCATCCCGGCTTAATTCCCGGCTCTCTTTTTCCCATTGACTGACGCCCCCTTGGCGGGGTGGTTTGGGATAGGCGGCCAACAGGGCGTCGGCGGCCTTCTCCAGCCGTTCCCCCCGCAGCCACGGCGGGCCGGGCAGATCGTCCCACCAGGTGTGGAGATTGGTGAAGGGCAGGCGGGGGTTGAGGGGGTTCTCGATCTCGAAGCGGTTGCCGCCTTCGTCGTCCCGGCTCCCGACGTGGAGCGGCTGGTGGATATCGGCTACCAGGTGGATTACCCAGGGCAGGGCATAGGTCCGTTCCTCGGCCGGCACGGTCCGGCTGCGTAGGCGGCGGAGAAGGTGTTCCAACTGGTCGTCCAGCTCCCCGCGCCGTTCGTTGCCGACGACATCCACGTAATGCCAGGATTTGTGGCGGGCGGTGTCCGGCATCCCCGCGAAGACGGGGGCCGGGGTTTCGCGGCCATCATCGTAGAACCGGGGATCCTTGCGGATATCGTCGGACCAGGTCGAGGCCTCCAGGAAGGCGGCGTATCCCGGGTCTTCCTTGGCTTTGGCAGTCCATTTCGGGTAATCGGGATGGCGCTCCAGCAGGGCGGCGACCTGCTGCCGGGCGGCGGGGGACATCTGGCGCCAGGCGACGGCGGCCACCAGACGGTGACCGGCAGCGTTCCAGGCCCAGGCGGGAGACACGGCCGCAAGGGCCAGGAGGGCGATCAAAATGCGTTTCATGGGCGCATTATGCCCCGTGCGATAATGGCGTCCATGTCCCAGCCCCTGCCTTCCGATTCCCTCGCCTTCTCCCTTCTCAACGCTGCCCAGGTGGTGGCCGCCGTCCTGGACGGCCAGAGCCTCGCGGACGGGCTTCTGGCCCGGGTGCCGGCCGACGCCCGGCCTGCCGTCCAGGACCTGGTCTACGGCAGCCTGCGCCAGTATGGCCGGGGCGACTTCTTCCTGGGCCGTCTCCTGGACAAGCCCCTGACCGTGCCGGTCGTCCATACCCTGCTGCTGGTTTCCCTCCATCGGCTGGAGACCCGGCCGGACAGCGCCCACACGGTGGTGGACCAAGCAGTGGAAGCCGCCGCCCATCTGGCGGGGGGGCGGTTGAAGGGCTTGGTGAATGGGGTGTTGCGCAATTTTCTCCGGCGCCAGGCGGAGCTGACGGCAGCGTTCGAGCAGGATGAGGTGGCCGTCCATTGCCATCCGGAGTGGTGGTTGCGTCATCTGCAGGCGGCCTATCCCCAGGACTGGCCGGCAATCGTAGCTGCCGGTAACTCCCCGCCGCCCATGGCCCTGCGAGTGAATAGGCGCCGAGCAGATCGAAACGAATACGCCGACCGCCTGCTGGCGGCACGCATCGAGGCCGCTCTCCGGGGGGAAAGCGGCCTCCTGCTGTCCAAGCCCGTGCCGGTGGATCGCCTGCCGGATTTTGGCCTGGGGCTCGCTTCGGTCCAGGACCTGGGCGCCCAGCGGGCGGCTGAGATTCTCGATCCGGCGCCGGGTAGCCGGGTGTTGGACGCTTGCGCTGCCCCCGGCGGCAAGACTGCCCATCTGCTGGAGCGGGCCGACCTTGACCTGCTGGCCCTGGATTTGAAGCCTTCCCGCTGTCGGCGCGTTGAGGAAAACCTTGCTCGCCTCGGCCTGACGGCCCATGTCCAGGCGGCTGACGCATCCAAGGTCGATTCCTGGTGGAATGGTTGGCCTTTCGATGCCGTCCTGGCCGACGTACCCTGTACCGCCAGCGGCGTGGTCCGGCGCCATCCCGATGCCAAATGGCTGCGCCGGGAGGCTGATATCGAGAGTTTCGCCCGCACCCAATCCCGGCTCTTGGACGCCCTGTGGCGGGTCGTGAAGCCGGGGGGTAAACTGCTGTACGCGACCTGTTCGGTGTTCCCCGAGGAAAACACCCGCCAGGTCGATCGTTTTATTTCCCGGCAGCCCCAAGCGCTGCGCCGCTGCGAAGAACAATTGCTGCCCAACGCCGAACACGATGGTTTCTATTACTGCCTGCTCGAAAAGCCGCTCTGATCCCTGGCGGGCCTGGATACTGCTCTTCGGATTCCTCTGCGCCCTGACCGCGGGGGCTGCCGAAATCGAGGTGACCAATCCGGAATTGACGGCGGTGGATGACGGCTACGCCGTTTCCGCGGATTTCAATTTCGAGTTCAACCAGCGCCTGGAGGAGGCCGTCGCCAAAGGCGTCGTCCTCTATTTCATCGTCGATTTCGAACTGACCAAACCCCGCTGGTACTGGCTCGACGAGAAGCTGGTGAGCCGTAGCCAGACCTATCGCCTGTCCTACCACGCCCTGACCCGGCAGTACCGGCTATCCACCGGTGCCCTGCACCAGTCCTTCGGGACACTGAGCGAAGCCTTGCGCATGCTCTCCCGGCTGCGGCACTGGGTGGTGATCGACAAGCCGACGGACAAATCCGACAAGCTCCAGCCCAAGCCCGGGGAAACCTACCAAGCGGCTCTCCGCCTGCGCCTGGACGTGAACCAGTTGCCCAAGCCCTTCCAGATTTCCGCCCTGGGCAGCAAGGAGTGGAACCTGTCTTCGGACTGGAAGACCTGGCAGGCCACCCTGCCGGCGTTCCCCCCGGCGGCGGAGGCCAAGTGAAGCGGGTCGTCGCTATCGGGGGAGCCCTGGCCGCCACGGTCGGCGCCATCATCTGGTTCCTGCTGCTGTTGTCCACGGCGGCCAACGCCACCCTGTTCACCAGCCACTATTCCCTGCTGGTCTTCCTCAACGTCCTCCTGGCGGCCGCCATGGTTAGCCTGGTGGGCTGGCAGCTCCGTTCCCTGTGGCGGGATTATCGGGCCCAGGTCTTCGGCGCCCGGCTTAAGCTCCGCCTCATGATGATGTTCGGGGTGGTGGCGGTGCTGCCCGGCGCCCTGGTTTATGGCGTGTCGGTCCAGTTCGTCACCCGATCGATCGAGAGCTGGTTCGACGTGCGGGTGGAGAAGGCCCTGGAATCCGGCTTGGCCCTGGGCCGTACCGCCCTGGATTCCATGCTCTCCGAACTGGCGGACAAGGGGCGCGGCATGGCCGCCGAACTGTCCGACCTGCCGGAGCCCGGCCGCCGTTCCGCCCTGCTGCGGCTGCGGGAACAAAGTGGCGTGGATTCGGCGGCCCTCTTTTCCGTCGGCGGCCAGCTCCTGGCCAGCGCCAGCGACGATTACGCCGGGGTGCTGCCTTCCCTGCCGACGTCTTCCCAACTCAAGCAGGCCCGCAACAGCCGGGCGGTGACTTCGATCGACGGGGAGGGCGGCAAGCTGAGCCTGCGGGTCCTGGTGCCCGTCGCCGCTCATGGCGTCTTCGACGAACCCCGCATTCTCCAGCTCATCTACGGCGTACCGCCGGCCCTGGCCCAGAACACAGAGGCGGTGGAGACGGTGCACCGGGATTACCAGGAACTGCAACTGGCCCGCCAGGGGCTCACCCGCATCTACGCCCTGACCCTGACCTTGACCGTCCTGCTCGCCCTGTTCGCTGCCTTCGCCCTCGCCTTCGTCCTGGCCCGGCGGTTGTCGGCGCCCCTGTCCATCCTGGCCGAGGGCACCCAGGCCGTGGCCCAGGGCGACTTTTCGCCGAGGCAGGCGGTCTACAGCCGGGACGAGTTGGGGATGCTCACCCAGTCCTTCAGCCAGATGACCCGCCAGCTGGACGACGCCCGCCGGGAAACCGAGCGCCACCGGGGGGAACTGGAGGCCGCCCGGGGCTATCTGGAATCCATCCTGGCCAACCTGTCCACCGGGGTGCTGGTATTCGATCGCCGCTATGCCCTGCGTACCGTCAATGAAGGCGCGCTGACTATCCTCGGGGACGACTTCGAGGGCCTGTTGGGGGTGCCGGTGGGTCAATGGTCCCGCCAGACCGCCTTGGGCTCCTTTATCCGGGAGCACTTCGACGGCGTCGCAGAGGCCGAATGGCAGGATCAGCTGGAACTGGAGCGGCCCAACGGCATGCCCCAGGTTCTCCTGCTCCGGGGTTCCCGCCTGCCGGAGGCGAGCAACGGCGGGCAGGTGGTGGTGTTCGACGACGTTACCCGCCTGATCGCTGCCCAGCGCAGTGCCGCCTGGGGCGAGGTGGCGCGGCGCCTGGCGCACGAAATCAAGAATCCCCTGACGCCCATTCAGCTATCGGCGGAGCGCCTGCAATTGAAGCTGGCCGACAAGCTGGGCAACGGCGACGCCGAAATGCTCCAGCGGGGAACCCAGACCATCATCAACCAGGTCCAGGCCATGAAGCGCATGGTGAACGACTTCCGGGACTACGCCCGGCTGCCGGCCCCGGCCCTGGCGCCCCTGGACCTCAACGGCCTGATCGGCGAGGTGCTGGGGCTGTACGAGACGGCGAAGGTGAAACTGCGGGTCCGGCTGGAGTCGTCCATCCCGCCGGTGCTGGGGGACGCGACCCAGATCCGGCAGATCATCCACAACCTGCTGCGCAACGCCGAGGACGCCCTGGAAGGGCGCGACGACGGGTGCATCGAGGTGGTGACGGAAGTGACCGGCCGCTCTGCCCGGCTGGTGGTGGCGGACAACGGACCGGGTTTCCCGGCCGAGATGCTGCCGAAGGTATTCGAGCCCTATGTGACCACCAAGGCGAAGGGCACCGGCCTGGGCCTGCCCATCGTCAAGAAGATTGTCGATGAGCACCAGGGCCACATCGAGATAAGCAATGCAACCGAGGGCGGCGCCCGGATCGATATCCGCCTGCCCCTGGTGAAGGAGGAAGGAGCCCAAAATGGCGATCATTCTGGTCGTTGACGACGAAGTCGGAATTCGCGAACTGCTGTCGGAAATCCTCATCGACGAGGGTTACGACGTGCGCTTGGCCGAAAACGCCGCCGCCGCCCGCCGGGTCCGGGGAGAATTGCGCCCCGACCTGGTGCTGCTGGACATCTGGATGCCGGACACGGACGGCATTTCGCTCCTCAAGGAGTGGCACGCCGCCGGCCAGCTCAACATGCCGGTGGTGATGATGTCGGGCCACGGCACCATCGACACGGCAGTGGAGGCGACCCGCTTCGGCGCCTTCGATTTCCTGGAAAAGCCCATCGCCCTGCAGAAACTGCTGGCGACGGTGCATAAGGCCCTGAAGCACGACAGCCTGCCCCAGCGCGCCCCCCTGACCCTGGAAGCCTTCGCCCGCTCGCCTTTCATCAAGGAATTCAAGCGGCGCCTGGAACAGGCGGCGGCCAAGGCGCCAGTGCTGCTCTTGAAGGGAGCCACCGGCGGGGTGGCGGAAATATGCGCCCGCACCCTGCAGCCCCCCCGGGCCCCCTGGGTGGATCTGTCCACCATCGCCAGCGCCCTGAGCCAGGACATGCTCCAGAAGGCCGGGGGCGGCGTGCTCTTCGTCCCTGACCTGGTGACCCTGGGCAAGCTCCAGCAGATGAACCTGGCCTTCGCCCTGGAGCGCATCGACCGCCTCAATGTCCAGCTCATCGTCGCCAGCAGCCGGCCCCTGTCCGGCCTGGCCGAAGCGGGCTGGGATTCCAAGCTCCTGACCCGGCTGGGCGAAGTGTGGATTTCCCTGCCGTCCCTGGCGGCCCATGCGGACGAAGTGCCGGATATCGCCGCCCTGCTGCTCACCCATTTCATCGAGCGGGGGGAGGTGCCGGCGCGGCGCTTCTCCAGCGGCGCCCTCAACGCCCTGCGCAATCTCCCCTGGAAGAGCAATCCGGACGGCGCCTGGATGAATCTCTACACCCTGGTGAAAAATCTCGCCCTTACCACCCTGGAGGAAGAGATCGGTGCCGAGGACGTGGCCCGGCTGTCCCCCGAGGAGGAGCAGGCCCATCCGGAAGTGGGTTCCCTGGGGCCTCTGTTCGAGCAGCCTCTGCGGGAAGCCCGGGATGCATTCGAGAAGCTCTACCTGGAATACCACCTGCGCCTGGAGGGGGGCAACATGACCCGGCTGGCGGAGAAGTCCGGCCTGGAGCGCACCCACCTGTACCGCAAGCTCAAGCAACTGGGCGTGGCCCTGGCCAAGAAGGGCGAGGAGTAGGGGCTTTTGGACGGGGGGCGGGCTTCTGCTACGTCACTGTGCCAGTGACCGCATAGGCGGAAAGGCGGATAATCCCGCCTTTCCGATTGACACAGAGGCGGACCCCAACGTGACCCGACCCCGTAACGACACCTTCCTGCGGGCGCTCCTCAAGCAGCCTACCGAATACACCCCGCTGTGGCTCATGCGCCAAGCGGGCCGTTACCTGCCCGAGTACTGCGCCACCCGCAAACGCGCCGGCAACTTCCTGAACCTGTGCAAGACCCCGTCGCTGGCCTGCGAAGTGACCCTGCAGCCCCTGGCCCGCTACGACCTGGACGCCGCCATCCTCTTTTCCGACATCCTGACCGTGCCGGACGCCATGGGCCTCGGCCTCTACTTCGAGGAGGGCGAAGGCCCGAAATTCGAGCGGCCCCTGCGCGAGGAATGGGCCATCAACGACCTGACCGCCCCGGACCCCAATGACCACCTGCGCTACGTCATGGACGCCGTGGTGGAAATCCGCAAGGCCCTGGACAACTCCGTGCCCCTGATCGGCTTCTCCGGTAGCCCCTACACCCTGGCCTGCTACATGGTGGAAGGCGGCAGCTCCAGCGATTTCCGTCACATCAAGGCGATGCTCTACGATCGTCCGGACCTGCTGCACCGCATCCTGACCGTAACTGCCGATGCGGTGACCGCCTACCTGAACGCTCAGATCGAGTGCGGCGCCCAGGCCGTGATGATTTTCGACACCTGGGGCGGCTCCCTGTCGGCGGCGGCCTACCAGGAATTCTCCCTGGCCTACATGCAGCGCATCGTCCAGGGCCTGATCAAGGAGAAGGATGGAGAGCGCATTCCCTCCATCGTCTTCACCAAGAACGGCGGCCTGTGGCTGGAGAAGATCGCCGGCATCGGCTGCGATGCCGTCGGCCTGGACTGGACCATCGACATCGGCGAAGCCCGCCGCCGGGTGGGCGACAAGGTGGCCCTCCAGGGCAACCTCGACCCCAACGTGCTGTTCGCTTCCCCCGAGACGGTGGCGGCCGAGGCCCGCAAGGTGCTGGACAGCTTCGGTTCGGGCAATACCGGCCATGTCTTCAACTTGGGCCACGGCATTTCCCAATTCACCCCACCGGAGAGCGTAACGGCCCTGGTGGAAGCCGTGCATTCCCACAGCCGGCAACTGCGTAAGGCCTGACGGCAATTGGAGGGGGCGGGCTGGACTTATACACAGCGCCGGACCGCCCCGCCGGAAATCTGCTCCGAATAGGGTATGTTTCATGTGAAACACCCAAGCCGCTGAAACAATGGCGGTTTTTTCGGGAGCCACGGTCTGGTGAAAGTCGGCAGATCGGACAGGAACCTCGGGCTCCAAAAAATTCCCAACAGCAATCCACAAAGTTATCCACAGATTTCTCCAGTCAAAAATTCGTGATCCCAGAAGGGGTTGCATGAGTTTCCCGAGAATCGACAGGAACACCTGCCGCTAAATGCCAATCCTGCGCGTCGCCCTCGACCTGCCCCTGTACCGCCTGTTCGACTACCGGTGGGAACAGGCCTCGGCCGCCGACGTGGGCCTGCGGGTGCGGGTGCCCTTCGGGCGGGGAGAGCGTATCGGCGTCATCCGGGAAGTCCAGGACACGAGCGACTGGCCGGTGGAGCAGATCAAGCCGGCGATCGAAATCCTCCGGGATACGCCCCCCTTGCCGGAAGACTTCTTCCGCCTGTGCGAATTCGCCAGTGGTTACTATCAAGCCCCCTTGGGGGAAGTCGTTCTCCAGGCCTTGCCGGTCGGATTGAAGCGCCTGGCGGTGCCGGAACGCCGGGCTGGGCGCAAGACAGCGGCGGTGGAAGCCGTGCCGGCCCCCGAATTGACTGCCGAGCAGACTGCCGCCATCGACGCGGTGCGGCTGGGGGAAGGCTTTGCCGCCCATCTCCTGTACGGAGTCACTGGTAGCGGCAAGACGGAGGTCTACCTGCGCCTCATCGAGCGGGCGCTGGATCAGGGCGGCCAAGTGCTGCTCCTGGTCCCCGAAATCAACCTCACCCCTCAACTGGAAACCCGGGTGCGCAGCCGCTTCCTGGGCACCGAAGTGGTGGCCCTGCACAGCGAGCTGGCCGAGGCGGCCCGGGAGCGCAACTGGCGTTCGGCATTCGCCGGCCAGGCTCGGATCGTCCTAGGCACCCGTCTGGCCATCTTCACCCCCATGCCGAACCTCGCCCTGATCGTGGTGGACGAGGAACACGACCCATCTTTCAAGCAGCAGGACGGCATGCGCTACTCGGCGCGGGATGTGGCGGTCTTCCGCGCCCGGGACCTGGGCGTTCCCGTCCTTCTGGGCTCGGCCACGCCGTCCCTGGAAACCTGGGCCAACGCCAAGTCGGGCCGCTACCGCATGCAGACCCTGAAGGAGCGGGCCAATGCCAAGGCCACCCTGCCGGCGGTGCGGCTCCTCGACACCCGTAGGATGGTCCTCCAGGAAGGCGTCTCGGAGCCGGTGCTGGCGGCGGTGCAGGCACGTCTGGAGCGGGGGGAGCAGAGCCTCGTCTTCCTCAACCGCCGGGGCTACGCGCCGGTCCTGGCTTGTCCCGCCTGTGGCTGGATATCCCGCTGCAAGCGCTGCGCCGCCAACCTGGTGCTGCACCTGGCCGACCGGCGTCTGCGTTGTCACCACTGCGGTTTCGAGGTGCGCATTCCCAAGGGCTGCCCCACCTGCGGCAACCAGGATATCCATCCCTTCGGCCGCGGCACCCAGCGCCTGGAAACCTGGCTCCAGGAGCGCTTCCCCGAGGCCCGCATCGTCCGGGTTGACCGGGATTCGGTGAAGAGCCGCAAGCAGTGGGAGGCCATGCTGGATCGCATCCACGGCGGCGAAGCGGATATCCTGGTGGGGACCCAGATGCTGGCCAAGGGACACGACTTCCCCAGGCTGACGCTAGTCGGCGTCCTGGGGGCCGACTCGGCCCTCTTCGCCGCCGACTGGCGGGCGCCGGAACGGCTCTTCGCCCAGCTCATGCAGGTGGCCGGTCGGGCCGGGCGGGCTGAATTGAAGGGCGAGGTCCTGATCCAGACCCAGTACCCGGACCATCCCCTCTACGGCGCCCTGGTTGCTCACGATTACCCGTCCTATGCGGCCACCCTCCTGAAAGAGCGGGAGCAGGCCGGCTTTCCTCCCTATGCCTACCAGGCCATGCTGCGGGCCGAATCCCCGGAAATGGCCGATGCCATCGCTTTTCTCACCGCGGCCCGGGCCCTGCCGGTGGCGGAGGCGTTCCGGGATATCGCCCTGTACGACCCTGTGCCCATGCATCTCTCCCGGCTGGCCAACCTGGAGCGGGGCCAGCTCCTGGCCGAATCCCCGTCCCGGCCGGCCCTGCAGGCGTTCCTGCCCCAGTGGCGGGAGGCCATCGAAGGCATCAAGGCCCCCGCCAAGCTGCGCTGGCACCTGGAAGTCGATCCCCTGGAGTTTTAGCCGTCTGGCATGTGCTTTGCAGTGATGCCTTCCCAATCACTGCAAAGGAGCGTGCCATGAGAATTTACGAATCCGATATCCGCCTTTCCAGTCGGCATGAGTGGGAGTCTCGCCATGAGATCGAAACCCATGGCAAGACCAGCTTCCGCAACCTTTTCCAGGTGGCATCGCAGAGCAGCAAGGAGGAAAAGGCCCAGGGGGAGCAGGAGCGGATCATGCGGCTTTTCCAATCCCTGGTGGATGCCATGCTGGGGGCCGTCAATGGCAAGAACTGCCGGCCGGAACTTGCCGACTGCCAGGATTTGCCGAAGCTTACCGATTCCCAGCCGGGGAGAGAGGTGGAGTGGAAGTGGCAAGTCCGGGAGAAGATCGAGGAGCACGAGCGCACCCAGGTTGAAGGCGGCGGCGTCATCAAGACTGCAGACGGCAAGTCCATCGACTTCAACATCAACGTCGACATGTGCCGGGACTACAGCTGCGAGCGGGATTACGAGGAAACCGGCAAGATGGCCCTCCACGATCCCCTGGTGATCAACTTCGACGGCAAGGCCGCCGAGCTGAAGAGCGACCGCTACGACTTCGACCTGGACAGCGACGGCAAGGTGGAGAAGGTTCCCGGGCTGGGTACGGGAAGCGCCTACCTGGTCCTGGACCGCAACGGCAATGGCAAGGTGGACAACGGCAGCGAGTTGTTCGGCACCAGCACCGGGAACGGTTTCGCCGACCTGGCCAAGCTGGATAAGGACGGCAACGGCTGGTTGGACGAGGCCGACCCGGATTTCGCCAAGCTCAAGCTCTGGCAGGGGGGCAAGGACGACAAGGAACTGGTGGGCCTGAAGGACAAGGGAATCGGCGCCCTCTGGTTGGGTTCCACCGATAGCGACTTCTCCTTGAAGGACAAGGCCAACAACCTGCTGGGAGAAATCCGCGCTACCGGCCTGTACCTGGCCGAGGACGGGCACACGGGCACCATCCAGCAGGTCGATCTGGCCGTGGAGGCAGAAGAGGTCGGGGAAAAGACCGGGGAAGAAGGCGTGAAAATAGTCGCGTAGGGCCTGGGCGGGCTACGGCTGGCCGGCGCGGCGGCGCAGCCAGTTGGCCCGCTCAAGAATCTTTCGCTGCCAGCCACCGGCGATGCCGGGGGCGGCGGCGATGCGCTCCAGGTCGGCGAGGACGGGGCGATGGTCGTTCCAGATGGCCATGGCCGCAGCCAGGGTGATGCCATCCCGAGGCCGCTCGACGAGGGTGAGGGCATCGCCCGTGGCCGCCTGTCCCGGTTCCAGTACCCGCCAATACCAGCCGGTCAGGAGCGTTTCGGCGATGAAGGCGGCGATGCCGTCCTCGCCGAAGCGGCTGTCGATCTTCCAGCATGGGCTACGGGGCTGGCAGACCTGGAGGCGGGCGGAACCCAGGGCGTAGATGTCGCCGATGCATACATCGGCCTCGGTCAGGCCTCGGGTGGAGAGATTTTCCCCCAGGCTGCCGGGCCGCATCGCCTGGGCCGCCTCGGGAAATTTTTCGGCCAGGCGGGCGTAGTGCTCGGCGGGATAGAGGTGAACCGCCTTTTCCGGGCCACCATGGACCCGGCGATCGGCCTGCTGATCCCCGACGAAGCCCTCAAATCCGATGTCCTGCGGCCCTTCGGCCGGGTGTTTGAACATGCCGGTGGGGCGTCCGGTGTCGGGCAAGGTGGTGATTGAGCCGATGAAAATGTGGACGGGAATCATGGAATCAGTGCCATAGCCAAGCGGCGCCCCGAACGCCGGAGGAGTCGCCGTGCACCGGCGGCAGGAGGCGGGTGGAAATGTGGTCGGAAAAGACATACCAGTCCCATAGGAGCGGTACGTTGGCGTAGAGCCGTTGCAGATTGGACAGGCCGCCGCCCACCACGATCACGTCCGGGTCGATGACATTGATGATCGAGGCCAGGGAACGGGCCAGTCGCTCCTCATAACGGGTGAGAGTGGCTTCGCAGGCGGCGTCGCCGCTCCGAGCGCGGCGGTCGATCTCGGCGGGGTCGAGTCGTTCTCCGGTATGGACGGCGTGGTCGGCGGCCAGGGCAGGGCCGCTCAGATAGGTCTCGATGCAGCCGCTGCGGCCGCAATAGCAGACAGGCAGGGGAAGGTCGTCGGCGGTTGGCAGGGGCAGGGGATTGTGGCCCCACTCCCCGGCGATGGCGTTGCGGCCGGCCAGGGCTTCGCCCCGGATGACGATGCCGCCGCCCACTCCGGTTCCCAGGATGATGCCGAACACCACCTCGGCCCCGGCGCCCGCGCCATCCACCGCTTCGGACAGGGCGAAGCAGTTGGCGTCGTTCATGAGCCGGATTTCCCGCTGCAGCACGGCCTGGAGATCCCGCTTCAGGGGCTTGCCGATGAGGCAGGTGGAATTGGCGTTCTTGATGAGGCCGCTCCTCAGGGATTCGGCCCCGGGAATGCCGACGCCCACGGTGCCCCGGCGCCCGAGTTCATTCTCGGCCTCCTCCACCAGGCCGGCGACGGCCATGATTGTGGCCATATAGTCGCCCTGGGGAGTGGGGACGCGGCGGCGCAGCAACTCCTGGCCGTCCTGGGCCAGGGCGACGATCTCGATCTTGGTGCCGCCGAGGTCGACGCCGATGCGCAGCATGTCAGGCGGCGGAAGCGGCGTGGAGGGTGTCCACGGCGGCCTGGTAGATTTCGTGGTGCTGGCGGCCGTCGCTGACGGAAATTTTCAGGTCCCTGATGATTCCGTCGTCCAGGCCGAAAATCCAGCCGTGCACCGTGACCGATTGGCCCCGATTCCAGGCTTCCTGGAGCACGGTGGTGTGGCAGACGTTATGGACCTGCTCGATGACGTTCAGCTCGCACAGGCGGTCGATGCGGGTTTGCTGGTCGGGGAGGGAATTCAGGTAATCGATGTGCTTCTGCTTCACGTCCTGGATATGGCGCAGCCAGTTGTCCACCAGGCCCAGGCGCAGGTTGTCGTAGGCCGCCTTGACGCCGCCGCAGCCGTAATGGCCCACAACAAGGATGTCCTTGACCCTCAGCACGTCGACCGCGAATTGCAGCACCGAGAGGCAGTTGAGGTCGCTATGGACCACCTGGTTGGCGACGTTGCGATGGACGAAGACTTCGCCGGGAAGCAGTCCGGTGATCTGGTTGGCCGGGACCCGGGAATCGGAGCAGCCGATCCACAGGTATTCCGGGTTCTGGATCTTCGCCAGGCGGTCGAAGAAGCTGGGATCCTCGGCCCGAATACGCTCGGACCACTCGCGGTTTTTTTCGAAAAGCTGTTCTACGCGTTCCATCGGAGACTCTTCCGGTAAGTCGGAAGGCCGATTTTACCCCACCCCTGGGGCATCCCCCCCGACCCGGCGGGGAATCAGACCCGAACGGCCACTCCCTTGACGCTGCCGTGGGTGGTGGTGAAGGTGCGCAGGACGCTACCGCCGGATTCGACCAGAAGCATGAAGAGATTGCGTTCGGAGTAGAGGCAGACCGGGGCCAGGATGCCGTACTTGTGGGCCATGGCGGGATCGAGGGAGCAGAAGCGTTCCTCCACCGGCTTCTCGGCACCGGCGTATTGGTCGCCCAGCTCCGAGTGCATGCCCAGGACGGAAACGAACAGCTTGCCGCCGATCTTGAGCTGGGAAAGGAGCCGGCGGACGATCTTCTTGGCGTCGGCGTAGGGTACGCTGCACAGGCAGCGACGGACATAGGCGATGTCGAAGGGAGCGCCGGAAATTCTCTCGGGCAGGGCGTCGAGGGTGCCGGGCTGGAAGGTGAGATCGTCCGACTTGCCGGCAGCGAGGGCGCGGCCCCTGAAGTCGCTCTCGAATCGGGCGTCGTCGACCCCCGTGACAGTGCAGCCCAATCTGGCCAGTTCGATGGCCAGTTCGGCGTGTCCAACGGGCAGGACGAGGGCCGAGACCGGGCTGGCGGCGCGGTGGCGCTTATGAACTTCCTCAAGCACCAGACGCTCTAGCTGGTCAGAGCACGACTCCAGCAGCTTAAAATTTATATTGGTATCCATTTGTCTCCGCGTGCCATTCTGCATGAAGGAAAATGCGCTGACAACAAACACGCAACAGGAGAATCGGAGGACTTATGCTGGTGAAATTTGTATCGAGCGAGACGGGCGAACTGATCATGTTCGCGGAGTTGGCCCACCTGCTGCTGACGGTGGCGGGGAAGGAATGTACGGCGCGGGGAACCTTCACGGCGGAGGAGATGCTGCCCGCCGCCCAGGCCTTGAAGGCCGCCGTAGAGCGGGGCGATGCGCCGCCGGGGAAACCCGATGAAGAGGAGGAGGGCGGTGAGGAAAAGGAAAAACCCATCGCCCTCGGCCCGCGGGCCTGGCCCCTCATCGACATGCTGGAGCGCACCGTCCGGGGCAAGCGCCCCAACATCATCTGGGAGGCACCCAAGGATTTCTGACCGGAGACCAGGTCAGAAGAGTTCGATATCGTCGGTCTTCTGGCTCGTTTCAGCCATGCAGCGGTTAACCGCCTCCTGGATGGACATGCCGGCCATGACCGCTTCGAACATGGCGATCTCTTCGCGCATGGAGTACTTGGAGCGGATCTTCTCCTGCAGGCCGACCCATTCCTGAGGATTGTAGAGACGGCCCTGGTCGCCCACCAGATTACTGAGGGCGTGGAGACTGTGGCCGACGTGGGAGAGGCGCTGCACCAGCTTGTCGTAGA
>DASRUX010000136.1:0-23307 GCA_035655235.1 Rhodocyclaceae bacterium | reverse complement strand
GGCCGTTGAACAGTTTGTCCAGATTCCCCAGTAGAACCGGCCGATCGTCGTCGTGGACGATCTTCAGGCAGTCGTCCAGGGTGCCCAGCCGGTGGGGCACGTAGCCCAGGGTGGCCGCGAACTGCCCCAGGTACATGACCTTCCCCGTCGCCACCTCCAGCTCCCACACCGAGGAGCCCCCCGCTTCCAGGGCGAGGCCCAGGCGGCGCTCGCTCTCCTTCAAGGCAAGTTCGGCCTGCTTGCGGTCGGTGATGTCCCGGGTCGCCTCCAGGACCATGGGCTTGCCGTCCATGTCCAGGCGCCGTATCCAGCTTTCCACCACGAGCTGCCGGCCATCCCGGGTGGTGTGGCGCAATTCCCCGGCCCAGGTGCCGTCGCGTTCCAATTCGCGCTGGAACTGCCCGAGGGAAATCGGGAAGACCGTTGCCAGTAGTTCGTGGGAAGGTTTTCCCAGGGCTTCGTCGCGGGAATAGCCGTAAAGCTGCTCGCAGCCACGGTTCCAGAAGCGGATGCCGTCGCCGATGGTCCATACCATGGTCGGATCGGGGGTGAGTTCGAGCAGCATCGCCTGCTGGTGCATCCGCTGTTCCGCCTGGCGGTGCTCGGTGATGTCCATCTGGATGCCGATCATCTGCGGGTGCTGTCCGGACTTGTCTTTGAGCAGCTTGGCGCGGCCGTGCATCCAGCGGATGGCGCCGTCGTTTCCCCGCCGGATGCGGAAAATGATTTCGATCTCCCCTTTCTGGAGGACCCGCTGCCCGGCCTCCTTCGCCAGCATCTGGTCCTCCGGCACCACGCAGGCCAGCCAGTCCTGGTAGCGCCCGCCGAAGGCGGTGAGGCCGTACAGGCTCAGCAACTCGTCGGACCAGCTGCAGGCGCCGGTTTCGGCATTCCATTGAAAGGTGCCGGAGCGGCCGGCCTTGAGGGCGAGGGACAGGCGGGCTTGGCTCTCCCGCAAGGCCTGGGCGGCGTGGGCCCGTTCGGCGATGGCGCCGGTGAGCAGCAGGCAGCCGCCCCCGAGGGCGACCAGGGTGAGCTGTAGTTTGAGGAGGGGGCCGCTGATCTCGCCGGCCGCGCCGGCCAGGGTGAACACGGCCGCCACCCCGCTGGCCAGGGCCACCACCAGGGTGGTTTCCCGGGGGCGCAGCCGCAGGACCGCCCACAGCATGGGCAGGAAGACCAGGGCGCCGGGGGCCTGGAAGGGGGCTCCGCTCTCCGTCAGGGCATCATGGCCTTGGTAGGCGAAGCCGGCGAACAGCACGGCGATGGCGGCTGCCCCGGCGAATTCGAAGTGCCGCTCGGGATACTTCACCGCCGACGGCCGGCCCGCCCAGGCCAGCATGGCCGGCAGCACGATGAGGGCGCCCAGGGCGTGGCTCTGCCACCAGAGCAGCCAGTTCGAGGGATATTGATGCCAGGTCGCGGCGCTACCCAGGGTTTGGCTGACTACCCCGGTGGTGGCCGAGAGGATGGGAACCAGGACTGCCACCGCTACGATGGCCATGGCATCGCTGACCCGCGTGATTTCGCCTTGCACCTTCAGCTTGCGCAGGGCTTGGGCGGCCAACATGGCCTCTGCCATATCCCCCAGGGCGATGCCCGCGGCCACGGGGAGTGGGTCGGCAGCGAAAAAGAAGCTCGCCCCGAAAGACCCGAGGGCGATGGCCGGGGCCAAGGGCAGGCCCCATAGGGCAAGGGCGGCGATGGCCAGTCCGGCGGCAGGCCAGACGGGGGCGAGGGTGCCGCCGGCGACGGCAAGGGCCAGGCCCAGACGGGCGGCCACCAGGTAGGCGGCGGTCAGGGCCGCCAGGGCCAGCCACCAGAGCGGGTTGCGGACGGCAACCCGGTGGCCGTTTGCCGGCGCGGCACGGGCGCCCAGGGAAGCTTGGCTGCGTCCCGATAGATTCTGCCAGCGGCCCAGGGAAATGCGCATCGCTGACTCCCTGCCTACATCTGGGTAAATACCCTTGGAACAGGGAATTTACCCAGGGTTTCTCAGGGGCGGGTCAGGCAGCCCAAGCGGGGGGGCGGTGGTGGTGGAGCGGGGGGCGTTGTCTCCGCCCGCTCCCGTGCCCCTTACAGGTGGAACCGCCCCAGGGCGCTACGCAGGGCCTGGGCCTGGTTTTCCAGGCCGTGGGCTTCCGCCGCGATCTCGCTGGTGGAGGCGGTGGAGTCCTTGGCCATGGCGGCGATGCGCTCCACATGCCCGGCGATTTCCTGGGTGACGGTGGTCTGCTCCCGCAGGGCCGCGGAAATGTCGGCCACCACGTCCCCAACGGCGCCGGCCTTCTCGGTGATGGCGTCAATCATGCTCCCCACCTCGCCGGCGTGGGTGACGCCGGTCTGGACCCGGACCACCGCGTCGGCGATGGTGGCGAGGACCGATTCCTTGGCGGACTTCATGTCCCCCATCATCTGGCCGATTTCGGTGGTGGCGGCGGAGGTCCGCTCGGCCAGCTTCCTCACTTCGTCGGCCACCACGGCGAAGCCCCGGCCGGATTCGCCAGCCCGGGCCGCTTCGATGGCGGCGTTGAGGGCCAGCAGGTTGGTCTGGTCGGCGATGTCCCGGATGATATTCACCACGGCGATGGCCTTTTCGGACTTGCTGCCCAGGTCCTCCACCTGCTGGGCCGCCTGCTCGATCACCCCGGCGATGCCGGACATCTCGCCCATGGTGGATTTGACCACCTCGCTGCCGCTGCCCGCCGCCTGCCGGGAATCCTGGGAAAGATTCTGGGCATTGCCTGCGTCCTCGGCGATGTGGTTGATGGCCTGGGTCATCTGCTCCACGGCGTCGGCCATGGCGCCGGTGGAATCGCTCTGCTCGGCGGCGCTGGCGGAGATGGCGTCGGAGGCGGAGGTGAGGCGGGTCGCCAGGTCGCGCAGGCTGTTGGCGGTGTTGCTGGCCTCGCCGATGATGCGGTGCAGGTCGGCCTGCATGCGGGCGACGGCGGCCAGCAGCGGCCGTGCGGCGACCCGGGCAGGATCGAAGACGTAGTCCAGGCGGCCCTCGGCGGCCCGGGTGGCGAAGTCGGAGACGGCGATGCCGTCCTCCACCATGCCCTTGAGGAGGGCGGCCATGTAGCACAGGAGACCGGTTTCGATCACCACATAGACGGCGTGGATGAGGACGCGGACGATGCCGCTGGGTTCCGGGAAGACATAGACCCCGGCGCCGCCGGCCTGGAGCCAGGCGAAGGCCAGGTGATGGACGGCGATGAGGCCGGCTGCGGCGATCAGGGGGCGCCAGTCGCAATAGAGCACCAGGAAGGCCAGCAGGGCGAAGATGCCGAAGTGGGCTTCGATGGTGCCATGGGTCTGCTGGATGAGCAGGCCCGAGAAGATCATGGCGGCGCAGGCTACCGCCAGCCGGGTCACCAGGGCGCCCTTGGTAGTGCGGCTCAGGATGAAGGGCACGGCGAAGGCGGGGACGCCGACGGTCAGGGCGGCTCCCCAGCTATCCGTGACCGCCGCCGTGATCAGGCAGACGAGGAGATGGAAGCCGAGGGTGCCGACCAGGATGTTGTCGGCGCGGGCGCGGAAAGTTGCGAGGCTGTTGCCTACCGAAGCCAGTCTTGTATCCATGTTGTAATTTTCGAGTCGGAAGGGAAGGTGGTGGTGCAGACGATGCCGGCGCGCAGGGATTCGACTTCCATGGACCACAGCTGGGCGGCGGAGGCCGTCAGCCAGACGCCGAAGAGCAGCCAGGGGGCCGCTCTTCGGAACCACAGGGTCGATTTCGCCGGAGATGTCTGCAAAAGGGTTTTCCTCGGGCCCGCGAAGCCGTTGAAGGACGAAACTGCTGTTCGCCCGGCAGCAACCTGAACGCGGACAGATGTACGACAAATACGCACTATGACTTATGTCAGCATCTTACCCCGAAAACTCAGACGGAAAACTGCTGCACCGATTTCCGCATGCGATCCACCACCTGGGCCAGGTCGTCGGCCAGGGATTCGGTCTGGACCACCACCGCCACGTTGCGCTCGGTCATGGCAGCGACCTGTTCCACATCCTGGGCCAACTCGGTCATGGCGCTGCGCTGTTCCCGGGAGGCGGCGGAGATGTCATCGACCATCCGGACCGTCTGCTCCATCTGTCCGTTGATGCTGCGTAGGGCCTGCTCCGCCTCCTGCACCAGATTGACTCCATCCTCCACCTGGGCGGCGCCGGAACGCATCCCGTCCACCGCCTTGTGGGTGTCGTCCTGGATGGCGGCGATCATGGCCCCGATCTCCTGGGTGGCTTTACCGGTGCGCTCGGCGAGCTTCCGCACCTCGTCCGCCACCACGGCGAAGCCCCGTCCCTGCTCACCGGCCCGGGCGGCTTCGATGGCAGCGTTCAGGGCCAGCAGGTTGGTCTGCTCGGCGATTTCCCGGATGACGGCGACGATGCGGCCCACCTCGCTGGAGCGTTCCCCCAGGGTGTCCACCTGGGCGGCGGAGGTTTTCACCGTGTCGGCCAGGGAAAGGATGGTGGCGGTGGCCCGGGCGGAGAGCTCGGCGCCTTCCCGGGAAAGCATGCCGGCCTGCGCGGCCGCTTCCTGGGTACTGTGGGCGTGGGCCGCCACTTCGCCGATGGAGACGGTGACCTCCTCCACGGCGGCAGCCGCGGCGGCGGTGGATTCGTTCTGCCGGGAGGCGGATTGCTTGACCGAATCGACCCCCTGTCCCACTTCCCGGGCGGCCCGCTCCACCTCCCTGGATACGTCGGCGATGCCCTGGACAGTGGCCTGGACCACGGTGACGAATTTGTCGGCCCGGCGGGCGATGCGGCCGATGAGGTCGCGGCGGGGCAGGTCGAAGCGCTCGTTCAGGTTGCCCGACACCAGCACCGAATCCAGCCAGGCGGCGAGCCGGTTCAGGTCGCCGTTCACGCCGGGGGCGAAGAAGGCGAGGAAATAGAGCCCGTACACCACCCCGAACACCGACACCACCGTGTGGGCGATGCCGAAGGCGGTGGAATCGAAAGCTTCTTCCAGCATCGACAGGCCGCTCTCCAGGATCACCGCAAGGCCCATGAGGGTCATCTGGGCGCGCAATGAAAGGAGGGCGTCGACCCAGGCCGGACGGCGCTTCACCACCCGCCCGTGGCTGACGTAGAGGGAACGGTCCCCTTCCCGTATACGCCGGTAGGCCGCCTCGGCGGCGGCCACTTCCGCCCGGCTGGGGCGGGCGCGGACCGACTGGTAGCCCACCACTTGGCCGTTTTCCCGCACTGGCGAGGCGTTGGCCACCACCCAGTAGTAGCCGCCGTCCTTGCGGCGGTTCTTGACCAGGCCCCGCCAAGGGCGCTCCGCCTTCAGGTCGGACCACAGGTCGGCGAAGGCTTCGGGCGGCATGTCCGGATGGCGGACGATGTTGTGGGGCTGGCCGATCATCTCCTCCCGGGAATAGCCGCTGATCCGGGCGAAAGCCTCGTTGGCCTCGACGAGGAGGCCTTTCAGGTCGGTACGGGAGTAGATGAATTCGCCCTCGGGCAAGAGGGTTTCGACACCGGTGACAGGCAGGTTGGTTTTCATGGCAGGCCTTGAGCGGGGGACAGGCCTGCTTCGCGCAAGATACATACCCGTGCCGGATTTCCCTGGAGATTCAAAGACCGGCCGGGCTCTCCTCAACCGGAAAGGGGCTGGCCCGGTCCCCGTTTCGGGGCGTATGCACGGTTATTGGGCGTCCCCGGTCATCGCCGTGGCTTCGGTCGCCGGCAGGGTGAAGTAGAAGGTGCTTCCCGTCCCGTCCCGGGATTCCACCCAGATGCGTCCGCCGTGGCGTTCGACGATGCGTTGGCAGATGGCCAAACCGATGCCGGTGCCCGGATATTCCTGCTGGGTGTGCAGGCGGCGGAAGATTTCGAATACCCGCTGGTGGTACTTGGGGGCGATGCCGATGCCGTTGTCGGCGACGGAAATGACCCACTCCCCGTCCCGCTGTTCGGCGCCCACCCGTACCTTTGGGGGCGTCGTGGTGTTGTACTTGATGCCGTTCTCGATCAGGTTCTGGAGCACCTGGGCGAGCTGCACCCGGTCGGCCCAGACGGTGGGCAGCTCGCCGCAGGTGACCTCGGCCCCCGTCTCCTGGATGCGGGCCATCAGGTTGGACCGGGCCTCGTCGAAAACGCGCCGGCAGTCGGTGGGTTCGAAGGGCCGGGCCAGGGAGTCCAGCCGGGAGTAGGCCAGCAGATCGTCGATGAGGGCCTGCATGCGGGTGGTGCCATCCGTCACCATGCCCATCCATTGTTCGGCCTCCTCTCCCAGCTCGCCCTTGAAATTGCGCTGGAGCAGCTGGGTGAAGACGGAAATGGAGCGCAGCGGCGTCTGCAGGTCGTGGGCGGCGACGTGGGCGAAGTGCTGGAGGTCCTGGTTGCTCTTCAATAGCGCCTCGTTGGCCTGGCGCAGTTCCTCCTCCACCCGCTGCCGTTCGCCGATTTCCCGGCGCAGGTCGTCGTTGATCTTCTGGAGCTGGGCAGCGGTGGGAATCTTCAGCGCCCGGGGAAGCATGGGCCAGAGAGCGATGGCGGTGATCACCGAAATGACGGCGGTGACTGCCTTGAGGCCCGCATCGAGCCAGTAGAGGGGCTGCCAGAGGATGATGGAGCCCATCAGATGGGTGGTGCCGCAGGCCAGGATGAAGGCGGCGAACATCCATAGCAGCCAGGGATAGGGGAAGTCCGGCCGGCGCCGGGCGAAATAGCCGATGGCGACGGGCATGGAGAAATAGGCCAGGAAGATGAGCAGGTCGCTGACCAGATAGGTGCCTACCAGCGGCGGCGACCAGCTGATGCAATAGCCGTGGGGCAGGAAGCCGTTCACGATCAGGAGGCGGCCCAATTCGTCGAGCATGGAGTTTCCCGAGTGCAGGCGCCGGAAAGCGCTCCGGCCGAAGGGGGCATCATAGCCGGAATCGGCGGGGTTGCCGGCGAGCCCTTATTTCCGTGGCTGGCGGAGGAAGAGGATGATCGCGCCCAGGACGCCTGTCGCGGCACATCCCCAGTGCAGCACAGCCAGGGAGACCAGCCCGAGGAGTGGGTTGGAAGCGGTGAACGGGGCCAGGGGAGCGATGTCGGCGTGCATCAAGCTGTCGAGCACGATGTGGGAATAGCTGCCGAGGGCCGCTCCCATCGCCACCGCCGGGATGCCGAGTTCACACCATCCGAACGGGTTTGGCAGCCACAGACGCTGGGCGAAGGCCCGGGCCGCCATGAACAGGGCCACTGTCATTAGGACGATAAGGGTGGCGCCGATGTAGGTGTGGAAGAAGCGATGGAGCGGGTACTGGTCGGTACGCATGTAGTACAGCGGCTCGACATCGATGAGGACGTTGGCGGCGCAGAAGGCGAGGAAGCTGATCCGCTTTGGGGCGAGGGCATGAAAGGCTGCGCCGGGGCCGAAGTGGAAGGGGGTGATGGGCATCGGGGATGGGCGCTAGCGCGGAAGGGTTTCAGCGGGGTCAGGGGCTCGTCGCTCTTCAGTATCGAGCCCTGCACCCATGAACTCGGCAATCGCCGCGGCAGCTGGCTTGGGCATCACCTGGAGCAGGAAATGGGGAGCCGGGAACCGGACGGCCGTCGCTTGCGGCACCAGGGCTCTGACCAGCTTCCACGAAGCCTCGGACACGATGCGGTCTTCGGTGGCCCGGAGGTACAGCACAGGCATCTTGATCTGTGGCAGCAGCGAAGCCCTGTCGATGGACAGCGCCGCCCGGGCGCGGGCTCGAAGGACAGCCGGGGCGACCAGCGCCAGTGAGCGAGCCAGCGCGGCATGGAGCGCCGGCGTGGCGAAGCGGCCGAGGACGAAGAAACTGAGCAGTGCCATGGGCAATGCCGCCACCGGAACGGCCCCCAGGGCAAAGCGAAAAGGCGCTAGCACCGGTAGGGGATTGCGGGCGAAGGAGCTGCACAGGACCAGGCCGAGCAACTCGGGCGGCGGCGACGCTGCAATGGCGATGGCAAGCGGCCCCGAGAACGATTCGGCCAACAGGTAGAAGGGCTCGTTCCGGGGCAGGAAGGAGCGGGCGATGGGCTCCAGTTCGTCGTATCCGAGGGGCGTATCGGTGGGATAGGAGGCAACGATGGTCCTGACGCCCGGGCCGAGGGCGGTGATGAAGTCGGCAAAGAGCAAGCCTGTTCCATCCAGGCCGGGGAGGAGGACCAGGGTCAGCATGGCGACAGCTCCAGGGCGCTGCCGATTATCCTGCGCTGCCTGTTCAACACCCAACTGGTGACGCGGGCGCGGCAGAGTAATACGTCGCAAGCGGCCGACGCGGGAGGCGCCTTCTTATTGTGCTCAGTCATGGCGTTCTGCGGTGGGTGGAGAGGAGAGCTGGCTGTCCTCTTCTCGCGAGGCCTTGCTACGCCGAATACTTGCGATCCCTAGCGCCATTGCGACCAATGCGCCTGCCAGATGCCAGGGGGAAGGCTCTTTGGGCGGATCGACAATGTCGTCATTGCATAGGCGGATTTGCGCAAAGACGCCTGGCTCAAGGTAGCAGTCGGGATCGCGTTCCTGCAGCCATCCGAGGATAACCAATGCTGAAGAGATGATGAGCGCCCAGCCCAACAGCTGAAGTGCCTTTGTCTTAATCCGGTGGTTGGGCTTCATTTTCTGCGTGTCAGCCAAAACCATCTTATGGCGTAAAACCCCCCGATTCCGAGGGCGGAAACCATGTACATCTTGGAGTGCCCCAAGCGCAATGTCGGGAAGCTCAAGGAATAGCCAACCGGCCATGCGGCAAGAAGCCCCAGCGCAATGCAGGAGGGCACGGAAAGCGGTTCTCGGCCCAGACCCCATTGCCGAACGAGTTCGGTGACAAGAGCGACGGCGAGAATTGGAAGTGTCACGAAAAATGCGAGCGTGACGACCACTCCGGGCTCCATATTGGGAGCGTATCCCCTGGCTTCATTCGCCACCCCTTGTGCGTTCATCGACAACTCAATGGGAAGCAGTGCAGCCAGCCATACCCCGAAAGTGATTGAAGATGCCCGGACGAAGCTCCAGAAGGAGTTAAGGATTGCCTTGGGAAAAATGCCGATCTCCATTGCTGATACTTGGCTCCTGAGTCTATCGCCCCGATCCGGCTTGCCGGGTCAGGCCCGGCGGCATGACGCCTTGAGGGACAGACAGAACTCGAAGCCCCTGCCGGGTGTTGATGTGCGCAACCAGATGCGCCGACTTGCCGGGCTGGGCAGGCAGGACTACAACGGGAGCGTCAAGCTCCAGCGAAGAAAGCAGCCGAGAGACGCGATCCGGGGTTGGGTGAAAAATTTCGAGTTTGGCCAGTGAGAGCCCCTTGTCTTCGAGGTTGGCGGCGGGATGGGTGTCGGTGTGCCATTCGATGAGCGAGGGGGCTGCGCCATTCAGCGGAAGAGAACCGTCAGCGGGAATGGAAATGAACCAGTCGAGCGCACCACGGCTCATGGGCTCGATGTTCCCGAGGGGTTCCGAGGCGGCGGACAGTGCGGCCTGGATATCGGATGTGCGCACCACCCATGCGGACAGGGAAGGCCGCGATTGAGGATCGAGGCTGTCGAGGGCGAACCAACGAGGCCGTGAAGGCGCCTGGGCTGCCGGATTGGGAGCGATAACCTCAAGAAACATGGCGTCTCCGAGGCGAAGCAACAAATTGTGGGTGGCCATGCGCGGGTGCTCGCCGCCGACCTGGGGCGAAACACCGAGAGTTTCGGACACGAAGGCGTTGCCGGCCTCAAGGGAAAAGGCGGTAACGGTGATGTGATCGAGATGGGAATGCGACACCCTAAGCCTCAACGGTGGCGTTGCAGACTGCCCAAGATGGAAATCCTCATCGCGCCCCCGAGAGTTTGGTCTTGCCGGGGGAGCGAACGGCCTGGAGTTCCTTGGTGAGCCAAAGCTTGCTCTCTACGGGCGCGGTGTTGCCGCACCTGACTTGGTAAGGAGTGCCGCTGAGGCTGCTTTTCGACGCGGCCAAGTCGATGAATTGCTCCGTGCTTTGCACAGTCGCTCTTTTGTCGAGGTAGTCGAGCTTGGTGAGGAGATGTGCCTTGGCCTCCGGTGCAGTGTGCCAGGTGCCATTGCGATTGAACTGGCAGCCGGATGATTCAAGCCGATCCAGCAATGAATGAATCTCCGCCCGGACAGCCTCCGCACTCGGTTCTGCCCGCAGAGGGCTCGACAAGGCGATGGTCAATAGTGCAATTGCGGCGAATACGAAGCGCATAGGTTTTCCAAGGAAGGTAACCGGCGCTGCACCGTTATTTTGCGCAGTGTCCGGTCGAGCACAGGGTCGGGCGTCGCTGGATGGGTTCATGACGTATAAATTAAATGGCCCGCATTTTGCTTTTGTTGCGTTCAAATATTATGGATACAGCATTGGAGGCGGGTATGTCGATTCAAGCAATATCTTCAGGTATCACTGCCTATTACGCCAACTCACCCAAGCGGGCAAGCACCACGGACGCAAATCTATTGCCGGCGGCCGATGGTCAGGGAGGCTCGAAGGAGACGGTGACGATTTCCAGCGAAGCGTGGCAGGCATTGGCGGCGGAAGACCTTTCGACGATCCACGAGGAGGCGGTGCGGGAAGGAATACCAGACGAGATAGTGTTGTGTCAGGTACCGTCATGGCTTGTGGATTTCGGCCTGGACCCATCTGATTCCGGCTTCGCCAAGATGTACCCGCAGGCCGCAGCAGCACCGAAAGCCGTGCTTGACCAATTTGGACGCAAGGTCTTTGAACACTATGCCTCTGTCGTAACCGCCAATGGTTTGTCGGGTAATCCGATGTTGTTTCACCAGAAGTTGATCACCGACAGGCAATCGAGCGAACAGATACGGCAGCAGTTTGTCGCCGGTATTCGGCAAGACGCGGACATGATGAGTCTAATGAAACAATTGGGGTTGACCGGCATGCTCGCCGCGAGCGATTCGCATGGAGGGGTGGGGAGTGGGCTGGCGAGCGCATAGGTCGGGTGGCAACATTGACCGTTAGCCCGGAATGAATGCGTAGCAAGCGGCATTTGTTGCGGCAATTATTGCCTCCCCGCCACAACGGCGGGGAGGGTGCGAGCGGTGAGGTCGGGGCGGATGAATCTCGCTCATTCATCCATGCGACTCTATATAGCCGTCATCGTTTGGTTGAGATAGGCGAGTAGGCGAGGATCGACGAAGGTCCCTTCCGCCAGGCGGGGTTCTTTCGCGTAGGCCTCGCAGACCTTGGCCTGCATCTGCGGATCGTCGCTGGCGTAGGAGCGGAATAGCTCCATCCAATAGAGCGCCAGTTCGCGCATGCGCGGATCGTCCGGCGGCGTGCCGTCTTCCATGTGCTGGTATATCTTCGCGATCAGGGCCGGAAACTCGTGGGTGCGCTTGAAGAAATTGTCGCGCAGGAAGCGGAATTCGTCGGGCGACAGGAACTGCTCATACAGGGCGAACTTCGTCTCGGCGAAGGCCGCACGGATGTAGTTCACCATTTCCATGGTGACGCCGCTTGCCTTCTGCATCTCCGGTTCATTCAAGTGCATGTCGTTGAGTTTCGCCAGCAGGCGCGGGTCTCCGCCGCTGTCGCGCAGCAGCATCGCCATCCATTGCGTGGCGAAGGACTGGGCCTCGGGGCTTTGCGGCGGAATGGCGGCAGCCATGGCAGCGCGGACGGCGCTCACCAGTCCATCCCATTCGTCCGCCGTCGAATTCTCGGCCGTGCGCAGCATCGGAAAGTTCTTCTGTTCTTCCTTTGAGAAATATTTGTCGTACATGGTGGTCATGATCTCCAGAGTCTTCAGCCAATCGGCAAGCTCCGGTTCTTCCCCCCGCCGCAACTGCCCGTGCAGGGCGGTCAGGCGGTCCCGCAGCATCGCGCTTTGGGCGATGCTTTCGTCCAGCATGCGGATCTGCCGCTCGACGATGGAGATAAGGTCGACTCCGGAACTTGCCAGTGCAGTCCCGACTTCGGCCAGCGACAAGCCGAAACGCCGTAGTGCCTGGATCTGGTGGAGCCGGGCAACGTCGTTGCGGTCGTAAAGCCGGTAGCCGCTATCGGAGCGCGCGGAAGGCCGGAGCAGGCCGATGGCGTCGTAATGATGCAGCGTACGGATGGTCAATCCAGACCGCTTCGCCAGTTCGCCAACTTTGAACAACATGGATGCTCCTTTCTTCACGCGTCCGGCAAGGATGGGGCCTGACGTTGCGTGAGGGTCAAGGGGATACCGTTCGATCGGCGGCCATGGTGCTCAAGTTGCATGTGCCAACATGACGATACCGGCAACCATGCAAACCGTACCGATCACCCGGGATGGATCGAGCGATTCGCTCAGCAATTTCGCTCCAAACAGGACTCCGAGAAGCATCGACAATTCGCGCACCGGAGCGACGTAACTCAGCGGGGCCAACCGGCCTTGCCCGGCTTTATGCGCAAGGTCCGGTTGACCGAGAGGTTCGGCGTCATTGGCATGCAACGCATGGTTTTCATTTGCTGTTTCGACGAGGTACGCCATTGCTGGCTAGCCCCGCTTCGAGATTGCGGAACCTCTCCCAAAACGGTTCGCGCTCGGCCTTTAACATAGGAGAAACTTCCTTCCCCGCACGGTAGGCCAACTCGGCCTCAATGATTCGTTGCGCGATAGAGGTGCACCAGGAAATGGCGTAGTCCGCTTCATCAAGAGGCATGTGGCCTACATCGCTGCGTGTCTGGACGGCGCGACATACCCTGTCCCACCATGTGAATAGGTCTTTGGCTTCCTCTCTCAACTCCGCATGTTGAACAAGTTGGCCTTCAATAACTCGGGAATGCAGAAAGTCGACAGCGGCATTTTCTTTGCGCCGGCGGCACTCTTGTTCTTTGTAGTGCTCCTTACACAGTCCACCGAGATATGGAGCTTCTTCACATCGCGGCGCGGTGCATAGTCTGGATTTTCGCTTTGTCATCACACTCTGATCGAACAGTAGGTGCCCTGGATTGATGATGCCTAACGTTCAAGGTCCGGTTGACCGCAGGGTTGGGCGTCATGTCGCTGAGCTAGCAAGGTCAGGACAACGAGTCTGGCAAGGTGCTTTGTGTCGGCGTGCGTGCCGGAATAGTTGAACGACATGGCGATAGTGACAATGTCTGATCTGACGACCATGGGGCGAACGGCTTCCAAGAAACGCGAGATTTCTTCATCTGACCAAAGATCGCCTTTTTCCCATTGGTCGGAGCGGTTGAATAGATCGAGACACAAATCGAAGATCAATGGGCCGTCGATGTTTGCGGCGGCCAAGCTTTCAACGCTGGAATGGAAAACCTGTTTGGCCCCACACGACTTTAAGAGGTCTTCGTCAAGCGCCTCATCTTCGTCTTGGAAGCAATAGAAGTGAACCGTGTTAATCAGCCCTCGCCGAATAGCCGGTGCAATGAATGAGTCGAGCTTGATCCACTCTCCGGCGGCGACCAACTCGGCAAGATCGGATGATGATGCAGAAAGCAGGCGAGCCTCCTGTTCAGGGCTGTCGTAAAAATCGTAGCAGGCGTCCCAGTGGTAGTCGGCGTGGATCAACGCATAGCTGTCTTGTTTCCGGTTCGTTTCCCAGACCTTTAGCGCCCAGCGGTGGTCGTCCATGAGCCAGATGCCTTCACCAACGTGGGCGAGGAATTGATCGTCTTCGGAGAGAGAGTCGAAATCGAGAGACATAGGATTCATGACGCCCAACGTAGAAGTGAGCGGCCTGCGCGGCTTTTCGCGCAGGTCCGCTCGACTGCCGGGTTAGCCCGCTGTAACGGCAAACCCATGATGTTCAAGAATGACGGTGCACAGTGACAAGAACTCCTCAAGCGTGAGATCGTGTTTCGCATCATTGGTACGCCATGAGGAAATGACAAAGTCTGCTTTTCCAAGACCATCGCCGACGTGATCGACGGTCGGAAGGGCGGCGAGGTCTTTCTTGTATGCCCTTCCGAGTGCCTTCGACTTCTCGTTGTCGTATTGGCTGATGAGTTGCCAATTAAGTTCTTCTCCGGTGTAGAAGTCGCGCCCACCGCAAGCGATAACAGCCTCATGAATGGCTTGCTTGTACGCCGAAACGGTTGCGCTTGTGTTTCCCCGCTTACGGTCACGCTTAACGTGCGCAGCCGCCTTGCGTTGCAGCCAGCGGAAATAGACAGCAGGCTCAACTTGGTTCGCAAGGCACACGGGGAATTCGTAACGCATAGTCAGCGGGCTAACCTTTAAATAGCCGACATACCGTCCAGTAAACAGCTTATTGGCCTGTCCAATAACCCGGAAAAATTCCCCGAGCCCTTGACCGGATCGCCGCGGCAACACATGACTTTCTCGCCCATGTCCAATATCCCTTTCCTTGCCATACCTTGATGGCTACCGAGGCAAAATCCAGCCGGTTTGCATCGTGCCGCAATTCACATGGCATGACAACGGCTGTCGTACGCCATGCCGGTACGTGCGTTGGCCGGGAAGCTTGGTGCCTGGCATGACGCGATCACCAGGTCGGCATGAATCGGTTGGGAAACTTGAGGCGGCAACCTGGCATCTTTGGCGGACCCCAAGCACCGATGCCCTTCACCGCGGCATCTGCTCCGAAAACCCATAAAACCCCGCCGCCGGCTGCCAATCCTCTTCCCCGTGCGCCACCCGCCACACCAGCCAGCGCCCGTCCCGCAGGCGCCAGGCCTGGACTTCCTCGCCATAGACCAGGGCTTCGTAATACTCCAGGTCGTCGTCGGAGCGCAGGCCGCTCAACAGGAAGACGTGGCGGTAGTAGCAGGGCGCTTCGTCCTCGTCATAGCCGATGCTGCGGCAGGCGGGCATTTCGTGCTCCCGCCAGGTGTCGATGTGCAGGGGCGCCACGGCGGCGGCGCGCCATTCCCCGGGCAGGGCGCTCCGCCAATCCGGTTCTTCGCGGGTCCGCCGGGGTGAGGTTTCGCGGAGAAGGTGGCGTAGCTGCATGGGGCTCTCCTTCAGGCGAGCAGGGCGACCGCCTTCACCTGGGCCCATACCGGCTGGCCCGGCTCGATGGCCAGCTCCCGCCGGGAGCGTTCGGTGATGCGGGCAAGCAGCAAGGTATTTCCCGCCCGCATCTGCACCAGCACATGCCCCGGGGTGTCGGTGGGGGCGACGGCGGTGACGGTGGCGGGCAGGATGTTGAGGATGCTGGAGGCCGCGGGCTTCTCCAGGGCAAGGCTCACGTCCCGGGCGTGGATGCGGCAGCGCAGCCGGGCGCCGATGGCTTCAGGCCGGCGGCCGACCCGCAGGCTACCGCCGGGGAAGTCGAGGCGGGAGAGGTTGTCCTCCTCATGCCCGCCCAGGACGGCTTCCAGCACCACGCCGGCGTCGTCGGCGAAGGCCGGCGGCAGGTCGGCTCGGGCCAGGGTTTCCATCAGGGGGCCGCTGGCTACGACTTTCCCCACTTCCAGTAGGACGAGGTGATCGGCGAGGCGCGCCACCTCGTCCGGGGCGTGGCTCACATAAATCACCGGAATGGAAAGCTCGCCGTGGAGCCGTTCCAGGTAGGGGAGGATTTCCAGCTTGCGCTTCAGGTCCAGGGCGGCCAGGGGCTCGTCCATGAGGAGCAGCCGGGGGGAGGCGAGGAGGGCTCGGGCGATGGCCACCCGTTGGCGCTCGCCGCCGGAAAGGCTGTCGGGCCGCCGATCGAGGAGGCCGTCGATGCCCAGCAATTCAGCCACGGCGGGCAGGGCGAAGGGCTGGGGCGTGGTGCCTGCCCGCTTCAGGCCGAATTCCAGGTTGCCCCGCACCGACAGGTGGGGGAACAGGCTCGCCTCCTGGAAGACATAGCCAAGAGCTCGCTTATGGGTGGGGACGAAGCTGCGCTCATCCTGCCAAGTCTCGCCGCCGATGGCGAACAGGCCGCCGGGCGCCCGTTCCAGGCCGGCCATGGCCCGCAGGCAGGTGGTCTTGCCGGAACCGGAATGGCCGAACAGGGCAGTGATGCCGCGGCCGGGTAGGGTGAGGTCAACATCCAGGGTGAAGTCGCCCCGCTCAAGGCGGAAACGAGCGCGGATATCGTGGCTCATCGGCGGCCTCTCACGGTCTGGGGACTGAAGGTGTAGAGGCCCAGCAGCACCAGGAAGCTGAAGGCGAGCATGCCCCCGGCCAGCCAGTGGGCCTGGGCGTATTCCAAGGCTTCCACATGGTCGTAGATCTGCACCGACACCACCCGGGTCTTGTCCGGGATGTTGCCGCCGATCATGAGCACCACCCCGAATTCCCCCACCGTATGGGCAAAGCCCAGGATCGCGCCGGAGAGGAAGCCGGGCCGGGCCAGGGGCACGGCCACCGACCAGAAGGCATCCCACGGGCTCGCCCGCAGGGTGGCGGCGACCTCCAGGGGGCGGTCGCCGACGGCCTCGAAGGCGTTCTGCAGGGGCTGGACTACGAAGGGCAGGGAATAGAGCACCGAAGCCAGCACCAGCCCCGGGAAGGTGAAGGGCAAGGTGCCCAGCCCTAGGGACTGGGTGAGCTGCCCCACCGGCCCGTTGGGCCCCAGGGCGACCAGCAGATAGAAGCCGAGCACCGTGGGAGGCAGCACCAGGGGCAGCGCCACTACCGCGCCCACCACGCCCTTCAGGCGGGAGCGGGTGCGGGCCAGCCACCAGGCGATAGGCGTGCCGATGACAAGGAGCAGCGCCGTCACCACGGAGGCGAGCTTCAGGGTGAGCCAGACGGCGGCGAGGTCGGCACTTTCCATGTCAGTGGCGGGAGAAGAAATCCCGCAGCTTGCAGAGGGTGGTGGTGACGTCGAAGCGGGTGTCCGGCAGGGTTTCGCCCTTGAGGATGCAGGCGATGGCAGCGGCCGGGTCCTGTTCGCCGGTCAGGAGCACGTCGGCGCCCCGCTTCTTCATGTGGCGGATGAAGCCGTCCCCGGCGCTGCCGGCGACGATGATATCCACCCCATCCAGGGGGTGGGGGCCGTCGTCCTGGAAGTAATGCAGGAGCTGTTCCTTCTCCAGTTCGACCCGGACGGGCGCCGGGGCGGGCGCGTCCAGGCGGTGGCCGGCGAGGTCGTAGACCAGCCAGTGGCGGGTCTGGCCGGCGTGGCCGGAGACGGCGGTGTATTCCTTGGTGGCGACGGCGATCTTCATAGTTCGTATCCGTAGGACTTGATGATGGTCTTGGCCTTGTCGCCCTTCAGGTAGGCGGCGAGGGCGGTGGGGGCAGGCTTGTCCTTGCCCTTCATCAGGATCACGGCGTCCTGGCGGATGGGCTCGTACAGGTTGGCGGGGACGATCCACGCCGAGCCGCTGGCGACCTTGCCGTCCTTGAACACCTGGGAAAGGGCGACGAAGCCCAGCTCGGCGTTGCCGGTGGCGATGAACTGGTAGGTCTGGGAAATGTTTTCTCCCAGGACTGCCTTAGGCTGGACCGCCGCCAGGACCCCCATCCTGATCATGGCTTCGACGGCGGCGGTGCCGTAGGGGGCGGTCTTGGGGTTGGCCAGGGCGATGTGCTTGAAGTCTGCCTTCTTCAGCACCTCGCCCTTGCCATCCACATAGCCGTCCTTGGCCGACCACAGGACCAGCTTGCCGATGGCGTAGGTGAAGCGGCTGCCCGGGGCGGCGAGCTGCTCCTTCTCCAGCTTGGCCGGGGTTTCGTCGTCGGCGGAAAGGAAAACCTCGAAGGGCGCGCCGTTGGCGATCTGGGCGTAGAACTTGCCGGTGGCGCCGAAGGCCAGCACGGCCTTGTGACCGGTGTCCTTCTCGAACTCGGCGGCGATTTTCTGCATGGGAGCCGTGAAATTGGCGGCCACCGCCACCTGCACCTCGTCGGCATGGGCGGCGAAGGCGAGGAGGAGGGCGGCAAGGGATGCGAGGCGGACCATGGGTTTCTCCTTCATCAGGCGTAAAGGCAAAGAATGACGGCGGAAGCCTTGAACACGGCGCAGGCCTGCTCGCCGACGGCGAGGCCGAGCTTTTCCACGCTGTCATGGGTGACCACGGCGCAGACGTTCTTGCCCCCCGGGGTGACCAGGGTGACTTCCGAATTGACCGGGCCGTCGTGGATGCGGGTGATCTCGCCCCACAGGTGGTTGCGGGCCGTGGTCTTCACATTGGGGTCGGTGAGGAGCAGCACCGACGAGGATTTCACCAGGGCGTAGATTTCCATGCCGATGGCGAGGCCCAGGTTTTCCGCGGATTCCCGGGTGATGATGGCCACCAGTTCGTTTTCGGCATCCAGCTTCAGGCGCACTTCGAAATCCACGTCGCCTTCCCGCAGGCCGACGATGGTGCCGGCAAACTGGTTGCGGGCGCTGGTCTTCATGGACATGCGCTTCAACAGCTGGCGGAATTGCTTGAAGTCGCTGGCAGTGTTGTCCTGCATGGTGGCGGCCAGGCGGTCGAGGGCGGCCTGGTATTCCGCCTCCAGGGCCCGGTAGAGGGCAACCACCTTGCGGCCGTAGTCGGTGACCGAAGTGCCGCCCCCGTGGCGCCCGCCGGCGGAGCGGATGACCAGGGGCTGGTCCGCCAGGTTGTTCATGGCGTCGATGGCGTCCCAGGCCGCTTTGTAGGACAGGGGCACGGCCTTGGCCGCCTGGGAAATGGAGCCGTGCTTCTCGATGGCCTCCAGGAGGCGGATGCGGGTGTCGCCCAGGAAGGTGCCCAGTTCGGTATCCACTTCCAGCTTGCCCCGCAGGCGATGTGAGATAGGTTCCATGGTTGTCGCAATATTGTCAGGTATACAACGAAGACTATAACGCGTCTTCATTCCGATGAAATCGCGATTTTTGCCTCGGCCGCTATGGTTGTTTCCGTAAGACGGTTTGGCCTACAGTGTCGGCAACCCGACAAATACCGCTATTTCATTCTTGATATAGCGAAAACCGGGCCAGAACAGCAACCACCGTCAGGAGAACAACATGAGAGTCAGTGCACGCAACGTTTTCAGCGGCAAGATCACCGGCCTGGTGAGCGGCCCCGTCAATGCCGAGGTCGAGCTGACCACATCCGGTGGGGACAAATTGGTGGCCGTGGTCACCGAGGGGAGCGTTCAGTCCTTGTCACTGGCAGTGGGCAAGGAAGCCGTTGCCTTCGTCAAGGCGCCCTGGGTGATGGTGCTGGCCGGGGAGGGCAATGTGCGCTTTTCCGCCCGCAACCAGTTGGCCGGCAAGGTGAAGGGGCTGAACAAGGGAGCCGTGAATACGGATGTGGGCATCGAGCTGCCCGGCGGTACGGTGGTGCATGCCGTCATCACCAACGAGGCGGTGATGGAACTGGGCCTCAAAGAAGGCGTCCCCGCTACCGCCCTCATCAAGGCCAGCCACGTCATTCTGGGCGTGCCGGCCTGACGGCCTTCAAGCCCCGAGGAAGCGGGGTTTTTCGAACAGGGAGCCGATAATCACCTTCTTCACCTCCGGGTGGTCCGGCACCAGGTAGAGGATGGGGGTGATCATCTCCTCGAAGATGCCCCGCAGGCTGCGGGCGCCCGTCTTGTATTCGTAGGCGATCTCGGCGATCTGCTCGAAGACCCGGGGCTCCACCGCCAATTCCACTCCCTCGCCCCGCAGGATTTCCACGAACTGGTTGAAGAGGGAATTCTTCGGTTCCGTCATGATCCGCGCCAGCATGGGCTTGGACAGGGGCTGGAAACGGGCGATGACCGGCAGTCGGCCGGTGAATTCGGGAATCAGCCCGAATTCGAACAGGTCGGTGGGCTTGATGCGGGTGTTGAGGCGTTCCAGGATCTGCGCGTCGTCGCCGGAGGAGGTGGAGATGAACCCGAAGGAGTGGGTCTTCTCCACGATCTTCTCCAGGCCGACGAAGGCGCCGCCGCAGATGAACAGGATATTGGTGGTGTCGATATGGCGGCCGTCCGGCAGCTTGACCGGGGCGCCCTCCATGATCTTGAGCAGGGCGTGCTGGACGCTTTCGCCGGAGGTGGCCCGGTCCTGGCCCTCTTGGGCGCGCAGCTTGTCGATCTCGTCGATGAAGACGATGCCCGCCTGGGCCCGGCCGATGTCGCCCTCGGCCTTGTCCACCAGGCGCTGGAGGATGGTCTCGATCTCCTCGTTCACATACTTGGTCTGGGCCAGCGACGTGGCATTGCCGGTGACGAAGGGCACCTGCAGCACCCGGGACAGGGTTTCGCACAGGAGGGTCTTGCCGGTGCCGGTGGGGCCGATGAGGAGCACGTTGCTCTTGGCAACCTCCACGGTGCCGGCGGCGGCCATCTTGCGGAAATGGGCATAGACGGCGACGGCGATGATCTTCTTGGCGTCGTCCTGGCCGATGACGTACTGGTCCAGGTGCCGGACGATGGCGCTGGGGGTCAAGGCGGGGGGCGGTGGGAGGTCTTGGCTGGCCATGATGGGCGGGTTCGTTACATTCCCGCTCATGGTACTACGGTGGGCTTCCCCATCTCTACCGATCACGGGGGGCGTGGGGCAAAGGTCACTGGGGCTCCCCCTGAAAACAAACGCAAAAATAAACCTTGCATTGGCCATCAATCCAGCCCATACTGACTAATTACGGGATTTCCAAGTAGTGAATTAGCTCCCTCCGGTTGTGCCTCCCCTTAGCGGTACTCCAGTTCGAAAGCTCCTCCGTCTTGATTCTCGTGTTACCGGGCACTCGCCCAATTTTTGTTTGTTTTAGTAAGGAAGCTATAGAACATGGCAACTGGTACTGTTAAGTGGTTCAACGACGCCAAGGGTTTCGGATTCATCTCCCCGTCCGACGGTGGTGAGGACCTCTTCGCCCACTTCTCCGCCATTCAAGGCAACGGTTTCAAGACCCTGTCCGAGAACCAGAAGGTCACCTTCGACATCGTCACCGGCCCCAAGGGCAAGCAGGCTGCCAACATTCGCCCCGCCGAATAAGTCAGGCACCTGACATGTGAAAAAGCCCGGGATTCCCGGGCTTTTTTCGTTGACCGGCCGTTATTCCTTTCGGCCGCAGGGAAGCCCTGTAGCAGCAGTAGGGCTTACCCCAACAAAAACGCAAAGCGTTGGATCGTTTTTTCCATGGGCTGGTCGAACCGCCAAGGTCGCCGCAGCGGTATCGGACATGGGCGGCCCCCCGGAGAAAAGGAGGATTCCATGGCCCTTTCCACCCAGGACCAGACGCTTTTGCAGGAGATGGACCTCACCGATGATGAAATAGAACTGCGCAAGGCTTTCCTGGAACTCCATGCCGACGATGTGGCGATGCTGCGTCAGATGGACAGCCTGGCCCGCCAGTATGCCGACCCGGTGATCGAGGAGTTCTACGGACACATCCTGTCCTTCAAGGAGACGGCGGATTTCTTCCGCGACCCCGCCACCCTCAGGCGGGTGAAGCAGATGCAGAAGCAGTACTTCCTGGACCTCACTAGCGGGGAATTCGGGCGGGAATACACCGCCAACCGGGTCCGCCTGGGCATCATCCACCAGCGCATCAACCTGGCCATCAAGTGGTACCTGGGGATGTTCAACTTCTACCTGCGCAACGTCGCCAAGCGGCTGACCCAGGCCCACCCGGACGATCCCGCCAAGGTCCTCAATACCCTGATGTCCCTGGTGAAGATCATCTTCTACGACATCGGGGTCCAGGTGGATACCTACATCTACCAGCGGGAACGCACCATCCGCCAGCAACAGGAAGCCATCCGGGAGCTGTCCACCCCGGTGCTGCAGGTGCGGGAACGGCTCCTCATCCTGCCCATCATCGGCATCATCGACACTTATCGGGCGCGGCAGCTCACCGAGAACCTGCTCAAGGCCATCCGGGACAACCGGGCCAAGGTGGTGGTCATCGACATCACCGGGGTGGCGGCGGTGGATTCCCGGGTCGCCAACCACCTGCTCCAGACCGTTGCCGCCGCCAAGCTCATGGGGGCGACGGTCATCATTACCGGCCTGTCCGCCGAGGTGGCCCAGACCCTGGTCACCCTGGGGGTGGATCTGTCCTCCCTCAATACCGTCGGGGACCTCCAGGGGGGTATCGAAGAGGCCGAACGGATGCTCGGCTACAAGGTGATCTCGACCCGCGACGCAGCCTCGTCCTGAGGAGGGCATATGGCCATTCCGATCCTCAAGCAGGGCGATATCCTGGTCGCTTCGATCCAGGCTGCCCTGGGCGATCGCGACCTCATCGTGCTGCGGGATGAACTGGTGGAGAAGGTGGGGCGGCACCGCTCCAGGGGCGTGGTGGTGGATGTGACCGCCCTGGATGTGCTCGACTCCTTCGCCGTGCGGACTCTGCGGGGCATCGCCCACGTCACCCAGTTGCGTGGGGCGACCACCGTGGTGGTGGGTATTCAGCCGGAGGTGGCCTTCGCCATGGTCCAACTGGGATTGCGCCTGGAAGGCATCGAAACCGCCCTCGACCTGGAGGAGGGCATGGAAATCCTGAATCGCTGCGACAAGGGGAATTCGGCCCATGACTGACGAGGTGCGGATTCCCATACGCAGCGATGGAGACATCGTCACCGCACGCCAGATGGGGCGGGAAATGGCTACCAAAATCGGATTTTCGGGCACGGACCTTACGGTCATCGCCACGGCGATTTCGGAGGTGGTGCGCAACATCGTGGTCTATGCCGGCTCCGGGGAATTGCTCCTGGCGCCCGCCCAGTATGGCGCCAAGCAGGGCCTCCTCATCGAGGCCCGGGACCAGGGGCCGGGTATCGCCGACATCGACCTGGCCATGATGGACGGCTACTCCACCGGCGGCAGCCTGGGCCTGGGCCTGCCGGGGGCCAAGCGCTTGATGGACGAATTCGATTTGACCTCGGCGGTGGGACAGGGAACCACCGTCACCATGAAGAAATGGAAGCCATGAACCACGACATCCCGGGCCTGGAATGGGCCGTCGCCCAGCGTCCCCTGGCGGGGGAGCCGGTCAGCGGCGACCGTTACCTGGTCCGGCCCCTGGCCGGCGGCGTGCTGCTGGCGGCTATCGACGGTCTGGGCCACGGCCCCGAGGCCGCCCGCGCCGCCGGCTTGGCTGTGGATTGCCTCAACGGCATCCCCCCGGGCCGCAGCCTGGACGTCATGATGCGGGAGTGCCATGAGGTCCTGCGAGGCAGCCGGGGTGCGGCCCTGACGGCGGCCCTTTACCAGCCGGCCGCAGGAACCCTGCAATGGGCCAGCGTCGGCAATGTGGAAGGCGTCCTCTGGCACCGGCCCGGCCAGCCCGACGGCCAGCGCCAGTGCGTCACCCTGCGGGGGGGCGTGGTGGGCTACCAGATGCCGAGCCTGCATGTGTCCACCCTGGCGGTGGAGGCCGGCGACATCTGCTGCCTGGCCAGCGACGGCATCGCGTCTGGCTTCGTGGAAAAGACGCCGGCCTTCACGGAACCCCGGCGGCTGGCCGACTACATCATGGAACGCTACGGCAAGACCACCGACGATGCCCT
>DASRUX010000135.1:0-7047 GCA_035655235.1 Rhodocyclaceae bacterium | reverse complement strand
CCGCGAACCCCTGCTCGCTGCCGCCCAGGGTTCCCTCGTTCTGACCGCCCATCCCCAGCGTTGCCTGCTTCTCTATCCCCAGCCCGAATGGCAGCCCATCCGCGACAAGATTCTCAAGGCCCCCAGCTTCGACGCCCGGGCCGCTGCCCTGAAGCGGGTGCTGGTGGGTAACGCCCGCACCGAGGAGCTGGATTCCGCCGGCCGTCTTCTGGTGTCCACCGAGCTGCGGGACTACGCCCAGCTCGAAAAGACCGTGTGGCTGGTGGGGATGGGTTCCCATTTCGAAATTTGGAGCGATGCCGGCTGGCGCCGTCAGAACGAAGTGGCCTTCGAGGCCCTTCAAAGCGACGTGCCGCCCCCGGGCTTCGAGGATATTTCCCTGTGATTGCGCCGACTCCCAACGCAGCCCATATCACGGTGCTGCTTGCCGCCGCCGTGGACGCCTTGGATATCAAGGCCGACGGCGTCTATGTGGATGCCACCTTCGGGCGGGGCGGCCACAGCCGGGCGATTCTCTCCCGTCTTGGCGAACAGGGGCGGCTCGTGGCCCTGGACAGGGACCCGCAGGCCATCGAGGCCGGCCGGGAAATTCAGGATTCGCGCTTCCAGCTCCTGCACCGTCCCTTCGGCGAACTGGCCGAAGGTGCGCGGGAAGCGGGACTGGGGGCGCTGGATGGTGTGCTCTTTGACGTAGGGGTGTCGTCGCCCCAGATCGACGACGGGTCGCGGGGGTTCAGCTTCCGCCACGATGCACCGCTCGACATGCGCATGGATACCACGCGCGGTGAGACGGCGGCGGATTGGCTGGCGCGGGCCGATGAAAAAGAAATCACGGAGGTTATAAGGAACTATGGCGAAGAACGGTTTGCTTTCCAGATTGCAAAGAAGGTTGTGGCTGCTCGGGTCGAACAACGTATTGGCACAACAGGCCAGTTCGCGGCCCTCGTACGCTCGGCCGTGCGCACCCGTGAACCAGGGCAGGACCCGGCGACGCGCAGCTTTCAAGCTCTACGGATTCATATCAACCAAGAGCTCGGCCAGCTGGCGCTAGCCCTGCCTCAGGCCCTTGAGCTGCTGAAGCCGGGCGGCAGGCTGGTGGTGATTTCCTTCCACTCCCTGGAAGATCGCATCGTCAAGCAATTCATGCGGGAACAGGCGGCCCCAGCCGACGCCCTGCCGAAGGGCTTGCCCCTGCGGGCCGACCAGTTGCCGAAGCCGAAGCTCAAGCTGGTGGGCAAGGCCGTGAAGCCTTCCGCCGCCGAGATCGAGGCCAATCCGCGAGCCCGCAGCGCAGTGATGCGGGTGGCTGAAAAACTCTGATGGTCCGTTTCAACATGATTCTTCTGCTCGTTGCCGTGGTTTGTGCCCTGGGGGTGGTGACTTCCCAGCACAAAGCCCGCAAGCTCTTCCAGGACCTGGAAGCGGAGCAGGAGCGCGCCCGTCAGCTGGATGTGGAATACGGCCAGCTGCAACTGGAGCTGTCCACCTGGGCGACCCATCCCCGCATCGAGCAGATCGCCCGGGAAAAGCTGAAGATGCGCATCCCGGATTCGACCGGCAAGGCGGCGGAGCCCAAGGCCAAGCCCGTGGCGGTCGCCGTTGCGGCCGCAGCCGCCAAGAAGAAGGGGCTCCGCTGATGGTGGTGCGCCGCCGCAAACAAGGTCACCGTTTCGCCGAAAGCCCGGTGCTGCAACTCGCCCTTCAGGGCTGGCGGTCCCGCATGGTCGGCCTGGTGCTGATGCTGGCCTTCGGCCTGCTGCTGGCTCGGGGCTTCTACCTCCAGGTCATCAACAACGATTTCCTCCAGGAAAAGGGCGATTCCCGCTATCGGCGTGATATCGAGGTGTCCGCCTCCCGGGGCAAGATCGTCGACCGGAACGGCGACATGTTGGCGGTGTCCACCCCGATGAAATCCATCTGGGCTATCCCCTCCGACGCCCGGACCATGACCCTTCCCCAGAAGCAGCAGCTCGCCGCCCTGCTGGAAACGCCCCTCAAGGAACTGGACGGCAAGTTGGGCAGCGACAAGTCCTTCATCTTCCTGAAGCGCCAGGTGGCGCCGGAGACGGCTGATCAGATCACCGCCCTGAAGCTGCCCGGCGTGCACCAGGAAAAGGAATACCGCCGTTTCTATCCCGCCGGTGACATGACCGCCCACATCGTCGGCTTCACCGGCCTGGACGACAAGGGGCTGGAAGGCGTCGAGCTGGCCTTCCAGAGCAGCCTCATCGGCCGGCCCGGTTCCCGCAGCGTCATCAAGGATCGGCGCGGCCAGATCGTCGAGGACGTGGGCGCCCTGAAGCCGCCCCAGGACGGCAAGGACATCCGCCTGGCCCTGGATTCCAAAATCCAGTACCTGGCCTACAGCCATCTCAAGACCGCCGTGGCCGAAACCCACGCCAAGGCCGGCGGCGCGGTGGTGGTGGATGTGAAGAACGGCGAAATCCTGGCCCTGGTCAACTGGCCCACCTACAACCCCAACAACCGGGAAGGCCTGTCCGGCGCCCAGTTGCGCAACCGGGCGGTGACCGACACCTTCGAGCCCGGTTCCACTCTCAAGCCCTTTACGGCAGCCCTGGCCCTGGACAAGGGCCATGTGCGTTTCGACACCATCATCAACTGCGCCCCGGGCCGCATGACCATCGGCTCCGCCACCATTTCGGACGCCCACGGCCATGGCGCCCTGACGGTGGCCCAGGTGATCCAGAAATCCTCCAACATCGGCGCCGCCAAGATGGCCCTCGGTTTTCCGCCCAAGGAAATGTGGGAAATGTTCGATTCCGTCGGCTTCGGCCAGCCGCCCCGCTTGGGCTTCCCCGGCGAAGTGGGCGGCCGTCTGCGGCCTTGGAAGAACTGGCGGCCCATCGAGCAGGCCACCATGTCCTACGGCCACGGCATTTCGGTCAGCCTCATCCAGCTGGCCCGGGCCTACACCGCCTTCGCCCGGGACGGCGACATCATTCCCCTGTCCCTGATGAAGCGGGATGAAGAATACGTCCGGGGCGTCCCGGTGTTCGCCGCCCAGACCGCCAAGGAAATGCGCGCCATGCTGGAAATGGTGGTCAGCCCCGAAGGCACCGCCCCCAAGGCCCGGATCCCCGGCTACCGGGTGGGCGGCAAGACCGGCACCGCCCACAAGCTGGAAGGCCACACCTACGTGAACAAGTACGTGGCTTCCTTCATCGGCATCGCCCCCATGTCCGATCCCCGCCTGGTGGTGGCAGTGATGATCGACGAACCGGCCGGCGCCCACTACGGCGGCGATGTGGCCGGCCCGGCCTTCTCCCAGATCATGGGCGGTGCGCTCCGCACCCAGGGCATCCTCCCGGACGCGCCGGTGGTGGTGGCCCAGGGGCCTGGCAGCAAGGAGAAGATGTGAGCACCGTGCGCCAGATTCTCGACCGCTTCGCTGCCCTGGGCGTGCAGCCTACCGGTGCCGCCGACGACAGCCGCCAGGTGCGCCCGGGCGACCTGTTCGTGGCTTACCCCGGCGACTTGGCCGACGGTCGCCGCTACATCGCCGATGCTATCGCCAGAGGCGCCTGCGCCGTCCTCTGGCAGCCGGGCGGCGATTTCGTTTGGGATGCCTCCTGGCGCGTGCCCCAGGTGGCCGCCGAGGGCCTGCGCCCTCTGGCCGGACCGCTTGCCCACGAAGTCTGCGGCTTCCCCACCGAACACCTGTCCCTGGTCGCCGTCACCGGCACCAACGGCAAGACCACCATCAGCCAGTGGATCGGCCGGGCCCATCCCAAAAAGTGCGCCATCGTCGGCACCCTGGGCGCCGGCTTTGCGGGCGAAATGACCGACACCGGCTTTACCACGCCGGAAGCCACCACCCTGATGCGCTGGCTGGAGCAATTCCGCAGCCAGGGTGCCGAAGCCTGCGCCCTGGAAGCCAGCTCCATCGGCATCGAGGAAGGCCGCATGAACGGCGCCCGGGTCGATGTGGCCATCTTCACCAACTGCACCCGGGACCACCTGGACTACCACGGCACCATGGAGGCCTACGCGGCCGCCAAGGTGAAACTCTTCACCTGGCCCCGCCTGCGCACCGCCATCATCAACCTGGACGACGACCTGGGCCGGGAAATCCTGGCCAAGACGACGGCCAGCAAGGTACTTCCCTACACCATCGGCGACGGCCACCACGACATCCCCGGCGTCATCCGGGCCGAGAATCTGGTCGCCACCCCCGAGGGCCAGCGCTTCACCCTGGTGGCCCCCAACGGCCGGGCCGTGGTGGAAACCGGCATCGTAGGCCGCTACAACGTCTCCAACCTGCTGGCGGTGGCCGGCGTGCTGATCGATGCCGGCGTTTCCGCCGCCGAGACCGCCCGCTGCCTCTCCCGCCTCCAGCCCCCGCCGGGCCGAATGGAGCGGGTGGGCGGGGAGGGCGAGCCCCTGGTGGTGGTGGATTACTCCCATACCCCGGACGCCCTGGAAAACGCCCTCAAGGCCCTGCGCGACCTGGCCACTGCCCGGGAAGGCAAGCTGGTGGCCGTTTTCGGCTGCGGCGGCGACCGGGATCGGGGCAAGCGCCCGATCATGGGCGAAATCGCCACACGGCTCGCCGACAAGGTGGTCCTCACCAGCGACAATCCCCGCAGCGAAGACCCCGCCGCCATCCTGGCCGACATCGTTCCCGGCGCTCCCGGCGCCGAAGTGATCCAGGACCGGGCCGAGGCCATCCGCCGGGCCCTCCTGGAAGCCGATTCCAATGATGTCGTCCTCCTCGCCGGCAAGGGTCACGAGCCCTACCAGGAGGTGAACGGCGTCTGTACCCCCTTCTCCGACCTCGAACAGGCGCGCGATGCCCTCCTGGCCCGTTTCCAGCAGGGTTCCGGCGCGACTGAGGTGAAATCATGAAATGCATGCTCTCTGACGTGGCGAGCGCCGTGGATGGCCGCCAGATCGGCGCCGATGTCCTCCTGGACGGCGTCTCCTCCGATACCCGCAACATTACCGCCGGCCAGCTCTTCGTTGCCCTGAAGGGCGAGCGCTTCGACGCCCACGACTTCCTGGCCCAGGCCCGGGACCAGGGCGCCGTCGCGGTGCTGGTTAGTTCCGCCGACCGGCTGCCCGCAGGCCTGCCCGCCGTGGTGGCGGACGACACCCGCCTGGCTCTGGGGCGCCTGGCCGCCCTCTGGCGCGCCCGCTACGACATTCCGGTGGTGGCGGTGACCGGCTCCAACGGCAAGACCACCACCAAGGAAATGATCGCCGCCATCCTCAAGGCCGAGTTTGGCGATGCCGTCCTGGCCACCCGGGGCAACCTCAACAACGATATCGGCCTGCCGCTCACCCTGCTGGGCATGAACGACGAGCATCAGGCCGCGGTGATCGAGATGGGTATGAACCATCCCGGCGAGATCGATTACCTGACCCGCATCGGCAAGCCCACTGTCGCCCTGGTCACCAACGCCCAGCGCGCCCACCTCCAGGGCATGGGTGATCTGGACGAGGTGGCCCGGGAAAAGGGTTCCATCTTCAACGGCCTCAAGGCCGACGGCGTAGCCGTGGTGAATGCCGACGACCGCTATGCCGATTTCTGGTGCCAGGCTGCCGCCGGGCACTCGGTCCTGACCTTCGGCATCGACCAGCCCGCCGACGTACGGGGCATCGTCAGCCAGTATGGTCTGGAGACCCAGGTCCATCTGGTGGCGCCCCAGGGCGAGGTGGAATTCAGCCTCAATACCCCGGGCCGCCACAATGCCCGCAATGCCGTGGCCGCCGCCGCCGCCTGCCTGGCTGCCGGCGTCTCCCTGAATGCCGTGGCCAAGGGGCTTTCCGCCTTCGCTGGCGTCAAGGGCCGTCTCCAGCGCCGGGCCGGCCAGAACGGCGCCGTCATCCTGGACGACACCTACAACGCCAACCCGGATTCCGTGCGGGCCGGCATCGACGTGTTGGCCTCCACCGTCGGCAGGAAGCTCCTGGTCCTCGGCGACATGGGCGAAATCGGCGAGGCCAGCGCCCAGTATCACGACGAGGTGGGCGGATACGCCAAGAGCCAGGGTATCGACCTGCTCTATTCCCTGGGAGACGCTTCCCAACTGGCGGCCCGCAACTTCGGGGAAGGCGGCCGCCATTTCCGCAATCCGGACGACCTGGTCGCCGCCCTCAAGCCGGAGCTGGCCCAAGGCACCACCGTCCTGGTCAAGGGCTCCCGATTCATGAAGATGGAACGCATCGCCGACGCCATCGCAACCCAGGAGGCCGCGTAATGCTGCTTGCTCTCTCCCAGTGGCTGGCCCAGGACATCCGGCTGTTCAACGTCTTCAACTACATCACCCTGCGGGCGGTGCTGGCGGCCATGACGGCGCTCCTCATCAGCTTCGCCGCCGGTCCCGGCGTCATCCGCTGGCTGGCCGCCAAGAAAATCGGTCAGGCGGTGCGCACCGACGGCCCGCAAACCCACCTGGTCAAGTCCGGCACCCCCACCATGGGCGGCGTGCTCATCCTGGTGGCCATCGCCATCACCACCCTGCTATGGGGCGACCTGACCAACAAGTACGTATGGACCGTGCTGGTGGTCACCCTGGGCTACGGCATCGTCGGCTGGTACGACGACTGGAAGAAGGTGGTTTACCGCGATCCCGCCGGCCTGTCCGCCAAGTGGAAGTATTTCTGGCAGTCGGTGCTGGGCCTGGGCGCCGCCCTGTTCCTGGCCTTCTCCGCCACCTCCCCGGCCCAGACCGAGCTGATCGTCCCCTTCTTCAAGTCGGTGGCCTATCCCCTGGGCATCTGGGGCTTCATCCTCCTCACCTATTTCGTCATCGTCGGCACCTCCAATGCGGTGAACCTCACCGACGGCCTGGACGGCCTGGCCATCATGCCCACCGTCATGGTGGCTTCCGCCTTCGTGCTCTTCGCCTACGTCACCGGCCACGCGGTGTACGCCAAGTACCTGTTCATTCCCTACGTGCCGGGGGCAGGGGAGCTGTGCATCGTTCTGGCGGCCATCGCTGGGGCGGGCCTCGGCTTCCTGTGGTTCAACGCCTATCCGGCGGAAGTGTTCATGGGCGACGTGGGGGCCCTGGCCCTGGGAGC
>DASRUX010000134.1:0-7046 GCA_035655235.1 Rhodocyclaceae bacterium | reverse complement strand
CTGGGCCATGAACATCCCGCCCTGCTGGGGCGGATCATGGAGCCGGTGGGCGGCCTGCGCCCCTACATCAACATCTACCTGCGGGGAATCAACATCCTGACCCTGGACGGGCTGGACACGGCCCTGGCCAACGAGGATGTGCTGACCGTCATTTCCATGAACATCGAGGAACTGGCGGCCACCGGCGCCAACAGCGTCAGGGACGCTGGAACGGCAGGGCGGGCAGTCTAGGCCAGTCGATGGCGTCCAGCATGTTCTTGACCACGAGGCCCAATTCGGTGTCGCCCTCGATGGACAGTTCGCGGTTGAAGAACAGGGTATCCGGGTCTTCCTGCCTGGTCATCAGCTGCAGGTAGGCGGACAGGTTGGCCGCGAAGGCCAGGTCAGGCTCCCGCTCCGGCCGGAACACCGGGCGGAAGAGGCCGCCGTGATAGGTGAAGCAGGCTTCGCCGCCGGTGTCGTTCACCCGGACGCGGAAGAGCTTGTCGTCCAGGGCCTCCAGGGAATCCTCCGGCAGGAGGTGCATCTTCAAGGCGGCGTTGAGGCCGGCGACCAGGGCCAGGGCGTGGGGCCACTGGGGCAGGCGGGAACCGATCCGGGCGATGAAGCCGGGCAGTTGAAAGCGGGGAATGGTGAAGCCCTGATTCATGCTTGTTCTCCCAGATGGGCCAAAGCCGCATTATGGCGCTGGACGATGCCGGCGTCACCGAACCAGTAGCCGTCCACCAGTCCGTCGGTGTTCCATTGTTGGCTGGCGGTGGCCGGTTCGCCCCGGCGGGCTTGGTCGAAGGCCGCGATGATCTCGGCGGTGTGCTCCGGCTGGGGGCTGACGCGGATGACATCAACGCCCATCTTCACCATTTCCGGCACCTCGTGGAGCAGGTTGTAGCTCTGGGCGGACATGGTCTGGATGCCGTTGATGGCGAGGAAGGACTGGCCTTCCCGGGTCTTCAGGGTCATGCCCTCCGGGTGGTCCAGGCACTTGAACTGGCAGTCGTCCTTGTTCAGGTTGTAGTGCCGGGCGGTGAAGCAGCGGGCCGAGAAAGCCAGGGGAATCTTGCCGAAGACGAAGACTTCGGTTTCCACGCCGGCGGGCCGGGTCTGCTGCAAGGTTTCCACCAGGTGGCGGGTCGCCTCCAGGGGTGGCACCCAGCGCTTCAGGCCGTAGCGGGCGTAGGTGGCGAGGGTGGCCTCGTTGTAGATATTGAGATGGGGGCCGGCGACGAAGGGCTGGCCCTGCACCAGATTCACGGCGCCCAGGTCGTTGGCTTCGATCATGCAACCGGGGATTTCGGCCAGTTCGCCGATGAGCCGGCGCATGGCCTTCAGGTCGCTTTCCGATTCCAGCAGGGCCTGGGCGGAAACCACCACTTCCTTGCCGGCTTCCGCCAGGTCGCGGGCCAGGCCGATCCAGTCGGCGGTGCGCAGCTGTTGCCGGCGGGAGCAGACCACTTCGCCGACATAGACGATATCGATGGCCGGGTTCTGGGCCATTTCGGCGTAGAACTCCAGGACTTCCTGCTTGGGCCAGAAATAGAGCAGGGGGCCGAGGGCGAGCTTCATTGCTAAATCCTTAACGCCAGGGGCGGTTGTAGGCGCCCAGGGTCGCCTGGTTGCCTTCGGAAACCTTGGCCAGTTCGGCCTGCCAAGTGGGCTTCACATGGTAACGCTCGCTGTCGTTGGCCAGCGCCGTCAGGGCGGCCCGCAGGGTGCGGGTGACCTGGGTGACGTAGGCCGGGCTGCGCTGGCGGCCTTCCACCTTGATGGCGTTGACGCCGATCTTGACGATCTCGGGCAGGATGGACAGGACGTTGAGGCTGGTGGGCTCTTCCAGGGCGTAGTAGGTCTCGCCCTGGACTTCGAAGCGGCCCTTGCACAGGGTCGGATAGCCGGCCGGTTCCTCGTCGCCGAAGCGGTCGATGAGGACGCCGTTCAGTCGGGTTTCCATGGCGCCCGGCCGCTTCTCCCACTTCACGTACTTGGCCGGGGAGCAGGCGCCGACGGTGTTGGGGGATTCGCCGCAGGCGTAGGAGGACAGCCAGCAGCGGCCCTCGTTCATGACGCACAGGCTGCCGAAGCCGAATACCTCGATTTCCACCGGGGTGTTCTGGATGACGTGTTCCACCTGGGCCAGGGTCAGCACTCGGGGCAGCACCGCCCGGCGCACGCCGAATTCCCGGTGGGCGAAATTGATGGCTTCGTAGCTGGTGGCCGAGCCCTGCACGGAAAGGTGCAGGCGCTGGTTGGGATGGCGCTTGCTGGCGTAGTCCAGGAGGCCGATGTCGGCCAGGATGATGGCGTCTACGCCCAGGTCCGCCGCCGCATCCACCGCCCGGTGCCAATCGGCGACCCGGCCGGCTTGGGGGAAGGTGTTGATGGCCAGCAGCACCTCGCAGCCCTTGCTGCGGGCGTAGCGGATGCCCTCGGTCAGGGCCTTCTGGTCGAAATTGAGACCGGCGAAATTGCGGGCGTTGGTGTCGTTCTTGAAGCCAAGGTAGACGGCGTCGGCGCCGTTGTCGACCGCAGCCTTGAGCGCCGGCAAGCTGCCGGCGGGGCAGACGAGATCGGGCAGGGAGTTCATGGGAACCGTTGCTGAAGATAAGGGGCGAAGTATAGCCAGGGACGCCGGTAAGCCATTGATCCTGGTCAAAGTGAGTGAGTCCCTGTGAGTGAGGTGTGCGCATTGGGGTATGATGTGCGCCTAGTTCCCATCGATCCAGCGGATAACCCCATGCCCCAAGACCGCATCCTGGTCATCGACGACGAGCAGATGAACCTGCTCATCATCGAGGAATTCCTGGCTCAGGAAGCCGTCCAGCTCGACCTCCAGTCGGACCCCCTGGCCGCCTGGGAAAAATTGCAGTCCCCCGACAACGACTACGCCCTGGTGGTACTCGACCGCCTGATGCCGGGCATGGACGGCCTGGAACTGCTGCGCCGCATGAAGCGGGAAGCCCGCCTGGTGGATGTGCCGGTCATCATGCAGACCGCAGCGTCTTCCCCCGACCAAGTGCGGGAAGGGCTGGCCGCTGGCGCTTACTATTACCTCACCAAGCCTTACGAGCCCGAGGCGCTCATCTCCATCGTCCGCGGCGCTCTGGAGGATCGGCGCCAGCGGATGCAGCTGCGCCATCGGGTTGCGCGCCTGGAAGAGGCCGAAAAACTGCTCATGGCCGTCGAGTACCGTTTCGTCACCCTCGACGATATTTCCAAGCTGGTGCCCGTGCTGGCTGCCCTGTGCCCCGATTCCGACCGGGTGGCGCCGGGGCTCTCGGACCTCATGGTCAATGCGGTGGAGCACGGCAACCTGGGGGTGAGCTACCAGGAAAAGGCCCTGCTCAAGTGGGAAGGCGACTGGGAGGCGGAGATCGGTCGCCGCCTGGTCCTGCCCCAGTTCCGGGACCGTTTCGCCACGGTGCGCTGCGAGCGCTGGCCGGATCGGATTGCCTTCATCATCGCCGACCAGGGCGACGGCTTCGATTGGAACCGATACCTCAACTTCGACCCGGAGCGGGCCTTCGACCCCAACGGCCGGGGCATCGCCATGGCCCGGATGATGAGTTTCTCGAACCTGGATTACCAGGGCAAGGGCAACGTGGTGGTGGCGACCGTCGAGGTCAGCGAATCACAACCGTCGGCTTGAAACCCAGGGCTACCCGGATTTTCTCTGCCACCTTGGTGGCGTCGTTGCGGTTGGCGTAGGGCCCCAGTTGCAGGCGGTGGACGCCGCTGCTGACGTTGATGCGCATGGGCTCGGCCAGCCAGTCCAGTTCCCGGGTCAGATGGTTCTTCAGGTTCTCGGCATTGTCGGCGTTGGAGAAGGCGCCGAGCTGGAGATAGACGCCCCGTTCAAGGGGCGTTTCCGGGGCGGCGGCGATCCTGTCCTCCTGGGCCAGGCGCTTGGCCAGGGCCTCGATTTCATCCTGCTCCGCCGCAGCCGGCGCCGTCACGCGGGCCAGGGCGATGCTGCCGGCGTCGCCCGGCACGATGGCCTCCACTTCCACCTGGCCGCTGCCGTTGGACACCAGGCCCAGCTTCCAGGCAGCGGTGTACGACAGGTCGATGATGCGCTCGGCGTGGAACGGCCCCCGGTCGGTCACCCGGACGATCACCGACCGGCCGGTCTGCACATTGGTGACCCGCACGTAGGACGGAATCGCCAGGGTGGGATGGGCGGCGGTCATGCCGAACATGTCGTAAGGCTCGCCGATGGAAGTCTTCTGGCCGTGGAACTTGCGGCCGTACCAGCTGGCGATGCCGCTCGCCTTGTAGGGCTTGACCGTGGCGTTGGGGACGTATTCTTTGCCCAGGACCACGTAGGGCTTGGTGGCCGGCTTGTGGATGGGCTCCCACTTGGGTTCGGCGTCGGGGATGTCGTCCAGGTTGTCCGGGATGTCTTCGCCGGGGCCGTCGTCCTTGTAGAACCCGCCGCCCTTCTTGAGCACCACCTGGGGCCGCTTGGGCATGGTGGAAGTCGTCTTGGCGGGGGGGCGCCGGGTGGCTTCCGGCGCCGGTGCCGGGGAGTGCTCGTCGGCGGAGCGGGGCGGCTGCCCGCCGCAGGCGCCCAGGCCCAGGGCGGCGGCCAGCACCAGCCAGGTCGGGGCGGTGGGTAGCCGCAGGGCCCTCATTTCTTCACCAGCATCCGGTGGGTATGGATGGACATGAGCATGCCGATGCCCAGGAATAGCGTCACCAGGGCGGTGCCGCCGTAGCTCACGAAGGGCAGGGGGACACCCACCACCGGCAGGATGCCGCTCACCATGCCCATGTTGATGAAGGCGTAGGTGAAGAAACCCAGGGTGATGGCGCCGGCCAGGAGCCGGGAGAAGAGGGTGGGCGCAGCGGCGGCGATCATCAGGCCGCGGCCGATGAGCAGGGTGTAGAGGAAGACCAGGATGCAGTTGCCGATCAGCCCCCACTCCTCGGAGAAGACCGCGAAGATGAAGTCGGTGTGCCGTTCCGGGATGAATTCCAGGTGGGTCTGGGTGCCGTTCAGGTAGCCCTTGCCCACCGGGCCGCCGGAGCCGATGGCGATGGTGGCCTGGATGATGTGGTAGCCGGCGCCCAGGGGGTCGGTGGTGGGGTCCAGGAGGGTGAGGATGCGTTTGCGCTGGTAGTCGTGGAGCACGGTCCACACGAAGGGCGCGGCGGCGGCCCCGGCGGCGATGAGGCCGACGATGACCTTCCAGGGTAGTCCCGCAAAGAAAATGACGTAGAAGCCGGCGGCGCCCACCAGGATGGCGGTGCCCAGGTCCGGCTGCTTGGCGATGAGGGCGAAGGGCACCAGCAGGATGAGGGACGCCACCATGTAATGGCGGAACTTGAGGGCGGCCTCGTACTTGTGGAAATACCAGGCCAGCATGAGCGGCATGGCGATCTTCATGATTTCCGAGGGCTGGATGCGGGTGAAGCCCAGGGACAGCCAGCGCCGGGCGCCATTCACCTTGACCCCGAACAGGAACACCATCAGCAGCAGCACGACACCCAGGGCGTAGAGGGGAACGGCGAAGCGCATCATCTTCTGGGGCGGAAGCCGGGATACCACCCACATGATGACCAGGGCGACGGCCATGTTGAGTACCTGGGACAGGGCTTTGTTGCTGGCGTCGTAGGTGGCGGAGAAGACGGTGACCAGGCCCACGGCCATGATGGCCAGGGTGATGAACAGCAGGGGGAAGTCGATGTAGGCGATGGAGCCGTGCCACCAGCGCTTCAGGGTGCCGACGAATTCCATGGGCTTACTGTTCCTCCTCGCTATCTTCCTCGACCGCCGCCGGGTCTTCGCCGGCCGGTCCGCCCGGCAGCTTGCCGAGCAGGTAATAGTCGAACACCATGCGGGCGATGGGGGCGGCCGACTGGGCGCCGAAGCCGCCGTTCTCCACCAGGATGGCGACGGCGATCTTGGGCTTGTCCACCGGCGCGAAGGCGATGAAGAGGGCGTGGTCCCGCAGCTCCTTCTTCATCCCGTGTTCCTTGTACTGGTTGCCCTTCAGGGAGAACACCTGGGCCGTGCCGGTCTTGCCGGCGGCCTCGTAGGGCGCTCCGGCAAAGGCCCGGGCGCCGGTGCCTTCCTTGTTCACACCGACCATGGCCCGCTTGATGGTCTCGATGTTCTGGGGCTTCCAATTGAGATTGCGGATGGGCTGGGGCTCGATGAGCTGCTTTTCGCCGCTCTTGGTGTCGGTGATGTGCTGGACCAGGTGGGGGCGGTACATCACCCCGTTGTTGGCCAGGGTGGCCACCGCCTGGGCGAGCTGGATAGGGGTGTAGGCGTTGTAGCCCTGGCCGATGCCGATGGAGATGGTTTCGCCGGAATACCACTTCTGCTGCTCCGGCCGCTTGAAGCGCTGCTTCTTCCATTCCGGCGAGGGCAGGACGCCCCGGGATTCGGTTTCGGACTCGCCGTCCTTGTTCTTCTTGCCCAGATCCACGTTGGTGCGCTGGCCCAGGCCCAGGCTGCCCATGAAGCGGGCGATGTTCTCGATGCCCATGTCGTTGGCCAGCATGTAGTAATAGGTGTCGCAGGACTGGACGATGGACTTGTACATGTCGACGCTGCCGTGGCCGCCCTTCTTGTCGTCCCGGAACTGGTGATTGCCGAAGTTGAAGAAGCCGGGGTCGTAGATGGTCTGGCCCGGGGTGCGCTTGCCCAGTTCCAGGGCGCCCAGGGCCATGAAGGGCTTGAAGGTGGAGCCCGGCGGGTAGGCGCCGTTCAGGGCGCGGTTCACCATGGGCTTGTCCGGGGATTCGTTCAGTTCCTTCCAGTTGTCCGGGGTGATGCCGTCCACGAACAGGTTGGGGTCGTAGGTGGGGGTCGACACGAAGGCCAGGATGCCGCCGGTGGAAGGCTCAATGGCCACCAGGGCGCCCTTGCGGTCGCCGAAGGCTTTTTCGGTGATCTCCTGGAGCTTGGCGTCCAGGGTCAGGGCCAGGTTGTTGCCGGACACCGGCGGGATGCGCTTCAGGCTGCGAATGGCCCGGCCGCCGGCGTCGATTTCCACCTCCTCGTAGCCGGTCTGGCCGTGGAGTTCGAACTCGTAGCGCTG